>NZ_JBFAAP010000031.1:0-93645 GCF_040639815.1 Streptomyces sp. NPDC023723
GGCGCCGTCCCGGCCGGGGTGCGCGGTCCGGGTTCCGCCGGGGCGACGGCGGCGGCCGTGTGCCGTACCGCGGGCCGTACCGCCCACTCGGCCACCAGCGCCCGCGCCCGGCGTTCCATCGGCGAACTCGCCACCTCGCCGGGCGCGGCGCTGCGCACGGTGAGCCCGCACCGCTCCGCGTACCCGGCCAACGTCTCGTCCAGCGCGGCCAGTTCGCGCAGCGCCCGGCGCAGCCGGGTGGCCCGGGGGCCGGGCGGCGCCAGATCCAGTTCCGCCCGCAGTTCACCGATCAGCGGCCCCACCCGCTGCCAGGTGCCCTCGGGCTCGCCCGCCGCCAGCGAGCGTTCCAGCGCGCCCAGCGAGCCGGCCAGCGCCGTGGTGACCAGCGTGAACCGTTCGGCCTGCCGCGGTGCCAGATCGACGTCGATGTCGGCCGCCGAGGCCAGCGCCCGGGCGTGCCCGGTGGCCGTGGTCAGCAGCGCGGTGCGGTGGTCCGCGGCCCGGCCGCGCACCCCGAGCGGCATCCGCACCAGCGGCCGGGCCAGACTCACCACCTGCAACAGGGCGGCGTCCACCGCGCGGGCGGCGCCACGCAGCCGGACCGGGGCCTCCGGGTCCCGCCAGCGCTCGCCGAGCTGCGCGACGAGGTCGGCGACGGCGGCGACGTAACCGCGCTCCGCCTCCCGGGTGATCCGCCGGCTGGACAGCGGGAAGATCAGCGCGGCGCAGGCGGTGGCGATCAGGATGCCGAGCCCGTTGTCGAGCAGCCGCTCGCCGAGCAGATGGTCCATGCCGTCGTACGGGGTGGTCAGGCCGTACAGCTGCACCAGCGCGACCACCAGGCCGACCACCCACAGGGCGTAGGCGCGCTGCATTCCCCAGGCGCCGAAGGTGAGGCCCAGCACGATGACGGTGAGCGTCGCGTAGACGTGGCCGGTGCCCAGCACGCCGAGCAGGGCGATGCCGATCACCGCGCCGATCACGGTGCCCGCCATGCGATGGCCGAACTTGCGCAGCCGCTCGTGCGTGGTGTTGGTGCCGAACAATGTGATCATCACGCCGACCAGGCCCCAGTAGAAGCGCTGCGGGTCGATGGCGTCGGTGAGCGGGCAGACGATGGCGGCGGCGATCCCGGCGTGCAGGGGAGCGCGTACGAAGGGGACGATCCGGCGCCAGCTCCGGTCCGCGCCCGCCGCGAGGACCCGCCGGGTGGCGGGCGCCGAGCCGGGCGGCAGGCCGCGCTCCAGGGCCACGGTCGGCTGGAAGGGAACCTTCGCCGGGGCGGCGGGGGAGCTCCAGCCCAGGGCGAGCCACTGGGACAGGGAGCCGGCCAGCGAGTCGAGGAGGCCGGCGACGCGGTGGGCCAACTCGACGGTCTCCGCCTGCCGGTCGCCGGGAGCGGCGTGGTGGAGTACGTGGTCGGCCTGGCGGCGGATGTGCTCGGCCGCGGGGTGCAGCCCCTGGGCACTGCCGAGGGGCGTGTCCCGGGCCAGGACGAAGCCGACGGCCATCGCCTCGCGCAACCGCGGGGGTACGTCCCGGCCGGCCAGGTCCTGGACGGCGCGGCCGATGCCGCGCAGTGCCAGTTCGGCGTCGAAGAGGTGCCGGTGCAGCAGCTCGGCCATGTCGGGGTCGGCGGCGACCTCGGGCTGGGCGAGGCGGCCGTCGATGGTGACGGTGGTGATGTTGAGGCGGCGCAGTGAGCGGGACATCCGGCGCACGGCCCGCTGCTGGTCGGCGTCGGGGTCGAGGGCGTCCACGGCCGCGTCCGCCACCCGGCGGGCCTCCACGACGAAGGCGCGCTGGGTGCGCAGCAGGTCCTCGCGGGGCATCGGGTAGCACAGCAGCAGCCGGGTCGCCAGGACCGCGGCGGCGGCGACCAGCGCGACGACGAACGCCTGGCCCGACATCGACGCCGGGATGTTCGCCATCATGCCGACCATCAGGCCGTTGAACAGCATCATGCCGGTGAGCAGGAAGAGCTGGCCGAACCGGGCGAGGAAGAAGGTCAGCGCGAGGGCGACGACCATCAGGCCGATCTCCAGCGCCCGCTCGTCGTGCAGTTCGGCGGCCAGGTAGAGGATCGCGGCGTAGGGGAACGGCATCCACAGGATGGCGCGGGCCAGTCGCTGCCAGGTGTTCTCGGCGACGGCGAAGGCGCTCATCAGGCCCATCATCCCGCCGACCATCATGCCGATCATCGCGGGCAGGTCCAGGGCCCGGGCCATGCCGTAGCCGGTCGCCAGGGCGGTCACCATGGCGACGAAGGTGCGCCAGCCCGCTTGGAGCCGGCCGAGGCCGGGGTCGGCCGCGAGCACCCAGTCCCAGCGTCTCGGGGGGCCGCCCACCCGGCGCGGCGCGAGGGTGCCCGCCGGGTGGGCGGGAGCGGGGGTGGCGGGGGGTGGCGCGGAGGGCATCGCTTCCGGTGCCGTGTCCGACGCCGCGGTGCCTGGGCTGCTCAAGTGGCCTCCGAATCCTTGTCCATCGAGTCCGTCATGTTCATCGGGTCCGTCATGTTCGACGAGTCCGTCGTGTTTGACGAGTCCGTCGTGTTCGACGTGGTCATCGCGTCCGACAGGACGGTGAGCGCGTCCCGGGCGGCGCCCACGGCGCGTTCGGAGTCCGCGACACCGGCGTCGAGGCCCCGCAGCAGGGCGGCGGCCATCCGCCGGCGTCCCTGTTCCAGCAGCTCCCGCCCGGCCGGCGTCAGGGACGCCTGGACCACCCGCCGGTCGGCCGCCGAGCGCTCGCGCGCGGCCAGGCCGCGCTCTTCGAGGCTCTGCAGGACCACGGTCACGCGCGGCTGGACCATGCCGGTGCAGGCGGCGAGCGCGGTCACCCGCCGGGGGCCGTCCTCCAGCGCGTCCAGCACGGCCACCTGGCTGCGGGTCAGCCCGAAGTCACCGGTGCGGAAGAGCGCCTGTGCCAGCTGTCCGATGCCTCGCAGGAGGCCCCGAGCCGCGCATTCGATGCGCTGCTCGTCGGATTGATGCATATAGCAATCATATATATGTCGGGGAGGCGGGCGAACCATGTGCGGGCAAAAGGACCGAGTGAGGGGTGTGCGGTAACCGAGGGTGATTGCTATTTGATCGTTCTCGATCGATGTCTCGCGCTTTAAAGGCCATCTGCGGGGGATTTCGGCAAACCGCCCAGCACGCCTGATGCGCACGCGACTACTGTGAGTGTCCGCCCACGGACCCGTACCCGAGGACACCGATGTCTCACCTCCGCGCCCCGGCCGTGCGCGCCGACCGCCGTGAAGGCGGCCGGCACGGCCGGCCGGCCGCCCGCACCGAGCCCGTGCTGCCCGAGACCCCCATACGGTCCCAGCTGCTCCGGCTCGCCGTGCTGCCGCCCGTCGCGGTCGCCCTCAGCGCCTCGGCGGCCGTCCTGTTCACCGTCCGGTCCACCGCCATCCGCCCGGCGCCCGCGCTGTGGGCCGTGCTGACCGGCGCCCTCTGCGTCACCGTGGCCGCCGTCGTCATCGCCGCCGTGGCCGCCGACCGCGCCGCCCGAACCGTGGGTGAACGCCTGGGCGCACTGCGCCGCAGCACCGCCCGGGGCGAGGCGGAACTGCGCACCCTGGTCGAGACGCTGCGCCGCGGCGAGGCTCCGCCGCAGCGCAAACCGCGCGGCGGACCGCCGGACGACGCCGACGACTTCGAACTGCTCGCCGCCGACCTGTCCCGCGCCCACGAGGGTGCCGTCAGCGCCGTCGTCCGGGCCGCCCAGCTCTCCAGCCAGGCGGGCAGCGAACAGAAACTGGAGGTCTTCGTCAACCTCGCCCGGCGTCTCCAGTCACTGGTGCACCGGGAGATCTCCATCCTGGACGAGCTGGAGAACGAGCAGGAGGACCCCGACCTGCTCAAGGGCCTCTTCCACGTCGACCACCTGGCCACCCGCATCCGCCGCCACGCGGAGAACCTCGCCGTGCTCGGCGGCGCCGTCTCCCGTCGGCAGTGGAGCCACCCGGTCTCCATGACGGAGGTGCTGCGCTCGGCCATCGCCGAGGTCGAGCAGTACTCCCGGGTCCGGCTGGTCCCGCCGGTCGACGGCACCCTGCGCGGCCACGCCGTCGCCGACGTGATCCACCTGCTGGCCGAACTGGTGGAGAACGCCACGGTGTTCTCCGCCCCCGACACCCAGGTGCTGCTGCGCGCCAACCTGGTCACCGCCGGACTCGCCGTCGAGGTCGAGGACCGGGGCCTGGGCATGCCGGTCGACGAACAGCAGCGGATGAACGGCCTGCTCGCCGACCCCGACCAGGTCAACGTCGCCCGGCTGCTGGCGGACGGCCGCATCGGCCTGTTCGTCGTCTCCCAGCTCGCCAAGCGGCACGGCATCGGCGTCCGCCTCCAGACCAACATCTACGGCGGGGTCCAGGCCGTCCTGATCGTGCCGCAGGCCCTGCTGGGGACGGCCCCCGACGCCTCGGCCCCGGACACGGCGGCGCCGCCGGCGACCGTCGGCGGCGGTCCGGCGGCCGTACCGCCGCCGCCCCGGCCCACGGCCGGACCCGGGTCTGCGGGCCCGTCCGTCCCTGCCGGCGGGGCCGCATCGGTCACCGGACCCGGGTCGGCTGCCGGCTACCGACCGGTCACCGGACCCGGATCGGCCGCCGGCTCCGGAACGGCCACCGGACCTGGATCGGCCGCCGGCTCCGGAACGGCCACCAGCCCCGCACCGGTCACCGACTCCGCGTCTCCCGTCCCGCCCCCGTCCCCGTTCCCGCCCCCGTCTGCCGCCCCGTCCGCCGCCGTACCGGCGTCGCCCGTGCCCCCCGGGCCCCGGCTCGCCCCAGCCGCTCCCCGCAGCACCGGCACCGGCACGGCCCCGCCGCTGCCCGTGCGCGGTGCCCGTGGGACGGTGCGGGCCACCCCCGCCGAGGCGGTGCCCGGCATCCGGCCCGACGACCGGCCGCTGGTCGCCGAGCACACCAGCGCACCGCCCGTCCCGCGCCACACCGCCGTGCGCGGCACCATGGACAAGCCCCGGCTGCCCCACCGTCGCGCCCAGGAACACCTGGTGCCGCAACTGCGCGAAGGGCCCGCACCCCGCCAGGACACCGACCAGGTCGCCGGGCACGATCCCGGCCTGATGGCCGCCTTCCAGCGCGGCATCGGCCTCGCCGAGGCCCAGCAGCGCCTGGAGCCGGGGCATCCGGAGCCGTTCCCGGCCGACACCGGCGACGTCACCCGCACCATCAATGCCCGCACCATCGATGCCCGCACCATCGATGCCCGCACCACCGATGCCCGGTCCGCGCCCGCCCCCGACAGCACCGACCCCCGCACCCGTCCCGACGGGAGCGCACCGACCGGATGACCACCCACCACCCCGCTCCCACCCCCACCCTCACCGCCACCTCCACCTCCACCCCCACCCTCAGCGCTTGCGCAGATCTTCGTACCCCAAGGAGTCGATCCACCATGGCGAGCGATGCGCCCACCGGACAGGTGTCCGACCTCGACTGGCTGATGAGCGGCCTCGTGCAGCGGGTGCCGCACACGTCCAGCGCGGTGCTGCTGTCCTGCGACGGACTGGTGAAGTCCGTCCACGGCCTCGACGCCGACAGCGCCGACCACATGGCCGCGCTGGCCTCCGGCCTCTACTCCCTCGGCCGCAGCGCCGGGATCCGGTTCGGCGACGGCGGGGACGTACGGCAGGTCGTCGTCGAACTCGACTCGACCCTGCTGTTCGTGACCACCGCCGGCTCCGGCACCTGTCTCGCCGTGCTGGCCGGCCGCGAGGCCGACGCGGCCGTCCTCGGCTACGAGATGGCGATGCTGGTCAAGAGCGTCCGCCCCTACCTGGTGACCGCGCCCCGGCAGCACACCGTTCAGGCCGCGGTCTCCCCGGCTTCCCCGGCGATGAGGCCGTGAGCGTGGTGACGGCCGGCGACGGGCCGTGGGTGGACGAGGCGGCCGGGCGCCTCGTGCGCCCCTTCACGGTCAGCAACGGCCGTACCCGGCCCACCATCGACCTCGACCTGATGTCGCAGGTGATGGCCACCGGGGCCACCCCCCTCGGTTACCTCGGTCCGGAGCACACCCAGGCCCTGGACCTGTGCCGCGCGCCCGTCCCGGTCGCCGAGGTGTCCGCCCATCTGCGGCTGCCGGTGGCGGTCGCCAAGGTGCTGCTGTCGGACCTCGTCGACTGCGGCGCGCTGACCACCAAGCCACCCGCCGAGTTCCACCACAACCCCACGGACCGGGCCCTTCTGGAGGCAGTGCTCGATGGACTACGACGACAGCTGTGAGTACGGCGCGTCCGGCGCCGACCCGTTCCCCACCGCACTGAAGATCCTGGTGGCGGGCGGATTCGGGGTGGGCAAGACCACCTTCGTCGGCGCGGTCAGCGAGATCGCGCCGCTCAGTACCGAGGAACTGCTCACCACGGTCAGCGCCGCGACCGACAACCTGGAAGGGATCGAGAACAAGCTCGAGACCACCGTGGCCATGGACTTCGGCCGCATCACCCTCGACCCGCGGCACGTGCTGTACCTGTTCGGCACGCCCGGCCAGGAACGGTTCTGGTTCATGTGGGACGAGCTGTGCGAGGGCGCGCTCGGCGCGGTCGTCCTCGCCGACACCCGGCGCCTGGAGGAGTCCTTCGCCGCCATCGACTTCTTCGAACAGCGCGGCCTGGCCTTCATCGTCGCCGTCAACGAGTTCGACGGCGCCCACCGCTACCACACCGAGGAGGTACGCACCGCCATGGACCTGCCCGCCGAGGTTCCGATCGTGCGCTGCGACGCCCGTATCTCCAGCTCCGGCGTAGCGACCCTGCTCACCCTCGTACGCCACCTCATCGCCCACACGCCGGAGCCCGCCACGGGCCACGGCGCCCACATGTGACCGCCTGCCCGGCCCGCCACAGCCCTCGCCCTGGAGCCGCCCATGACCTACGACCCGCCGCGCCCGCCCGGACGGCTGCTGCTCACGCCCGAGGACCGGGAGGCACCCGCGCGGGTACGGCGACTGCGGCTGCTCGGTCTCGCGGTGCGCCCCGACCCCGCGCTCGACGCCTTCGCGGGCCGGCTCGCGGACCTGGCCGACGCGCCGTACGCGATGGTCAACTTCCTGGTGGAGAACGGGCAGTTGTTCGCCGGTCTGCACGCCCCCCGGGCCGCGTCGACGGGCGACGGCGGGGTCCTCGAATTCGCCCGGGTGCAGCCCCGCGACCACGGCTTCTGCCCGCATGTGGCCGCCCGGCGCCGGGCGCTGGCCCTGGAGGACGTCCGCGACTATCCGCGGTTCGCGGGCAACCCGGTCGTCGACACCTTCGGCATCCGCTCCTACCTGGGCGCCCCGCTCATCGACAGCACCGGGACGGTACTGGGCGCGGTGAGCGCCGCCGACGTACGGCCCAGACCGTGGGGGAAGGCGGGGCTCGCGACCATCAAGGCGATGGCGGCGGAGCTGATGGGCCGGATCGAGCGGAGCGCGGCCGACGGCCTGCCGCTGTGAGGCTCCCGCGCCGCGTGAAGGAAAGCCGCGGCACCGGTTCTCCAACACCCGCGCCCCGGTCATCGCCGCCGCCTCCCTGAAGGTCCTCGACCTGCTGGAGTTCGCCGACGGCCTGCGGGTCCGGCTCGCCGGGAACACCGCCCTCTTCCGCCGCCGGATGACCGCGGCGGGCTTCGACGTGCTGCCCGGGGAACACCTCATCGCGCCGGTGATGACCGGCGACGCGGCCCGGGCCGGCCGGCGGTCACACCCACGCCGTCCTCGCCCGGCTGGAGCGCGCCGAGGCCGAACTGGCCGCGTGGGCCGCGGGCGAGGCCGGCACCGGCACCGTTGCCTCGTTCGCCACCGGCATCGACCAGGTCGTGGCGCCGGCGCTGACCGGCCTGGCCCGTACCGCGCCCGGCATCCGGCTGACCCATGCCCCTGCCACGACGTGGTGATGCCGGCCTGCGAGAGCGCCTGGTTTCCAGCCCCTGGACGGGACCGCGCCCACCCGCCGGGTGTTCGCGGCCGTACGCCGGGGCGCCGCGGAACACCCGCTGATCCGCACGGTGCTGGACGCGCTGGAGACGGCCGCCAAGGAGTGAGCGTCCCGTAACACAGCTGTCTCATATCAGGGATAGCGTCCCGGATATGAGACAGAGCGACAGTGGTTCCCCGGACCCGATGGACGTCCGGCTCGGCACCCGGCTGGCCGAGCTGCGCGCCGAACGCGGCTGGTCGCTGGACGATTTGGCCGAACGCACCGGGGTGAGCCGCTCCACCCTGTCCCGCGCCGAACGCGCCGAGACCAGCCCCACCGCCGCCCTGCTCAACCGCCTGTGCGCGGTGCACGGGCGCACCATGTCCCAGCTGCTCGGCGAGGTCGAGGCCCGGCCCGCCCCCGTGGTCCGGGCCGCCGACCAGCGGATCTGGACCGACCGCGCCGCCGGTTTCGTACGCCGGTCGGTGTCCCCGCCGCACGCCGGGCTGCGCGGCGAACTCGTGGAGGGCCGGCTCGCCGCGGGTGCCGACCTGGCGTACGACCGGCCGCCGGTGCCCGGTCTGGAGCAGCACATCTGGGTGCTGGCGGGGGAGTTGGAGGTGACCGCGCAGGACACCGCGCACCACCTGGCGACCGGTGACTGTCTGCGGCTGCGGGTCTGGGGGCCGACGCGGTTCCGCTGCCCGGGGCCCGACGGCGTCCGGTACGTACTGGCGGTGGTGCTGCCATGACCGCCGCCATGACGGTGACCCGGCTGGGCGCGGCCCGGCTCACCGAGTGCGCGGGGGAACTGGCCGACCTGCTGACCGACACCGTGCACGGCGGGGCCTCGATCGGCTTCCTCGCCCCGCTGGACCGGGCCGAGGCGCTGTCCTGGTGGCGGTCCCGGGCCGACGCGGTGGCCGCCGGGAGCCTCGCCGTATGGACGGCACGGGAGAAGGGAGCGGACGGGCCGGGCGGACCGGTCACCGGCACCGTGAGCCTCGTCCTGCCGGACAAGCCCAACAGCCGCCACCGCGCCGAACTGGTCAAGCTGATGGTGCACCGCCGGGCCCGCGGCCGGGGTCTCGGCCGCACCCTCCTGGAGACCGCCGAACGGGCCGCCGCCGCGTCCGGCATCACCCTGCTCCACCTGGACACCGAGACCGACAGCCCCGCCGAACGCCTCTACCGCGCGGCGGGCTGGACCCGGGCCGGCGAGATCCCCGACTACGCCGCGAGCCCGTCCGGTGTCCTGCGGCCCACCACGCTGTACTTCAAGCACGTGGCGCCGCCCGGCTGAACCCGGCTCAGGAGGCGCGCCGCGCCGCCCACACCATGCGTTCGGTACGCACCGTCAGATCGGCGCGGCGCAGCACGCTGTGCGGACCGCCGGTGTCGAGCAGCCGGTCGAGGGCGGCCAGGTCCTCGGCCGGCAGCAGGGCGGCCACCCCGCCGCGGATCCGGCGCAGGCTGCTGAGCGCGTAACGGCCGACCGCCGCACTGCCCGGCAGGTCCACGGTGACGGTGCGCTCGGCCTCGACGGTGAAGCCGGCGGCGCCGAGCTTCGCTCCCCAGTCGGCGCCCCGGTGCGACAGGTGCTCGGCGTGGTGCCGGTCGAGCGCGGCGTGACAGCGTTCCTCCAGACCGGGCCGGTCGGCGGGGGCATCCGGGGGCAGGAACCTCGGGAACCCGGCCAGTTCGACGACGGCGAACAGCCCGCCGGGCGCGAGTGTCTCGCGCACCTGGCGCAGCGTGCGGTCCGGATCGGCCATGTGGTGCAGGGCGGCGGACGCCCAGACCAGTTCGGGCCTGCCGAGGTCCGGCCAGCCGGTGTCGAGGTCGGCCTCGACGGTGCGCACCCGGTCGGCGAGACCGGCCGCGGCGGCCTTCTCACGCAGCCGGTCCAGGTGCTTGGCCGAGGCGTCGACGGCGGTCACCTCGGCCGCGGGGAAGCGCTGGAGCAGGGCGAAGGTGCCGGTCCCGGTCCCGCAGCCCAGGTCCACGATCCGCCGGGGCGCGGCCGTTCGGGGCAGCCACGCGGTGATGTCGGCGAGCTGCTCGGCGAGCACTTCGGCGTCCAGGTCGAGGATCTCCGCCTGGTCGCCGGCGTGCTGGTCCGCGTGCTGACCCGTGTGCTGACCGGTGTGGTGGTCTGCGTGGTGGTCGGCGTGCTGAGCCGGGTGGTGGTCGGTGGGCGGGGTGGTGTGTGTCATGCCGGCCACGCTAGGAGCAGTACCGGCGTATCGCGTGGCCGCTTCCCGGAAGGGCAAGACACCGGCCGCCCGCATGCCGGTCGCGCAAGAAACCCGTACCTCACGGCGCCGCGCGGTCGGCGTGGCCCCGGCGGGCGTCCCGGTCGAAGATGCCCAGCACGTCGCACGGCCCGCCCTCGGCGCCGAGGGCGTGCGGGAGCATCGTCGGGAACTCGGCGGCCTGGTTGGTCTCCACCCGGAGCCGCCGGTCGCCCAGCAGCAGCACCGCGGTACCGGCCAGGACGACGAGCCACTCCCGGCCGGGATGCGCGCGCATCCCCGCCGGACCGACGGGCGGCGGGTCCGTCAGACGCTGGCGTACCACGGTCAGCCCCGGATCGGCGCGCACCCGCCACTGCATCCGCTGGTGGGCCGCGTAGCTCACGGGGCTGGAGATCACGTCGTCGGCGGCGGTCTCGACCAGCTGGTCGAGCGAGGTGTCCAGGGCGCGGGCGAGCGTGACGAGCTGGTCCAGCGCGAGCCGCCGCCGGCCGGTCTCGATCCGGCTGAGGGTGGAGGGGCTGAGCCGGGCCCGGACGGCCAGTTCGTCGAGCGACCAGCCCTGCGCCAGGCGCAGCGCGCGGATCCGGGCCCTGACCAGACCATCGAGGTCACCGGTGGTTTCCTGCGTCATGGGCAAAAGAGTATGCGTCCTGCGCAAACCAGTGTCCCGGCGGGCCGCCGCCGGGGGCCGGCTGTCAGTGCCCCGGGCTACGGTGCCAGACATGCCGGACGCCGAAGACGTACGCCGTATCGCCCTGTCCCTGCCGGACACCACGGAGAAGACCGCCTGGAGCATGCCGACCTTCCGGGTGGCGGGCAAGATGTTCGCCACGCTGCCCGAGGACGAGACGTCCGCCGCCGTGCGCTGCCCCAAGGAGGAACGGGACGAACTCGCCCTGGCCGAGCCGGAGAAGTTCTGGATCGCCGGGCACGAGGCCCAGTTCGCCTGGGTGCGGGTCCGGCTCGCCGCGCTGGAGGACGAGGACGAACTGCGGGACATCCTCGCCGACTCCTGGCGCCAAGCCGCCCCGGCCGGCCTGCTGGAGAGCCACCCCCGGCTCGGCCTGCCGCCCGCCGGCTGACGGCTCCGGGGGTCAGCCGCGCGCCGCCGCCCCGAGGAAGCCGCCGATCCGCTCCCGCAGCGACCGGGCGTCCAGACCGTGCGCCGCGGTGTGCTCCTCGGCCAGCCCGTAGCGCCGCAGCTCCCGCCGCCCCACTCCCAGCCCCAGCACCCGGTGCGGTACGTCGGCCAGCGCGTCGTTCGCGGCCGCCGTGGAGGTGCCCGCGAGGTACGGCTCCACCAGGACCACGTCCGCCCGCGCCGCCCGGACCGCCCGGCGCAGCGTCCTGGCGTCGAAGGGGCGGACCGTGGTGGCGTACAGCACGGTGACGTCCAGGCCCTGCGTGGCGGCGAGCACCTCGTCCAGCACCGGTCCGACGGCGACGACGACGCCGGAGCCGCCTTCGCGCAGGGTGCGGAACCGCCCGCCGTCGACCGGCAGCCCATCGGCGTTCGACCGCACCGACAGCCGTACGTACACCTTGTCGTCCCCGGCGGCGACCGCGTGCCGCAGCAGCGTCTCGGCCTCGTCCGGATGCCCCGGCACGTGCACGGTCCAGCCGTCCAGGGTGTCCAGCAGCGCCACGTCGCCGGGTGCCATGTGGGTGAACCCGCCGGCCGGCCAGTCGAAGGACGCGGCGGCGCTGACCAGCACCGCGCCGGCGTCCTGATGGCCGAGGTCCAGTTTGACCTGCTCGAAGGGCCGCTCCACGAGGAAGCTGGCGAAGGTGTGCACGACGGGCCGCAGCCCGGTCAGCGCCAGCCCCGCGGCGGCGCCGACCAGGAGCTGTTCCCGGATGCCCACGTTGATCACCCGGTCGGGATGCCGGCGCCCGGCCTCGACGAAGCCGTCCGCGCCGATCTCGGCGAGGACCACGGCGACCCGCGGGTCCTCGTCCAGCAGCTCGGTCACGACCGGGGCGAAACGGTCACGCATGGTGTCCATCGGTAGTCCTTTCACAAGAAGACATGCGACACGGGGGCGGGGCTCAGACGGACTTCGGCTCGACCTGGGCCACCACCATGTGCGGGCGGCCCGGATGCGGCGCGGTGAAGGCGGCGTACAGCGCCGCGTGGTCCCGGCCGTCGACGGTCGCCGTCGACCAGCCCGCGGCCGTGAACCGGGCGGCGATCCCGCCGGGCCGGGCGTGCCGGGCGGAGGCGTTGTCGACGACGACGGTGTGCAGTCGCTCCAGACCGGCCGCCCCGGCGAAGGCGATCGCCTCGTGGTTGCTGCCCTCGTCCAGTTCGGCGTCCCCGGTCAGCACCCACACCCGGGGCTCGTCGAGTCCCTGGGCGCGCAGCCCCAGCGCGGTGCCCACGGCGATCGGCAGCCCGTGCCCGAGCGAACCGCTGCCGATCTCCACGCCCGGCACCAGCGTCCGGTCGGGATGGTGCCCGAGCGGCGAGTCGTACCTCCCGAAGCCGTCCAGCCAGTCCACGGGCACGAAGCCCTTGGCGGCGAGCACGGCGTAGTACGCCATCGGCCCGTGCCCCTTGGACAGCAGGAACCGGTCCCGCCCCGCATCGTCCGCGCGCTCCGGACCGACCCGCAGCACCCGGTCGTACAGCACCCACAGCACGTCCAGGGTGGACGTCGCGGCGGGCCCGTGCTTCTCGTCCCCCGTCATCAGCGCCATCAGGCCGGACAGGTCGGCGTACCCGTGGGTGCGCCCGTGTTCCTCGGTGGTGGTCGTCATACCGACGATCCTGCGACCTCAACCAAACTTGAGGTCAAGCGCGGGCGGCACGGGAAAGGGTTGCGCGACCACCGCCTGGAGTGCGGTATGGTTTTCCTGCACGCCTTGCCGGGGAAACCCCAGGTCAGGCAGGTATCGGGACGTGGCGCAGCTTGGTAGCGCACTTGACTGGGGGTCAAGGGGTCGCAGGTTCAAATCCTGTCGTCCCGACTGGAGACAGTCGCAGATCAGAGGGCCCGTCGGAGCAATCCGGCGGGCCCTCTGCCGTACGTCTTGGGGACCGTTTGGGGTGCGGACGGCGCGGTCGACGGCGCCGTCGGTGATCATGCGGACGGGCAGGTGTCCGAGGGACGGGATGACGCGTCGGCGCCAGCCGGCGAGGTAGGGGCCGTGGGTTTTAGGTCTATGCCGCGCAGGGCGACGGGCATGGTGGTGTTGCCGTAGCCCGGTCAGGGTCATGGTGGCGAGGTTGGGGGAGAGCCCGGCCTGGGCGGCGTCCTTGAGGCCCTTGATCCAGTCGCGGGCGTCGTCCTCGGTGGCCTTGCTCTTGGAGAGGGTGACGCGTCGGCCTGTGGCGGGGTCGGTCCAGCGGACGCGGGCGGGGTGCGGGGAGGCCCGGGTGGGACGGTGCTCGATGTGCGCCGGCGGCGCACGGTGAGGCTCTGGTGCGGGGTGTCGGTGGTGGCTTGCGGATTGGGGTTGGTGGGGTGCATGGGCTCCGGGCGGAATGGAACGGACGCCGTGCGTTCGGGGCGGGGCAGAAGCACGGCTGTTGTCGAGGCCAGGGGAGCGCGCGGCAGACGAAGCCGGGCGGTGGTGGCGAGGCCCGTCACAGCACGGAGTGATTGCTGGGGAGTTGGGATATCGGCAACCGATGCCGGCTGACCGGCAGCCGCAGGTGGAGACGCGGCGGTGGGACCACGCCCTGTCGCTGGTCCGCAGCAACGCCGGTTTGGCCAACCGGCGCTTATGGGTTACTTTCCGTGCCCGTTATGCCACCTGCGGCGCCGGTGTCGCTCCACGCAGGTGCGAGGCGGGCTGGCCCGCGTGTCATCCGGCCGTACCGCCAGAGCTGTGAGGGAAGGACCGGCACCGGTACGTCTTCGGTGCGGGCACTTGCTCGGGCGAAGGACCGTTTATGCGAGATCAGACTGTCCGCGAACGGCCTGGAACGTCCCCGCCGCAGTGAACGCGTTGGTGATCGGCGCGATGAGCGAGGCGAAGCGGCGGGCCCCCGCGGTGCCGATCGGCGCCCACAGCGCGGCGCAGTGCTCGTCCGTTTCCACTTCGATGCGCTCGCGTGCCGTACCGCCGGCGTCGGTGACAACGCCGTGGGAGTCGAGCCAGCCGCGCGCGACGAGGCGTGCCGTCGCCGCGCTCCACTCCTCGTCGTCCCACTGACGGGTCGCTCGCGCGAGAGCCGTCGGGAGGCGGCCGGTTGCGGTGTGCAGAACGAGGCAGTCGCATGGCCCGAGGCCGTTGTCGGCGAGTACTACGAGATGGGCGTCGCCGCGCCACTCGCGCGCCACCGTGATCTGCTGCCACAGTGCGACAAGAGGATCGGATGGAAGCGCGACCGAGGCGTTCGCGGCGGCGAGCACCTTGCCGGCGTAGTCGGCGCCGGCGACGACCGGATCGATCAGCGAGCGCGCTTCGGCAAGGTGGCCGTCCGTGAGATGTACGTTGACACGCCGCATCGCCCGTCCGGCGGCCAGGAAGCGGGCGGCCTGCCACCGCTCGGGCGACGCGGCCTCCCACACACCCGCCATGGCCCTCACCGCCCGCGGGCTGAAGTTGTAGAAGGCCGCGAGCGTGACCTGCCATGGGACCGCGCCCATCGCGGCCGACCGGAAGGCCAGATAGGCCGGCCCGCGGTCGGTCACGCCGAGCCCGGCCGCCTCCTCAGCGGTCTCGGGGACGAGATGTATGAACAGGTGAGCGGCACTGATGGCGCGGCTGACGTCACGGACGGCGTTCAGGTCCATCGGGCCGTCGCCGGTGCGGGCGGAGTTGGGAAGGGCGTCGAGGTGCATGGCGGTGGTGTCTCCGGGGGTCGGGGGGTGGGCGGCGCTGTCAGGCGGGTGTTTCGGCAGTGGCGGTCAACACGGCACGTCCGAGGATGTGACCGGCCATGGTGAAGCCGAGGACGGCCGGTGTGGCGTCGGCCGGAACACTTGTGGCGGGGATGTCCAGGGCGTGCACCACGATGAAGTAACGGTGCGGGCCGTGTCCGGCCGGCGGGGCGGCGCCGATGTAGCGGGCCACGCGGGCACCTTGGGCAACTGGTAGGTGTCCTCGGGTACTTGTCAGCCGGTGTCGTCACCGGCGCCCTCGGGGCGCTCGGTGACGGTGGCGGGGATGTCGGCGACAGTGCCAGAACCCGGACCCGGTGGGGGCGTCGGGGTCGTGGACGTTGACGTCGTAGCTCTTGGTGCCGTCCGGGGCGCCGCTCCAGGACAGCTGCGGGAATGTGTCCTTCCCGTCGGGCAGTCCGGAGGGTGCTGCTCGGGCGGCCACGCGGCTCCGTCGGTGACGGTGGTGCTGGTGACGGTGAACGAGGCCGCCTGGGGGAGGCGGGCGAAGTGGTCGTTGGCAGGCACAGCGGTTGTTCCATTCCGGACGAGGACGTCTTCAAGCGGCACTGAATCGACCATAGCAGAGATAATCGATTATTGAGGATCGTCTGGATGGGCTCATGACTCAGACGGCGCACTCCTCGACCCCGCCGGGGAAGCGGATGCTTTCCGAGCAGGTCCACGCACACCTGCGGGACACGATCATGCGCGGGGACCACTCCTCCGGCGCTCCCTCAAGCCGCAGGATCTTGCCAAGGAGCAGGGCGTGAGCCTGGCCGTGGTGCGCGAGGCGCTCGTGCGGGTGGTCGGCGAGGGGCTCGCCGACCGGCTGCCCAACCGCGGTTTCACAGTCCCGTCCTTCTCCGACCGCCGCTGGCAGGAGATCGCGGAGGCCCGCCGGACTGTCGAACCGGTCGTACTGCGCATGTCCATCGAGCGCGGCGACGTCGACTGGGCGGCCCGTGTACGGGCCGCCCACCATCGTCTGGTGCGCACTCCGGCGTATGTGCCGGAGGAGGGCGATTACTGCACCGGCGCTCGGGCCGAAGCTCATAGGGCCTTCCGCCGCACCTTGCTGGAGGGGTGCGGCAACCGCGCACTGCTGGAGACCTTCGACCGGATGTGGACCGCGAGCGAGCGGGCCCGCCGTTGGTCGGCGCACCGCAACCCCGACCGGGACGGCGCCGAGGAACACCGCAGGGTCCGCCTCCGCGGCCTCGATGACGGACCGGAGCCGTTTTTGTGCTTCTTCTTCGCTGTTTTTCCCTCGGAGCGGGGCGGTCGGGACGGTACTCGGCAGCGGCGGGGGAGGCGTGCCGCCAAGTCAAGCATCGTCTTCCATGCCGTTCAGCACCTCGTAACACGCTCGGACACCAGCCCTCATCTGCGCTCCCGAAGATGTCGGCACAACCGGCGGCCGTTCGCCGTTCGCTTTCGTAAGGAAAAACCCTCATGCCACGCCACTTCCGTACCTCCGTGCTGCTCGCCGCGGCGGCACTGCTGCCCCTCGCGCTGACCGCCTGCGGCTCCAGCGCCGCCGACGACGGTGCGACGTCGGCCGACGGCCGGGACCCGGACACCCTGGTGATCGCCGCGATCCCGTCCGAGGACTCCACGTCGCTGGCCCAGCGCTACGAACCGATCATGAAGATGCTTGAGGACGAGACCGGCAAGAAGGTGGAACTGCAGAAGGCCACCAGCTACGCCGCCGTCATCGAGGCCCAGCGCGCCCACAAGGCCGACATCGCCTTCTACGGCCCCTTGTCCTACGTCGTCGCCAAGAACAGCGGCGTGGGCCTGGACATCCTCGCCGCCCCGGTCAAGGAGAAGGGCGGCGACCCCGGATACCAGTCGTTCGGCTTCACGCTCAGCTCGGCGAAGGACATCAGCGGCCTCGCCGACTTCAAGGGCAAGAAGGTCTGCTTCGTCGACGAGACCTCCACCTCGGGCTACCTCTACCCCAAGGCCGGGCTCACCGAGGCCGGGCTGGACGAGGACGCCTACACCAAGGTGATGGCCGGCGGCCACGACGCCTCCGTGCTCTCGGTGGCCAGTGGCGATTGCGAAGCCGGCTTCGCCACCGACGACATGGTCGGCCGGCAGCTCATCGAGGAAGGCAAGATCAAGAAGGGTCAGCTGAAGACGGTCTGGAAGTCGGCGGTCATCCCCGGTTCACCGGTCGCCGTCTCCACGGACCTCACCAAGGAGCTGCGCAACGAGATCACCGACGCGTTCGGCACCAAGGCCAACGCCGACTATCTCAAGTCCAAGGGCTACTGCGACAGCGACGACTGCCTGATCGAGGGCAACTGGGGCTACGTCCCGGTGAAGGACGCCGACTACGACAGCGTCCGCGACGTCTGCGCCGCGACCAAGGACGAGCAGTGCCAGGCGGGCTCGTGACGGCCCTCGGCGCCGAGGCACCGGCGCGGGACGGCCATCGCGGACCGGTGATCCGGCTCACCGGGCTCAGCAAGCGGTTCGGCTCCGGTACCGCCTCCCGGCCGGCCCTGGACGACGTGTCCTTCGACGTCGGCCAGGGAGAGGTGGTGGCGCTCCTGGGCCTGTCCGGGTCCGGCAAGTCCACCCTGCTCGCCCAGCTCGACGGACTCCAGCGCCCCACCGCCGGCACCGGCACCGTCCTCGGCACCGACCTGGCCGGCACCGGCGACGCCGGGCTGCGCGCGCTGCGCGGCCGCATCGGCTTCGTCTTCCAGCAGTTCCACCTGGTGGGCCGGCTCACCGTCCTGGAGAACGTCTGCACCGGCGCCCTCGGCTCGCTGCGCGGCCCCCGCCTCGGCCTGTTCACCTACCCGCGGGCCGTCCGCGAACGCGCCCTGGAGGGACTGGACCGGGTGGGCCTGACCGGCCACGCCTTCCAGCGGGCCGACACCCTCTCCGGCGGCCAGCAGCAGCGCGTCGCCGTGGCCCGCGCGCTGATGCAGCGCCCCGAACTCCTCCTCGCCGACGAGCCCGTCGCCTCCCTCGACCCGGAGTCCTCCGCGCAGATCATGCGGCTGCTGCGGGACATCGCCGACCGGGGCCGCCTCACCGTGCTGTGCAGCCTCCACCAGGTCGATCTCGCGCTGTCCTGGGCCGACCGGATCATCGGACTGCGCGACGGACGCATGGTCATGGACGTCACCACCCACGGCATCGACCGGGCCGACGTCATGCGCCTGTACTCCGAGGTCGGGGCGGACGACGAAGCCCTGACGCCGGCCGCCGGGACGGAGTGACGTGCCGGCCGCCGACCAGCGGGTCCCCCTCGCCCCCACTCCCGCGCCCGCCCCGGTCCCCGGACCGGACAAGCCCCCCACCACCCCGGACCGCCGCACCCTCGCCCGGCCCGGCCCGGCCGCGGTGGTGGCCGGGCTCGCCCTGCTGGCCGTCCTGGCGGGCGGAATCCGGGCGGTCGCCTCACTGCGCATCAACGTCGCCACCTTGGCCGACAGCGCGGGCAACGCCGCCGAATTCACCAGCCGGATGCTGCCGCTGGACTTCCCGCCCGCCGGGGAACTGCTCGGGCTGCTCTGGCAGACCCTGGCCATCGTCGTCACGGCCACCGCGCTCTCCGTCGTGCTCAGCGTGCCCGTGGCGCTGCTCGCCGCCCGCAACACCACTCTCAACGCGTCCGGCCGGACGGCTGCCCGCGCGGTCATCGTGCTGTGCCGGGCCGTCCCCGAAGTGGTCTTCGCCATCGCCGCCTTCCGGGTCTTCGGCCTCGGCGGCATGACCGGCGTGATCGCCCTCGGTGTCCACTCCGTCGGCATGGTGGGCAAGCTCACCGCGGACGCCGTCGAGCAGATCGACGAAGGCCCCCGCACCGCCCTGCGCGCGGTCGGCGCGTCCCGGCTCCAGCAGATCACCGGCGCGGTACTGCCCCAGGTGCTGCCCTCCCTGGTCGCCACCGCCCTGCACCGGCTCGACATCAACCTGCGCGTCTCGGTGGTCCTCGGCTTCGTGGGCGTCGGCGGCATCGGCCACAGCCTGTCGACCGCCGTGGCCCGCCTGGACTACCAGCGGGCCATGGCCCTCGCCCTGATCGTCCTGGTGGTGTGCTTCGCCTTCGAGGCGGTGTCCGGCGCGATCCGCCGCACCCTGCTCTCCGAGGTCACCACCCGCGCCCGGCGTCCCCGGCGGCGGGAGCGGACCGCGACGACGACGGCGCGACTTCCCGCTCCGACCGCTCCGACCGCCCCGACCGCTCCGGCCTCCTCCGGCGGGGCACGGCCCGCCCCCGCCCGGCGGACCAGCCCGCCCTGGAACGCCGCACGGCGCCGCCGTACGCTCTTGGCTCGCTCTGGCCGCGGTCCTCGTGATCGCCTCGGCCGCACGGTCGGACGTCTCCTGGCAGGCACTGAGCAGGGGCGCCGAGCCCCTGTTCCCGACCTTCGGCGACTTCCTGCCGCCGGGCACCGGCGGCATCGGCGACACGCTGCTCGAAGACCTGTGGGTGACCATCCAGATCTCCCTCGCCGGCACCATGATCGGCCTGGTCCCGGCCGTCGTGCTGGGTGTGCTGGCGGCCGGCAACGTGGTGCGCGCGCCGCGCGTCGCCCGCTTCTTCCGGACCGTCATCCTCCTCATCCGCGGCATACCGGAACTGATCCTCGCCATCGTCTTCGTCGTCGTCACCGGGCTCGGCCCGGTCGCGGGCGCCCTGGCCCTGGGCATCGGCTCCATCGGCCTGCTCGGCAAACTCGTCGCGGACTCGCTGGAAGAGGTGGAACCCGGACCCGCCAGGGCCCTGCTGGCCACCGGGGCCCGGCGGCCCCAGATCTTCTTCGGCGCCATTCTGCCGCGGGCCTGGCCGGCGATCGTGGCCCACCTGCTGTACCAGCTCGACGTCAACTTCCGCTCGGCCACCCTGCTCGGCATCGTCGGCGCGGGCGGCCTCGGCTACGACCTGCTCAACGCGGCCCGGGTGCTGGAGTTCGGCGTGGTCACCACCGTGGTGCTGATGGTGCTCGCCGTCGTCCTGCTGGTGGAGGGCCTCGCGGTGTGGCTCCGGAAGGTGTACGCCTGACCCCGCCTGACCCCGCCTGACCCCGCCTGACCCCGCCCGGCCACCACCGCCGCCGCCACCGCCACCTTCCACGGCCCGCCCGGCCCAGCCGGGCGGGCCGTCGGCGTGGCGGGGACGAGGGACCCGGGGACCGGGGGCAACGGCGTGCGACAAGTGTTCCTGCTGTTCACCTGCGTGCGGACAACCGATGGCATGCGGCTACTTGTACGGACAACTCCGGGACGCACAGTCGAAGCGTGGCCAACAGAAGCAGGTACGCAGAGATAGCCGAAGTGCTCGCGGCCGAGATCGCCGGCCGGCCGACCGGCACCAGGGTCTCCAGCGAGCACGAGATCGCCGCGCGCTTCGACGTCAGCCGGGCCGCCGCACGCGCCGCACTCCAGGAACTGGAGGGCCGGCTGCTGGTCCGCCGGGTCCGCGGCGCCGGCACCTTCGTCAACCGCCCCATCGACTACGTGCTGTCCCAGCGCCGGGCGCCGTCCCTGCACCAGACGGTGCGGGACGCCGGAGCCGAGGCCCGCACCGTCGTACGCGACATCCGCCGCGTCCCGCTCGCCGGGGAACCTGCCGAGCGGCTGGAGCGGCCGGACGGCACCCCCGCGCACCTGCTCACCCGCCAGAACTACATCAACGGACTGCTCAACGGCTGGTCCCAGGAGTTCATCCCGGTGGACCTGCTGCCCGAACTGGACGCCGCCGTGCACGCCGTGGAGTCGCTCGACGCGATCCTGCGGCAGATGTGCGGGGTGGCCCCGGTCCGGTCCTGGTGCCGGGTCAGCAGCGTGCTGCCCGGCCCCGAGGCCGCCACCGGCCTGGAGACCGACCGCCACCGGCCGGTGTGGCTGGTGGAAAGCGTCAGCCGAGACGCCCCGACCGGCAGGCCCGTCATGTGCAGCAGCACCTGGAGCCGGCCCGACGGCACCCGCATCATCGTCGAGCTCGACGGCCCGGCCCCCAGCGGTCACTGACCCGCGAGCCGGACGACCGCGGCACCGGACCACGCACCACCGCAACAGAACAAGGAGACCGCGTGTCCCCCACACCCACGCGCGAACGGCGCTGCGAACTGCTCGCCGCCGCCGCGCACGAGGAAATCGTCCCCCTGGCCGAACGGCTCCTGGCCGACGGCACCGCCCCCGAACCCACCGTCCTGAAGTCCCCCGAGACCGGCATGGTCGTCCTCCAGGTCCGCGAGCCCGTCGAGGAGACCCGCTTCTACCTCGGAGAAGTCCTCGTCACCGAGTGCTCCGTCGAGGTCGGCGGGGTGCCCGGCTGGTGCATGCGCCCCGGCGACGACCGGGTCGCCGCCCTCGCCGGAGCCCTGCTCGACGCCGTCGCCGCCGCCGGGGGCCCGGTGACCGAGGAGATCGACGCCCTGTGCGCCGCCGTCGCCGAACGGCGCGCCGCCGAGGACGCCGCGGAGTGGTCCGACGTCACCGCGACCACCGTCGTCTTCGAGGAACTGGCGTGAGCGTCCCCGTGCCCACCGCGGCGCCGGCCGCCGCCGAGCGGACCCGCGACGCGCGCCGTACCCCCACCGCAGTCTCCGAGGAGCCGGCATGACCGCCCCCACGACCGGCACCGCGCCGGCCCGTCCCGAGCCCGCCGCCGCGCCGACCGCCGCCCAACGCGTGCGTGACCTGCGCCGCTCGCCCCGCAGGTCGCAGCGCGACTTCACCGCCCTGCTCGACGTCCTGGCCCGGCCGGGCCGCGTCCGCCGCCTCGACGCGCCGGCGGGCGCCCCGGCCGCCGCGGTCGCCGCCTGCGGCCTGATCGACGTAGAGGTTCCCACGCACGTACTGACCGGCCCGAACCCGGACGACGCCGCCTGGGCCGAGGCGGTGCACGCCGCCACCGGCGCGCCGCGCGCCGACCTGCCCGACGCCCGTACCGTGCTCGCGCTGCGCCCGCTCACCGCGGCCGACGTCGCCGCGTTGCACCGGGGCAGCCCGCTCGATCCCGAGACCGGCGCCCGGGTCTTCGCCCGGGTCGCCGCCCTCGACGGGCCCGGCCCGCACGACGTGCGCCTCTCACTGACCGGACCGGGCGTCCCGGACGGCACCGAGCGCGTCCTCGCCGTGCGCGGCCTCTCCGCCGGGACCGTCTCGGCGCTGGCCGACGCCAACGCCGCCTACCCGGCGGGGGTGGACCTGTTCCTCGTGGCCGACGACGGCTCCGTCGCCGGACTGCCCCGTAGCACCCGCGTACACCGCGCCGGGGAGGTCTGACATGGGCTACTCGGGAGTGCGCGGCGGCCAGGAGGCCATCGCCGCCGCCGAACGCCTCGTACGCCGCGACCGGTTCGGCGGCACCAGCCCGTGGCTGGAGCTGGACCAGATCACCGGCCGGCTCGGCCTGGCCGTCGACCGGGTCATGGGCGAGGCCGGGCTGTGGTCAGCCGGTCTCGCGGCCCGCGCGATCCGGCAGGCCCGCGGCGATGTCCTGGAGGCCGCGCAACTGCTGCGCGCCCACCGCTCCACCCTGCCCCGCCTCGCCTACAGCCTGCCCGTCGCGACCACCGTGCTGCGCCCGGTCCGCCGGATCGCCCCCGCCCACCGCAATCCGCCCGGCGGCCAGCTCCTCGGCCACACCACCGACTACACACCCCGCGTCCTCGACGTCACCGACGACGCCCCCGCCGCTGCCTCGGCCCCCGCCCCCGGCGCCGGTGTGCCGGCGGACGCCGTGCACGGCGTCCGGACACCGGACGCGGCGACGGCACAGGCGGACCGGCACGCCGGCGCCATGCCCCCCGGCCTGCTCGCCGACCGGCGCGACCCCGCCGACCCCGGCCCCTACGACATCACCCGTTCCCCGGCCCGCCCCGGCACCCCGCGTTCGGCCCGGCTGACCGCGCTGGCCCGCGCGGAGACCGGCTCGCTGACCCACCTCTGGTACACGGTCACCCGCGCCCCGCGCCACGATCAGCCGGAGATCCCCATCGAACTCCGCCGCGGCCGGCTGCCCCTGCGGGTCGCGCACCCCGTCACCGGCGGACCGGTGACGGTGGCCGAGGTCCGGGTGACCGAGGCCCGTACCGTCCGCCCCGACCCGCGGCCCCGCCCGGACGGCAGCCGCTTCGACACCGGCTACGGCCTCTGCCTCGGCGACAACGAGGCCAAGGCCCTCGCCATGGCCGGCCTGGACCTGCTGGTGCACCGCGACGGGGCCACCGACCGACTGGAGCAGAAAGTGCTGATCGCCCTGGACGGCCCGGAAGCCTCCGGGTTCCTGGAACACCTCAAGCTGCCGCACTACGTGGACTTCCGGTCGACCGTCGACCGAGTGCGCGCGGTGCGCGCGGCGGCGGAGGCCCGGCCGTGAACGTGCCCGCGACGACTCCCGCCCCCGCCCCGCCGGGGCTGGACCTGGACCAGATCACCGAACGCCTCGACCTCGCCGTGGACCGCGCGATGGGAGAGGGCGGGCTGTGGGCCCCCGAACTGGCCGCCCGCGCCGTCCGCCAGGCCGAGGGCGACCCGGTGGACGCCGCACACCTGCTGCGCGCCCACCGCACCGCCCTGCCCCGGCTCGCGGTGTCCGAGCCGGTGCACACCACCGAACTGCGTGTCGTACGGCGGATCAGTTCGGCCTTCCGCAACCCGCCCGGCGGCCAGGTTCTGGGCCGCACCCTGGACTACGTCGGCCGCCTGCTCGACCTGCTCCCGGAGGACGAGGGCCGCGCCCGCCTGGCCGACACGTCCGGGGGAACGGCACGGGAGCACGACGGACCCGAGCACGGGCACGTTCACGAGGACGGCCACGGTGACCACCAGAGCCACGAGCACGGGCACGGGCACGGTGACAGCCACAGCCACAGTCACAGTCACAGCGACGGCCATGACCACGACCACGACCGCAGTCGCAGTCACGAGCACAAGCCCGCCGCTCCTGTCGAACGCACCCCGGGCCACGTCCTCTCCGTCTTCCGCGAGATGGGTCTCGTCGCCCCCCTCCCGGACGAACCCGACGACCCGGAGCCGTACGACATCACCCGCCGCCCGGCCCGTCCCGGTGCCCCGCGCTCGGCGTGGCTGCAGACCATGGCCCGCGCCGACACCGGCTCGCTGCTGCACCTGTGGTACGGCTCCGACTGGCGCCCAGCCGGCCACGAGGTCCCCGGTGAACTGCGCCACGGCGCCCTGCCGGTCCGGGTCACCCACCCGCACACCGGCCGCGCCGTGACGGTCACCGAGGTCCGGGTCAGCGAGGTGCAGACCTTCCACAGCCTGCCCCGCGCCGGTGAACTGCGCCAACACCTCGACGTCGGCTACGGCATCTGCCTGGGCCACAACGAACGCAAGGCCATCTCCATGGCCGGCCTCGACCTGCTGCTGGCCCACCACGAGGGCGACCCCGACGCCGCCGACCTCCAGTACGACGTCCTGCTCACCCTCGACGGCCTGGACTCCACCGGTTACGTCCAGCACCTCAAGCTGCCGCACCACGTGGAGTACCGCTCCGTCCTGGAACGTGCCCAGGCCGCCCACCAGGACGCCACCCCACCCGGAGACACCGTATGACGACCCCGCCCGCCCCCACCCGTACCGGCGCCCTCGCCGGCCCGGCCCCCCGCCCCGGCATCTTCGACGAACTGTCCAAGCGCGAGATCCGCCGCGCCATCCTCACCGGCATCGCCGTCCCCGGCTACCAGGTCCCCTTCGGCTCCCGGGAGATGCCCGTCGCCCGCGGCTGGGGCTCCGGCGGCCTCCAGGCCACCCTCGCCCTGGTCGGCGAGGACTCCAGGCTCAAGGTCATCGACCAGGGCGAGGACGCCGGCGTCAACGCCTCCAACCTGCGCCGCCTGGTCACCGGGCACACCGGCTGCGAGGAGGAGACCGACACCCGCGCCGCCGACGTCGTCCAGTCCCGGCACCGCATCCCCGAACAGCCCCTCACCGACGGCCAGATACTGGTCCTCCAGGTGCCCGGCGCCGAACCGCTGGCCGCCATCGTCCGCGACATGGACGAACAGCGCCGCATGCACGCCGAGGCCGACTACAGCAAGATGTGGGTGCGGCTCTACGAGGACATCGTCCACAACGGCCTCATCACGGCGGCGGCCGGCTACCCGGTGCTCGTCGAGGGCCGGTACGTGATGACGCCGAGCCCGATCCCGCGCTGGGACGTGCCCAAGCTGAACCGGTCCGAGGCCATCACCGTCCTGTCGGCCGGCCGTGAGAAGCGGCTGTTCGCCGTCCCCCCGCACACCCGGGTGGAACCCCTCACCTTCGACGACCGGCCCTTCGAGGTCGAGTACACCCCCGGCGCCGCCTGCCGGCTCTGCGGCTCCGACGACACCTACCTCGTCCAGGAACCCGGTACCGACGGCACGTTCAGCAACTGGGTCTGCTCCGACACCGACTTCTGCACCCGGCGCCGCACCGGTGACGCCCCCGCCGAGGTCGCCGCCGGCCCGGCCGCACTGGCTCGGGCGGTACTGGACGGACGTACCCGGCGCGCCACGCCAGAACAGGAAGCCACCGCATGACCACGCACACCCCCTGGGCCCTGAAGGTCACCGGCCTGGGCCGCATCTACGGCGATCCGGGCCCCGCCTCCCTGCCGGGCACCGGCCCCGAGCACGGCACCGCCGTCTCGCCCGCGACCGGCGCGGTCGTCGCCGCCTGGGACGTCTCCTTCGACGTCGCCCCCGGCGAGGCCCTCGGCATCATCGGCGAGTCCGGCTCCGGCAAGTCCACCGTCATGCGGTGCGTGGCCGGCGACGAGACCGCCACCACCGGCGGCATCGCCCTGCGCTCGGTCGCCGACGGCACCGTCAACCTCCGCGACCTCGCCCCGTCGGACCGGCGCAGGCTCCGTCTGAAGGACCTCGCCGCCGTCTACCAGGACCCGGCGGCCGGACTCAACCTCGACGTCACCGCCGGCGGCAACATCGCCGACCCGCTCACCGCCGCCGGCCGGCGCCACTACGGCGACATCCGCGACCGCGCGGCGGAACTGCTCCAGCGCGTCGAGGTACCCCTCAGCCGCATGGACGACCTCGTACGGAACTTCTCCGGCGGCATGCGCCAGCGCGTCCAGATCGCCAAGGCCCTCGCCAACGACCCGCCCGTCCTCCTCCTGGACGAACCGACCACCGGCCTCGACGCCTCCGTCGCGGCGGGCGTACTGGACCTGCTGCGCGGCCTGCTGGAGGAGACCGGGGTGGCCGCCGTGGTCGTCTCGCACGACTTCGGCGTGATCGACATGCTCACCCGCCGGGTGCTGGTCATGCAGCACGGCAGGGTCGTCGAGGCCGGCCTGACCGACCAGCTCCTGGAAGACCCCCAGCACCCCTACAGCCAGCAACTCGTCGCGGCGGCCCGAGGATGACCAGCACAGTGACCACTCCCACGAAAGCTCCCGGCGTCTCCGAAGCCCCCGAAGTCCCAGACGACACCGTCCTGTCGGTGCGCGGCCTGTGCAAGGACTTCCGGCTGCACACCATCGACGGCCGTGTCGTCGGTGCCCTGCACGGCGTCGACCTCGACGTCCGCCCCGGCGAACACGTGGCCCTGGCCGGCACCTCCGGCGCCGGCAAGTCCACCCTGCTGCGCTGCGTGCACCGCACCTACCTCTCCGGCTCGGGACACATCTGGTTCCGCACCGCGGACCACCGGCTCCTCGACGTGGCCGCGCTGCCCGACGCCGAGGCCGCCGACCTGCGCGGCCAGGAGATCGGCTACGTCTCGCAGTTCCTGCGCCCGCAGCCGCGCCGCTCGGTGCTCGACATCGTCACCACCTCCGGCACCGCCCGCGGCATGGACCGCGACACCGCCCGCGAGGCCGCCGCAGCGGCACTCCAGCAGGTCGGCATCGCCGAGCACCTGTGGGACACGCACGCCACCGTCCTGTCCGGCGGGCAGAAGCAGCGCGTCAACATCGCGGCCGGCACCATCGCCCCGCCCCGGCTGCTCCTCCTCGACGAACCGGTCTCCGCCCTCGACCCGGCCAACCGCGCCGCCGTCCTGGACCTGATCGCCCGCCTGGAGGAGACCGGCACCGCCGTCCTCTCCGTCTTCCACGACCTCGACGCCATCGAGCGCCTCGCCACCCGCGTGGTGGTACTCGGCGGCGGCCGGGTGCTGGCCACCGGCACCCCCGGCGACATCCTGCACGACCCGAACCTGCCGCTGGAGGTGGCCCGATGAGCCGCTACGTGTTCACTCACGCCCGCGCCGTACTGCCGGACCGCACCCTCGACGACGCCCTCGTCGTCGTCGAGGACGGCCGGATCACCGACATCGCCCCCGTCACCCCGGGCGCGGTGCCGGCCGGCGCCCGCGACCTCGGCGGCGCGCTGCTCCTGCCAGGCATCATCGACACCCACAGCGACGCCCTGGAGAAGGAGCAACGCCCGCGCCCCACCGTGGAGTTCGAGCCCGGCTTCGCCGTGCGCAGCTTCGAGGGCCGGGTCCGGGCGGCCGGCGTCACCACCATGCACCACGCCGTCAGCTACCAGACCAACGTTCTCAAGGACCGCACCATCGACCGCTCCCTGGCGCTCGCCACCGCGGTCGGCGAGCGCGCGTCGGCCGGCGTCGGCCTGGTCGACCACCGGCTGCTGCACCGCCTCGACGCCCGCGACGCCGACGCCCTCGACGTCCTCAAGGGCGTCCTGGCCGGCCTGCCGCCCACCGAGCCACCCCCGTTGGTCTCCTACGAGGACCACACCCCCGGCCAGGGCCAGTACCGCGACCTGGACACCTACCGGGAGACGATCCAGCGGCAGGAGAACCTCTCCGCCGAAGCGGCCGACGTCTGGGTGCGCCGCCGCATCGAGGAACGCGCCGACGGCATCCCGCAGCGCGTCCGCACCCTCGCCCACCTCGGCGAGGAGGCCGCCGCCGGACGCATCCGGCTGCTCGCCCACGACGTGGAGAGCGCCGCCCAGGTCATGGAGGTACGGGCCGCGGGAGCCGCCGTCGCCGAGTTCCCCACCACCCGGGAGGCCGCCCGCGCCGCGAAGGACGCCGGGATGCCGGTCGTCGCGGGCGCCCCCAACGTACTGCGCGGCGGCTCCCACAGCGGCAACGTCGGCGCCGGGGAGCTCATCACCGAGGGCCTGGTGGACAACCTCTCCAGCGACTACATGCCCACCACCCTCCTCGCCGCGGCGCTGGGCCTCGCCGAGCGCGGCGTGATACCACTGCACACGGCCGTGGCCCTGATCACCTCCGGTGCCGCCCGTACCGCCGGGCTCACCGACCGGGGCGCCCTCGTCCCGGGGCTCCGAGCCGACCTGATCGTCGTCACCCCCGACGGCGGCCGTCCCACCGTACGTATGACCCTGCTCGCGGAGGAGTCCCGGGACGGCGACGACACCCCGGTCTCCGTCGCCCGACTGCTCAGCACCACAGGACGGTGACCACCATGACCACTTCCGCACCCACCGACCCGGCCGTCCACCCGGCCCTCACCGCCGCCGCGCACGCGGCCCTCGACGCCTACGCGGCCGCGCGCGCCGCGCACGACCGCGCCACCCTCGCCGAGTCCGTGGCGACCGGCGCCGACGGCACCCCCACCATGCGCATCGACCGCCTGGTCGAGGACGCGGTGATCGACGCGCTGCGCCCGCACGGCGTCAACATCCTCTCCGAGGAGAGCGGCTGGATCGACCACGGCAGTGCCGCCTCCCTGGTCATCGACCCCCTCGACGGCTCCGCCAACGGTGCCGCCGGGGTCCCGCTGACCGCGTTCGCCGCGGCCGTCGCCGTCGACGGCGAGTTCACCGAGGCGTACACGGTATGGCTCGACACCGGCCGCGGCTGGTGGGCCCACCGCGACCAGCCGGTGCCCTACCGCACCTCGGGCCGCAAGGAACTGTCCGGCGCCGCGCTGTCGATGCTGCGCCCGCACACCGCCAAGCCCGGCCCGGCCGCCGCCTGGTGGGCCGCCGCCTCCCGCGCCGCCCGGGTCCGCATCCTGTCCACCACCTGCCTGGAGGCCGCGCTGGTCGCCGAGGGCGCCACCGACGCCTTCGCCGACGCCTGCTCCGACACCCACCGGCTGGTCGACCTCGCCGCCGCGGCGGTGATGGTGCCGCGCGCCGGGGGAGTGGTCCTGGACGCCCGGGGACGCCCGATCGCCTTCGACACCGACCTCACCCGCCGCTGGTCCGGCATCATCGCCGCCACTCCCGAACTCGGCGCCGAACTGGCCGACGTACTCACCACGGCGGCGGACTCGGCGACCCCCGCGCCGGCCCCGGACGACGGCCGCTGACAGAGATCCGATCGAACGCGTTGGGAAGTGCTCGTCCTCCCGCGTGACACTCCCGGACAGCGCAGTTCCCGACGTCCGGCTGTCCGGGACTGTCCCGGACAGGGCGCAGCCCTGTCGCGCGACGTCCTGGTGCGGCCATTCTCTGAGCCCGTGCCCCGGACCTGGGGCGCTGTCAGCAGAGGAGGAGACATGCGCATCCGACGCGCTCTGGCCACCGCCGCGGCGACCGCCGCACTCGCGGGGGGCCTCGCCGCCGCACCCGCCGGCGCGGACAGTGGTGGCGGGAGCGGCACCGCGGCGATCTGCGACGTGGTGCCCACTTACTACTCCTGGGACTCGGTCGTCGTCCGCCACGCAACAGCCCCGTTCCGCGACGGCCCCTACGCCGAGTGCGACGGGAGCACGAGAAGCGCCTCGTCCTACCTCGACGCGTACTGCCGGTACCGGAACAGCTATGGCAACACCTGGTACTTCACCTACTACGGGTGGGTGTACAGCACGCATGTCACCCGCCCCAACGGTGAACCCGTCTGGTGCGACATGTCCTGAACCGCGGCCGGCACCGCACCCCGCCCCGCCCCGGGAGCCTTCCGCGGCGGGGCGTTGTGCTGGGTGCGGTCCGGGTCAGGACGCGGGTTCACGGCGGAGCCCCTGATCGACACGCATCCCTGTCCCGCCACGCGCAGCACGTACGTGTCGCTGCCGTATCCCCCGGACGGCTCGATGTGGAACGCGCTCCACTGGACGCGATACGTGTCCCCGCCCAAGGGCTCCAGCAGGGTTCCCCGCGGAGAGACCTCGTCGCACGGTCGCTGCACGGCCACCAGGGGGGTGTACTGGTGGTCTCGGACACGGCCGTCCGTCAGGCACGGAGGCGGCCGGCGCTTCCGGACGCGGTGACGTCCTTCCGCGCAGGACGTCGGCGAGCGTGCTGCGTGCCAGCACCTCACCCCGCTGCGCCGCGCGCTCCTCCAACTCCCGACAGGTGTGCCCCGAGCGCTCCTTCAACCGGCGCGGCAGCGCGATGAATTCAGGGACATCATGCCGGGTTCGGTCTCGTCCGGACTCCGGACGAAACCCCGGACAAGTACCCGGACAAGCGGCTCACCTGGGCGGACACAGGCGAGCTGTCCGGGACGGCAACCGCCCCTTGCTGTCATCGATCCGCTGTCAGCAGTCTCTGACGGGCACAGCGTCCCATGGGACTACGAAGGAGCGACCCATGCTGACAAGGCTGGAAGAACTGGGCGGCAGGATGCTGAACCTGCTGATGCCGCGGGTGGACGCGTCCGCCGCGGCGGAGTGCACGTGCACCGAGTGCGTGCAGGGCTCCGGCTGCTCGTCGACCAAGGGCCGGTACTACCACAGCGCACCCTGCGGCTCCTCCAACTGGGTGTTCGTCCGGTGCGCGAACTGCGCCCCCGGCTCCGGCAGTTGCATCTGACGGCTGCCGGTCACCTCGGCTGTGCGGTGGGCAGCCGCCCACCGCACAGCTCCGTTCTGATCCCTGCGCCGGGAGGCGGACCGATGGAATATCTGGTCACGGGAGCCCGTGCCCTGCTGGCACTGGTGTTCCTGGTGTCCTTCGTCAGCAAGATCACTGGACCTGCCGCGTTCACCGGATTCCTCGGCTCCGTCCGGGCGATGGGGGTGACCAGCCCGGCCCTTCTGCGTCCGGTGGCCCACACGGTGATCGCCGCGGAGGCGGCCGTGTGTGTCCTGCTGGCGCTGCCGGCGCGGAAGGCCACCACAGCCGGGTTGCTTGTCGCCGCGGTTCTGCTGACGGCGTTCACCGCCGGCATCGCCGCGGCCGTACGCCGGGGAGCCACTGCCCCCTGCCGCTGCTTCGGCGCCTCGACGACGCCCGTCGGTGTCGGGCACATCGTGCGCAACTCCGTGCTCTGCGCCGTCGCGGTGACCGGGGCGCTGGCCGGACCCGCGGCCGGTGCCGCCGGGCCGGGCGGACTGGTGGTGGCCGCTATCGGCGGGACGGTCGTCGGAGCGGTCGTCACCCAACTCGACCACGTCCTCGCCCTGTTCCGCCCGCTGCCCCGCGACGCCGCTCGCGAGCGCGCCGCCGATACCGGTCGCCGGCCGGGGCGACCGGCAGGCCCGGCCCGGAACCGCACCTGACCACTCAGCCAAGGAGTCCCCATGCCCGTACTGACCACCTTTGTGGCCCTCGTCGGAATCGTCTGCGCACTGGACCTGGTCCTCACCCTCGGAGTCGTGAAACGCCTGCGGGAGCACACGGAACTGCTCGGCGCCGTGCGAGGGGAGCCGGCGCGCCTCGAAGTCGGCGAGGAGGTCGGCGGGTTCGACACGTCCACCACCACCGGGGAGATGTTGACGCCCGACCTGTTGGCCGGGCCGGTCCTCTTCGGAGTCTTCTCTCCGACCTGCGAGCCCTGCAAGGACAAGCTTCCCCGCTTCGTCGAGTACGCGCGGCGAGCGGACGGCGGGCCTTTCTCGGTGGTCGCGACCGTCGTCGGTGACGCCGACGCGGCCGCCGACTTCGTGGCCGAGCTGAGTCAGGTCGCGCACGTCGTGGTCGAGGAGTCCGGCGGGGCGATGAGCACCGCGCTCGGGATACGGGCCTTCCCGAGCGTCCTGCTGGCCGAACGCACCGCCGACGGCCGACTCGTCGTCGTGGACGACGACGTCGCCCTCGTCCGCCCGGCCGGCCTGACCGCGTGACCGGCGGCCCGGCCCTCGCCGCCGTACCGCGTCGCTCGGGCCTGTCACGCTTCACCCGGCACGCGGTGGCGGCGATCGCGCTGGCCGCCCGGGCAGCTCCGGCGGTCTTCACCGTCCATGTGCTGCTGACGCTCGCCACGGGCGCGCTGCCCGTGGCAGCCGCTTGGCTGACCAAGCTAGCCCTGGACGGCCTGACCGAACACGGCACCTCGACGGTCGCGCTCGTGAGCCTGGCGACGGGACTCGCGGTTGTCGGTCTGCTGACCGCGGTGATCTCGCACACGAACGACTATCTGCGCGGGCAACTGGAGCGATCCATCGGCCTGTTGACACAGGACCGGCTGTTCACCGCCGTCAACCGCTTCGTGAGCCTGGAGCGGTTCGAGAGCCCGGCCTTCCTGGACCGGCTGCGGCTGGCGCAGCAGGCGAGTGCCATGGGACCAGGCCAGGTGATCAACGGAATGCTGGGCCTGGTTCAGGCCGTACTGACCGTGACCGGCTTCCTGGGTTCCCTCTACTCGCTCAGCCCCGCCACGTCCGTGCTGGTGCTGGTGACCGGGATTCCCGCGCTCGTCGCCGAGCTGATCCTGTCGCGGCAGAGGGTCCGCCTGCACTGGGGCCTGGGGCCGACGCAACGGCGGGAGATCTTCTACAACCAGTTGCTGTCGACCGTCGAAGCCGCGAAGGAGATACGGCTGTTCGCCATCGGCACCTTCCTCCAGGACCGGATGCTCACCGACCGGCGGACCGCCAACACGGCCAAGGCACTGCTGGAACGGCGGGACACGCTCGTCCAGTCGTCGCTGTCGCTGCTGGCCGCGCTGGTCTCCGGCGGCGGGGTGGTCTGGGTCGTCATGGCGGCGCGGTCCGGCCACCTCTCCGTGGGTGACATCGCCGTCTTCATCGCCGCGGTGGCGGGTGTGCAGGGCTCGCTGACCGCCGCCACGGGCCACATCAGCGGGTCTCACGAGGCACTGATGCTGTTCGAGCACTACCTGGACGTCGTCCACTGCGAGCCGGACCTGCCGGTCTCCGCCGCGCTGCCGCTGCCCGCACTGAGTGAGGGCATCGAGTTCCGGGACGTGTGGTTCCGGTACTCCGACGAGCACCCGTGGGTACTGCGTGGGGTCAGCTTCCGCATGCGGTACGGGGAGGCGGTGGCCCTGGTAGGTCTCAACGGTTCGGGCAAGTCGACTCTGGTAAAGCTGCTGTGCCGGTTCTACGATCCGACACGCGGCGCGATCCGCTGGGACGGTGTCGACCTGCGGGACGTCGACCCCGTCGTGTTGCGCACACGGATCGGCGCGGCGTTCCAGGACTACATGGCGTACGACATGACGGCCGCGGAGAACATCGGGCTGGGTGACCTGGACGCCTTCCACGACGAGGAACGGATCCGGGCAGCGGCGGAGCGGGCGGGCATCCACCGCAAGCTGTCCACCCTGCCACGGCGGTACGACACCCTGCTGTCCCGCCGCTTCGCCATGACCGCCGGGGACGGCGACCCGGCCACCGGGGTCGTGCTCTCCGGCGGCCAGTGGCAGCGACTCGCGCTGGCCCGCGCGTTCCTGCGGGACGGGCGGGACCTGATGATCCTCGACGAGCCGGCTTCCGGGCTCGACGCGCAGGCGGAGGCGGAGATCCAGCAGGCGCTGCGCGAACACCGGCATGGGCGGACCAGTCTGCTGATCTCGCACCGGCTCGGCTCGGTCCGGGAGGCCGACACGATCGTGGTGCTCTCGGCGGGCCGGATCATTGAACAGGGCGGCCACGCGGCCCTCATGGCGGCGGACGGGGAGTACGCGCGGTTGTTCGCCCTCCAGGCGTCCGGATACCGGGCGGAGGCGGCGCCCGGCCTGGAGGAGGCGGGCCGTCGGTGACGCCCCGTGCGCGCCGGGCGGTGTCCGCCGCCGGGCTGGGCCTGGCGGGCATCGCCGTACTGCTGCGGCACACGGTGGTACGGGTGACCGTGCGTGGCATCAGCATGGCGCCGGTGTACGAGGACGGTGCGCGGGTCCTCGTACACCGAGGCGGCCGGATCGCGGTGGGGCGTGTGGTTGTGCTGGAACGCCCTGGCCGGGGCACTGACTGGCCGTTGCCGTCAGTGGACCGCGCGGCCTCTCCCCGGGCGGTGGCGGCCAGGCGGTGGATCATCAAACGCGTGGCCGCGGTTCCCGGGGATCCCGCTCCACTGGACCGGGTGCCGGCCCTGGCGTGCTGCGCGGACCCGGTGGTACCGCCCGGCCGGCTCGTTCTGCTCGGCGACAATCCGACGAACAGCTACGACTCGCGCCACGTCGGCTACTTCCCGGTGGAACGGGTGCTCGGCACGGTGGTCCGGTTCCGGTTCCGGCCCGGGTGAAGCCGGCGGCCGGGCCCGCTGTTCGCCGCCGTGGGCCGGTGGGCGGTCAGCCGGACCGGCCGCCGGGTGTGGTGACGCGTCTGACGGCTTCCAGGGTCAGGGCGCGGTCGTGCGGGTGCTGGGCCAGTGCCCGGTGCAGGGTCAGGCCCTCGATGAGGGCGTCCAGTTGCCGGGCGGTGTCCGGGTCGAAGTGCTTCTCCAGGTGGGTGCGGCTGCGGGCCATCCACGTGTGGGTGAGTTCCCGGTAGGCGGGGCGCCGGGCGGCCAGGGTGTACAGCTCCTGGGTCAGTACCAGGTCGCGCTGGCTGCCTTCGGACAGGGTGTGGATGAGGTCGGTCACCGCCGCCCTGGCCTCCTCGCGGTCGGCCGGGGCGCTCAGGCACCGGTCGAAGAGTTCGACGATGTGGTCGGTGAAGCGGCGGAACGCCTCGCTCAGCAGGTCGTCCATGCCGTCGAAGTGGTACGTCATCGACCCCAGCGGCACGCCGGCGCGAGCGGCGATCCTGCGGTGCGAGACGCCGGCGACCCCCTCGTCGGCGATGAGGTCGAGGGCCGCGGCGAGGATGCGTTCGCGGCGCTGCGGGTCGGTGTGTCCGGTGGCCATGACGACAGCCTCACAGACTCCGCAGCACGCGGGCGGGATTGCCCACCGCGACGACGTCCGCGGGGATGTCCTTGGTGACGACCGCGCCGGCGCCGATCACGGAGTTGTCCCCGATGGTCACGCCGGCCAGCACGATCGCGCCGCCGCCGAGCCACACGTTGTCCCCGATGGTGATCGGCCGGGCGGCCTCCAGCTTGTCGCGGCGGGGCCCCGGCTCCAGCGGGTGGGTCGGCGTGAGCAACTGGACGTTCGGCCCGATCTGGCAGTCCGCGCCGATGGTGACCGCGGCGACGTCCAGGGCGGTCAGGTTGTAGTTGACGAAGGTACGGGCGCCGATCGTGATGTTGCTGCCGTAGTCGACGTACAGCGGCGGCCGCAGGTGTGCCTCCGGGCCGAGCGCGCCGAGCAGCTCGGCCAGGATCGGCCGGGCGGCGTCGGCGTCCTCGGCGTAGGCCGCCTGGTAGCGGGCGGCCAGGCGGACGGCCTGCTGCTGGCGGCGGGCGATCTCGGGGTCGTCGGCGATGTAGAGGTCGCCCGCCCGCATGCGTTCCAGGTTGCTGCGCGGGTCGTCCGCGAAGTGGTCCGTCGTCGGCATGGGCAGGAGCGTAGCACCGGGAGTGTACGGGCGTACCTTCCGGGCGGGGGAGCGGTGCCGGTCAGCGTGCGCGTGGGCGCAGTACCCCGGCGAGGACGATGACCAGGACTCCGGCCAGCGGTACCACCAGCAGGCCCAGGCGCAGGCCCGCGGCGTCGGCGACGAGGCCGACCAGGGGCGGGGAGAGCAGGAAGCCCAGGCGCATCAGCCAGGAGACGATGGTCAGCCCGGAGCCGGGTTTGAGGCCGGGCAGCGTGTCGGCCTCGTGCATCGCGGCGGGTACGAGGGTGGCGACGCCGAAGCCGGCGGCGGCGAAACCGGCGACGGTGCCGGGCAGGGTGGGCACGGCCAGGGCCAGGCCCATGCCGGCCGCGGTGATCAGGCCGCCGGCCCGGGCCACGGCGCGCTGCCCGAACCGGTCCACGAGCCGGTCGCCGATGACACGGCCGACGAACTGGGCGCCCACCAGGGCGATGTAGCCGCTCGCCGCGAGCGCCGCGGAGGCGTGCAGGGGGCCGGAGAGATAGAGGGCGGCCCAGGAGTTCCCGGCGTCCTCGACGAGGGTGCCGGCGGTGGCGATCAGGACGAGGGCGGTCAGTACGTACACCGTGCGGCGGGCGACGCCCGTGGGCCGGGAATCCCGGGCCGCGTGGCCGTCGGTCTCGGTGCCGATGCCGGTGTCGGTGTCGGGCCCGGTGTCGGGGCCGGGCAGGCAGTACCGCAGGGCGAGAGCGGCGGCGACGGTGAAGACGACCGCCGAGACCGTCAGATGCTGCCCGCGGGTCAGGTCCAGGGCGATGGCGGCGGCGGCCATGGCGCCGCCGGTGACGGCGCCGATCGACCACACCGCGTGGAACGAGTTGATGATGGAGCGTCCGTAGCGGCGCTGTACCCGCAGGCCGTGCGCGTTCTGCGCGACGTCGGTGACCGCGTCCATCGCCCCGGCCAGGAACAGGGCCGCCGCGAACACCGGCACCGAGCCCGCGGTGCCCGCGGCGAGGGTGCCGAGGCCGGTCAGCAGGGTGCCGGCGACGGCCACCCGCGCCGAGCCGAACCGGCGTACCAGCACCCCGGCCGCCAGCCCGGCCGCGACGGCGCCGGCCGGGAACGCGGCGACGGCCAGCCCGTAGCCGGCGTTGCCCATCCCGAGGTCGGCCTTGATCTCCGGATAGCGCGGCAACAGGTTGGCGAACAGGGCTCCGTTGGTGAGGAACAGCACGGCGACGGCTATGCGGGCCCGCCGTTCGGCCACCGAGGGCCCGGCCAGGATGTCGACTGTCATGGACGGGACCCTACCGGGAGAGCGTACGAACGTACACTACCGGGAATGTGCGGCTGGTACGGTCCGGCGGCTGCGGCGTGCCTGGGTACACAGGCGGCATATCCGATATATCACTGTCGGGTGCCCAGTCCCGGCGGACCCGTATGACCGCGCTCGTCCTGTGCCACTTCGCGCTCGCGCTGTGCGCCGCGCCGCTCGTGCGGTGGTGCGGGACGCGTGCCTTCCTGGTGCTGGCCCTGCCGCCCGCGGCCGCCACCGTCTGGGCGGCGGGCCGGTGGAGCACGGTGGCCGCGGGCGGCGCCGACACCCACGTATGGACCTGGCTGCCCGCCTACCGCGTGGACTGGGCGCTGCGCCTGGACGCGCCGGCCGAACTGATGGTGCTGCTCGCCGCCGGGGTGGGCACCCTCGTACTGGTCTACTGCGGCTCCTACTTCGACGACCGCTCGCCCCAGCTGGGCCGGTTCGCGGGCAACCTGCTCGCCTTCGCCGGGGCGATGCTCGGTCTGGTCCTCGCCGACGACCTGATCCTGCTGTACATCTTCTGGGAACTGACCACCGTCTTCTCGTACCTGCTGATCGGCCAGACCAGCGACCACAAACGCAACCGGCGCAGCGCCCTGCAGGCCCTCACCGTCACCACGCTCGGCGGACTGACCATGCTGGTCGGCTTCCTGCTGCTCGGCCAGGAAGCGGGGACGTACCGGATCTCGGCGATCCTCGCCGACCCGCCGCCCGCGTCCGGCGCGCTGTCCGCGGCCGTGGTGCTGATCCTCGTCGGCGCCCTGTCCAAGTCCGCGATCTGGCCGTTCAGCCTGTGGCTGCCCAACGCGATGGCCGCGCCCACCCCGGTCAGCGCCTATCTGCACGCCGCCGCGATGGTCAAGGCCGGCGTCTACCTGATCGCCCGGCTCGCGCCCGCCTTCGCCGAGGTCACGCCCTGGCGGCCGCTGCTGCTGATCCTCGGCTCCGCCACCATGCTGCTCGGCGGCTGGCGGGCGCTGCGCCTGAACGACCTGAAACTGGTCCTCGCCCACGGCACCGTCAGCCAGCTCGGCTTCCTCACCGTCCTCACCGGGGCCGGCCGGTACAACACCGCGATCGCCGCCACCGCCATGATCCTCGGGCACGCCCTGTTCAAGGCGCCGCTGTTCCTCGTCACCGGCATCGTCGACCACGCCACCGGCACCCGGGACCTCCGGCGCCTGTCCGGGCTGGGGCGGCGGCTGCCCGCGGTGTGCGCGGTCGCCGTGGCGGCCGGGCTGTCCATGGCCGCCGTACCGCCGCTGCTCGGCTTCGCCGCCAAGGAGGCCGCGTTCCAGACCCTGCTGGACGGGGACACCGCCGACCGCTGGGCGCTCGCCGCGACCGTCGTCGGCTCGGCGCTGACCACCGCCTACACCCTGCGCTACCTGTGGGGCGCCTTCGCCCGCAAACCCGGCGTCCCCGACACCCCCGCCCACCGCGTCCCGGCGGCCTTCCTCGCCCCGCCCGCCGTGCTGGCCCTCGCCTGCCTGGTCCTCGGCCCCGAAGTCGCCTGGCTCCAAGGGCTGTTCGGCACGTACGCCGCGCAGTTCCCGGTGCCCGCGCACCCGTACCACCTGGCGCTCTGGCACGGCATGGGGCCCGCCCTGCTGCTGTCCTGCGCGGCCTGGGCCGGCGGTGTGCTGCTGTTCCTCGCCGCCGGGCCCGTCGCGCGGACCGGGGCGAGACTCGCCTGGCGCTCCGCCGACCGGAACTTCGGCAGGCTGCTGCTCGCCCTGGAACGCACCGCCCTCCAGTGCACCGGCTTCGTGCAGCGCGGCTCGCTGTCGGTGTACCTGGTGACGACCCTGAGCGTGGTGCTGGCCGGGCAGATCGCCGTCCTGGTGGTGGACGAACCCTGGACCGGCGCCCCCGCCCCGCGGCTGTGGGACACCCCGGCCCAGGCCGCGGTCGCGGTCCTGATCTGCGCCGTCGGCCTGCTCTGCCTGGGCGTACGGCGCCGGATGAAGGCCGTGGTGCTGGCCGGGCTCACCGGCTACGGCACGGCACTGCTCTTCGTCCTCCAGGGCGCCCCCGACCTCGCCCTCACCCAGTTCTGCGTCGAGACCGTCTCCATGATCGTCTTCGTGCTGGTGCTGCGCCGGATGCCGGTGCTCTTCGAGGAGAACTTCGTCCTGCTGCGGCGCGCCCTGCGGATGCCGGTCGCCCTGGTGGGCGGCGCCGCCGTCGCCTTCGTCGTCTGGATCATGGCGGGACACCGGCGGGCCGGCGACTCCGCCGGGGACGCCATGGTCGAGGAGGTCGCCCACCACGGCCTCAAGGACGTGGTCGCCACCATCCTCGTGGACCTGCGGGCCTGGGACACGATGGGCGAGTCCGCCGTCCTCGCCGCCGCCGCGGTCGGCGTCACCAGCCTCATCTACCTGCACCGCCGCACCGACGGCGCCGACCAGCCGGTCCTGCCGCTGCCCGGCGACCACCCGGAGGCCGCCCTGCGCACCCAGGGCAGCGTCTCCTCGGGCACCCTGGCCGGCCTGCCCAGCGGCGACGAGAGCGCGCCGGAACGGACCTGGCTGGCGGCCGGCGCCACCCTCGCCCCCGAGCGCCGCTCCATCGTCCTCGAAGTCGTCGCGCGCCTCCTCTACCACCCGATCCTGGTCCTCTCCGTCTACCTGCTGATGTGCGCGGAGAACCTGCCGGGCGGCGGTTTCGTGGCCGGCCTGGTGGCCGGGGTCGCCTTCATCACCCGCTATCTGGCGGGCGGCCGGCACGAACTCGCCGACGCCGCGCCGTTCGCCCCCGGCCTGTTCACCGGCCTCGGCCTGTTCCTGTCCACGGCCGTGGCGCTCGGCGGACTCGCCGAGGGCACCGTGCTGCACGGCTGGACCTGGCACGGTCACCTCCCGGTGTGGGGCGACGTCCACCTGTCCACCGCCGTCCTCTTCGACTGCGGGGTCTACCTCCTGGTCCTCGGCGTCGTCCTGGACATCGTGCGCGCGCTGGGCTCCCGCATCGACCGGCACATCGAACGGGCCGCCGCCCAGCGCGCCCGGCGACGGGAGGCGGGTCCCGCATGACGGTCGGTTCTCTCCCGGACCTCGGGTCTCTTCCGGACCTCGGGTCTCTTCCGGACCTCGGCTCTCTTTCGGACCTCGGCTCACTCCCGGCCGTCGGCTCTCTCCCGGCCCCCGGCCGTGCTGTCCATTCCGGCCGTGCTGTCCATTCCGGCCGTGCCGTCCATCCCGCCCGCGCCGCCGATCCCGCCCGCGCCGCCCACCCCGCCCCACCCGCCCGGCGACGGGAGGCGGGTCCCGGATGACCGTCAGCCTCGCGCTCCTGGTGACCGCCGCCGTGCTGAACGCCGTCGGCGGTGTCCTGCTGCTCACCAGGTCCCTGACCCGCATCCTGCTCGGCGCCGTGATCCTCGGCAACGGCGTCAACCTGCTGGTCCTCACCTCGACCGGCAGCGCCGGCGACGCGCCGCTGCTCTACCCGAACGTCATCCGCAACCGCGTCACCGACCCGCTGCCCCAGGCCATCGCGCTCACCGCGATCGTCATCACCCTCGCCACCACCGCCTTCCTGCTCTCCATGGCCTACCGCAGCCACCAGGTCACCGGCTCCGACGAGATCCACGACGACACCGAGGACCGGCTGGTCGCGCTGCGCGCCGAGGTCCTGGACCGGCGCAGTGAACTGCGGTCGGGCTACCGCCGGGCGCGGGCCGAGCGCGGCACCACCCGGGAACAGCGCGACCGCTACCGGGCCGCCCGCAAACGGCTGCGCGAACGGCTGCGGGAGGAACGCGCCTACCAGGCCCGCGCCACCGACGTCTCCGGAAACCTGTGGAACGACATCCTCGGCGCCGACCCGGAGGACTACCGCGCGGGCCAGGAACGGGGCTCCACCGACGCCACCGGGCGCCCCGGCCCGGCCCCCGCCCGGGAGGCCGGCCCCTCCAACGACCCCGGGGAGACCGGCCGCGAGCCCGACGAGGACTCCGAGCGGCCGGGAAGTCCCGCTCCCGACCAGCCCGACGACCCCGAGGGCGCCGGCCAGGAAGGCTCCCCGTGAACGCGCTCGTCCCGCTCCCCGTCCTGCTGCCCCTCTTCGTCACCGGCCTGAAGCTCGCCATCGGGCCCCGGCTCCAGCGCTTCCAGCGGCTGATCAGCCTCGCCGTGCTCGGCGTGGTCTTCGTGCTCTCGGTGATCCTGATGATCACCGCCGACCGGCAGGGCCCGCTGCACGTGAACCTCGGCGACTTCCCGCCGCCGCTCGGCATCACCCTCGTCGCCGACCGGCTGGCCGGCCTGATGCTCACCGTGTCCAGCGCCGTCACCCTGCTCGTCCACCTGTACTCACTGGGCCAGGGCATGGCCGACCGCGACGACCAGACCCCGTTCGGCGTCTTCCACCCCGCCTACCTGATCCTGGTCGCCGGGGTCTCCTGCACGTTCCTCGCCGGCGACCTCGTCAACCTCTACGTCGGCTTCGAGATCATGCTCGTGGCCAGCTTCGTGCTGCTCACCATCGGCGGCACCGCGACCCGGGTCCGGGCCGGCGCCACGTACGTGATCATCTCCCTCTTCTCCTCGCTGCTGTTCCTGATCGGCATCGCCATGACCTACGCGGTGGCCGGCACCGTCAACTTCGCCCAGCTCGCCGGCCGCCTCCAGGAGGTCCCGGCCGGGGTGCGCACCCTGCTGGAGGCCATGCTGCTGACCGTCTTCGCCATCAAGGCGGCCGTCTTCCCGCTCGCCGCCTGGCTGCCCGACTCCTACCCGACCGCGCCTGCCCCGGTCACCGCCGTCTTCGCGGGCCTGCTCACCAAGGTCGGGGTGTACTCGATGCTGCGCACCCAGACCCTGCTCTTCCCCGGCCACCGCCTCGGCGACCTGCTGATGCTGGCCGCGCTCGCCTCGATGGTCATCGGCATCCTCGGCGCGGTCGCGCAGACCGACCTCAAACGCGTCCTGTCCTTCACCCTCATCAGCCACATCGGCTACATGGTCTTCGGCATCGGCCTGGCCGGCCGGGACGCACTGAGCGGGGCGATCGTCTACGTGGCCCACCACATCACCGTGCAGACCACCCTGTTCCTGGTCGCCGGGCTCATCGAACGGCGGGCCGGCAGCACCGAACTCACCCGTCTCGGCGGCCTCGCCAAATCCGCGCCGCTGCTCGCCGTGCTGTTCTTCGTGCCCGCCATGAACCTGGCCGGCATCCCGCCGCTGTCCGGCTTCATCGGCAAGGTCGGCCTGATGCGGGCGGGCGTCGCGGACGGCGGCGGCTGGGCCTGGGTGCTGGTCGCCGGCTCCGCCGCCACCAGCCTGCTCACCCTGTACGTCATGGCCAAGGTGTGGAACCTCGCCTTCTGGCGCGAGGCCCCGCCCGGATTCGCGGGGGAGGGGGTGGTCCTGGAATCGGCGGAGGACGACAGCGACGACGCCGGCGACTCCGACGACAGCGGCGACAGCGGCGACAGCGGTGGCTCGGACGGCGGCGGTGGCTCGGACGACCCTTACCGGAGGAAGAGATCAGGGGACCACCGGCACATCCCCGCCGGCGCCGTGGTCCCCGCCAGCTTCCTCGGGCAGTCCATCACCACCACCAAGCACCTGCCGTGGCCGATGGTCGTCGCCACCTGCGCCGCCGTCGCCCTCGGCCTGCTGTACACCGTGCTCGGCGGCCCGCTCACCACCTTCACCGAGCACGCCGCCGCCGAACTCCTCGCCCGCACCCCGTACATCGAGGCGGTGCTCGGCCGATGAGCGACCTGTTCCGGCACCGCTCCCCGTACAGCTGGTCCCTGCGCGTGGGCGGCGGACGGCGGGTCCTGGACCTGCCGCTCATCGCCTGGCTGACCGTCATCTGGAACCTGCTGTGGGGAACCGTGTCATGGGGCAACCTGGTCAACGGGATCATCGTCGCGGTCGCCGTCTGCCTCGCCTTCCCGCTGCCCGCCGTCGACCTCGGCCTGCGACTGCGCCCGCTGGGCATCCTGCGGCTGGGCGCCTGTCTGCTCTACGACATGTTCTCCTCCAGCGTCCAGGTCACCCGGCAGATCTTCGCGAAGGACCCCTGCCACGCGGCGGTCGTCGCCGTCCCGCTGCGCGGCCGCAGCGACCTGATGCTCACCGCCACCGCGGTCGCCGTCTCCAACGTGCCGGGCGGCTCCATCATCGAGGTGCGGCGCGCGACGGCCACCGTGTTCGTGCACGTCCTGGAGGCCGACGACCCCGGCGCCGTCGACAGCGCCAAGCGGCAGGTGTGGCGCATGGAGGAACTCGTCGCCCGGGCCTTCGGCACCGCCGGGGACATCGCCCTGGTCGCCCGGCCGGTACCGGAAGGGGAGCAGTCGCCGTGAAGACCCTGCACACCGTCGAGGACGGCATGCTGATCGCCTCGGTCGTACTCATCCTGGCCGCGGGCGCCCTGCTGCTGTTCCGGATCTGGCGCGGCCCCTCGATGCTGGACCGGGCGATCGCCCTGGACGTGGCCGCCGCGCTGATCATCGCCGGCATCGGCGCCAAGTCCGCGCACGACGGCGACGCCTTCTACTTCCCCATCATGCTGGTCCTCGCCTTCCTCGGCTTCACCGGCTCGGTGGGCATCGCCCGGTTCATCGCCGTACGCGACCGGCCCACCGTCCGGCCCGACGGCAAGGAGGACCACCGGTGAACCCCTGGGCCGAGGCCGCCGACCTGGCCGGCGCGTGCCTGCTGCTGCTCGGCAGCTTCCAGAGCCTGCTCGGCGTCATCGGCATGCTCCGCTTCCCCGACGTGCTCTCCCGCAGCCACGCCGCGACCAAGCCGCAGACCCTGGGGCTGCTGCTGGTGCTGGTCGGGGTGGCGCTGCGGCTGCGCAACGGCATCGACCTGGGCACCCTCGCGCTGATCGGCTTCTTCCAGTTCCTGACCGGCCCGGTCGCCTCGCACCTGGTGGCCCGCTCCGCCTACCGCACCGGCCAGACCGGCAGCCGGGGCCTGCTCCGCGACGACCTGGACCCGCAGCTCAGCGACGACGACGGCCGCTAGCGGCGGTTGCTCTCCATGATCTGCACCAGCCGCCGCAGCGCCCCCAGCACCCACTCCCGGTCCGCCCCGAGCCCCGCCAGCAGCTCGCCCTCGGCGGCCAGTTGCCGGGGGAAGAGGTCGTCCACGGTCCGGGCGCCCTCCGCGGTGATGGTCACCAGCACCGAGCGCCGGTCGGCCGGATTCGGGGTCCGCGCGATCAGTCCCCGCTTCTCCAGCTTGGCCAGCGTCTTGCTGACCCCCGCCGGGGACAGGCCCAGGCGTTCGGCGAGCCGGCGGGCGATGAGGGGCTGGGCGGCGTGCCGCAGCGGCACGAGGGTACCGATCTCGGCCGGGGTGAGACAGGCGCCCTCGTAGAGCGGGTCGAGCGCCTGGTCGAGCAGGCCGACCGCGTGCTTGAGCGCGGCCACCACCTCCATCGGCGAGGTGTCGAGACCGGGCAGCCGCGCCGCCCACTGGGCCCGGGTCTCGGCGGGGGAGGGGAACATGGCAACCGCCTCCGGCAGCTTCGTTAACTGGTGAACCATTGGTTATCGTTGCGCGCATGGTATCGCCGTCCCCCTCCCGAACCGCCGCGCCCGGCGCCGCCGCCCCGCTCGCCGTGCGCCCCGCGCTGCTGGTCACCGTACTGGCCGCGCTGACCGCCGTGGCACCGCTCGCCATCGACATGTACGTGCCGGGCTTCCCCGCGATGGGGGAGACGCTCGACGCGAGCAGTTCGGCCGTGCAGCTGACCATGACCGCGTTCCTCGCCGGCCTGGTCGTCGGGCAGTTGCTGATCGGGCCCGTCAGCGACAGCGTCGGACGCCGCCGGCTGCTCATGGCCGGCACCACCGGCTTCATCGTCTGCTCCGTCGCCTGCGCCGCCGCCCCCGACATCACCCTGCTGACCGCCGCCCGCTTCCTCCAGGGCGTCGCCGCGGCGGCCGGCATGGTGCTCGCCCGAGCCGTCCTCACCGACCGCTTCCAGGGCGCCGACCTGCCCCGCTACTTCGCGGTCCTCTCCCAGATCATGGGCGTCGCCCCGGTCGCCGCGCCGGTCCTGGGCGGTGCCGTCCTGTCGGTCTCCAGCTGGCGCGCGGTCTTCGCCGTCCTCACCCTGATAGGCGTCCTGCTGCTGCTCGCGGTGGTGCGCCGCGTTCCCGAGACCCTGCCGCCCGAGCGGCGGCACGGCGGCGGTGTCGGCAGCACCTTCCGCGCCATGGGCGCCCTGCTCGGCCGCCGGACCTTCATGGGGTACGTGCTCGTCCTCGCCTGCGTCTCCGCCGCGCTGTTCTCCTACATCAGCGGGTCCAGCTTCGTCTTCGAGGAGATCCACGGCGTCTCCTCGACGCTCTACTCGCTGATCTTCGCGAGCAACGCCGTCGGCATCCTGATCTCCGGCTTCGTCTTCCAGAAGCTGGCCGGACGGCTGCGGCTGAACACCCTGCTGAGCGCGGGCGTCGGCATCGCGCTGCTCGGCGCGCTGGCACAGGTGCTGCTGGTCGCCGCCGCGGGGGAGACCCTCGCCGGTACCTGGGCGACGCTGTTCGTGACCTGCTTCGGCATCGGCATGGTCTTCCCCGGCACCATGAGCATCGGCCAGTCACTGGCCCGGCACGCGCCGGGCGCCGCGTCCGCGCTGCTCGGCGGCTGCCAGTTCCTGTTCGGCGCCGTCGCCTCGCCGCTGGTCGGCCTGTTCGGCGAGGACAGCTCGCTGCCGATGGCGACGATCATGCTGGCCAGCCTGGCCGCGGCGGGGCTCGCCCTCACGGCACTCGCCCGTCCCTGGCAGGGACAGGGCGAACCGGAGGGCGGCCGTCCGGGCACCCGCTGACCGGCGGAACGGATCAGAGCACGCAGCCCACATGGGCCAGCGCCTGCTTCAGCAGCACGCCGTGCCCGCCGGGCATCTCGCTCTGCACCGCCGGTGACAGCGCCTCGTGAGGGCTGAACCAGACCAGGTCCAGCGCGTCCTGCCGGGGCCGGCAGTCACCGGTCACCGGCACCACGTAGGCGAGGGACACCGCGTGCTGCCGGGGGTCGTGGTACGGGGTGACACCCTGGGTCGGGAAGTACTCGGCCACCGTGAACGGCTGGAGCGAGGACGGCACCCGGGGCAGCGCCACCGGGCCGAGGTCCTTCTCCAGGTGCCGCAGCAGGGCGTCCCGGACCCGCTCGTGGTGCAGCACCCGGCCCGAGACCAGGGTCCGGCTGACCGTCCCGTCGGGTCCGATGCGCAGCAGCAGGCCGACGCTGGTGACTTCGCCGCTGTCGTCGACCCGCACGGGCACGGCCTCGACGTACAGGATGGGCAGGCGGGCGCGCGCCGACTCGAGCTCGTCGGTGGTCAGCCAGCCCGGCGTGGTTTCGGTCATGTCAGACATCGCTTGATCATACTTTCAGCGCCCGCCGCCGGGGAGTACGTCACGCCGACGCCCGCTCCCGGATGTCCCGCGCGACCTGCTTGTCCACCGACGCCCGGACCAGCGCGGCGGCGAGCACCGCCGGGTCGGTTCGCCCGGCGGCGGCCGACAGCCGGGCCGGGTCGGCGGGCAGGCCGAGGCGTTCCGCGCCCTTCAGCGCCTTCCGGTCCAGGTAGGGAGCGACCTGGGGCCACACGCCCTGGACCTCGCGCAGGAAGATGTCGGCACCGGTCGGTCCGATCCCGTTGAACTCCTGGAGCAGCCGGCGCAGGGCGGGCACCTCGCCGTCCGCCTCCTCGCGGAGCCGGCGCAGGTCCCCGCCCCAGCGCTCGGTCAGCAGCTCGGCCTCCGCGCCGAGCTGGGTGGCGGTGCGCTCGTCGTAGCGCCGGTAGCCGCCCCGGCCCAGCGCGTCCACCCGCGTCTGCCGGCCGGCCGCGGCCATCCGGCCCGGGTCGCCCAGCTGTGCCTCGCGCAGCGCACGGGCGGTGGCCACCGCCACCGAGCCGCGGATGCGGGCGCTCAGCAGATGGGCCAGCACCAGCAGTTGGTACAGCGGCTGCGGGGTGTCCCGCAGCCGGACGCCCGCCTCCGCGGCGTAGGTCCGTCCGTGCGTGCCGACGAGTTCGCGCACGAGGCGCGTCTCGCGGTCCACGGTCAGCCCTTGAGCGGGTCGTGGCCGAGGCTCATCAGCCGGTGCCGGCGGTCGGTGTCCTCGGCCACCGGCTCGTTCGCCACGTCCGTCTCGTCGGTGACCGTGTCCACCACCGCCCGCATCACGCCCAGGTCGTCCTCGGTGAGGTCGGTGCGGCGTTTCTGCAGGATGGCGAGGACCCGCTGTCCGGCCGGCGAACCGGCCTGGTCCGGCAGCGGCTCGGTGGTCTCGTCGGCGTCGCTGACCCGCAGCCAGGCCGAGAGCTCGGCGGAGGTCATGTTCACCGCGCGGTGGAAGCCCTCCCACAGCGCGTCGAGTTCGAGGGCGTCGGCCATGAGATGCCCCTTTTCCCTGGTTCCGTGGTGCGTACGTGCGTGCGGTGCGGCGGTGGCGGACGCGCCGGTCAGTCCTCCTTCGGCCAGTTCTCGGCGTCGAACATCCAGCGCTGCTTCTCCAGCTCCGCGGTGATGCTGATCAGCAGGTCCTGGGTGACCGAGTCGGGCTCGTCGGTGGCCTTGATCCGCTCCCGGAGCCGGGCGATGGCCTCCTGGAGCGTCTCGGTCATCAGCGCGACGGCGTCCTCGTCCCGGATCCAGCCGTTCTTCGGGGAGGGCAGGGTGAACGCGGTGGCGATCGTCTCCGGGCGGCCGTCGGCCGGCATCCCGAGGGCCGACGAGCGCTCGGCGACGGTGTCCGCGAACTCCCGGGCCGCCGAGACGATCTCGTCGAGCTGGAGGTGGATCGAGCGGAACCGGGGCCCCACGATGTTCCAGTGCACCTGCTTCCCGATCAGGGAGAGCCCGAGAAGATCCACGAGCGTGTTCTGCAACGCGTCCCCGGTGACCTGACGGGCCGACTCCGGAATCGTGCTCTTCACGACAGTCATACGGTGCTGCTCCTTGCGGCGTCGACTTGTGTGGCGGTGCGGTGGCGCGCGCGGCCGCTCAAGGGGACCAGCGGTGCGATGTCCTCCCCGGCGGGGCCGTGCGGCGCGACCGCCCCATGACCATCCGGGTGCCCCGGCGGCACCTGCGCAAACAATCCGCCCGGACGGGTGGCTCAGCGGCCGAGCGCGCCGTCCAGGAACCCGGTCAGGTCCGCGAACACCTCGGCGCGGTGCGTCTCCAGGAACACCTCGTGCCGGGCGCCCGGATAGATCCGCTCCGTCAGTTCCCCGCCGGACAGCCGCTCGACGCCGGGCCGGCTGCCGGTGAGCGGCACCAGCCGGTCGTCCGTGCCGTGCAGCCACAGCAGCGGCAGCCGGCCGACGCCACCGCCGTCGGCGACGGTCTTCAGGGTCGTCACGAACGCCTCCACCGTCGGCCGCTTCATCGGGCCGTGCCACACCAGCGGGTCGGCCGCGTACGCCGCCCCGACCGCCGGGTCCCGGGACAGCGCGGCCGGGCTGATCGGCGTGTCGGGGATCTGCTCCAGGGCGAGCAGCCGGCGCGGCAGCTCCCAGTCGCCGATCACCGGACCGGACAGCACCAGCGCGGCGAGCCCTGCCGGGTGGCGCTGGGCGTACCGGGCGGCGATCAGCCCGCCCATCGAGTGGCCGATCACGACGACCGGCAGGCCCGGGTGGGCGGCCCCGGCCAGCTCGGCCACGGCGCGCAGATCGGTGACGACGTCCTCGAAGTCCTCGATCAGCACCCGCTCGCCGTCCGATCGCCCGTGCCCGAGGTGATCGGGCCCGTACACCGCGCCGCCGTGCCCGGTCAGCACGCCGGCCAGCCCGGCGTACCGGCCGAGGTGCTCGCCGTAGCCGTGCACCAGCAGCGCCACGTACCGGGGACGGCCGGCGGGCCACCGGTGGACGGCGATCCGGCCCCGGGTGCCGGTCAGGGTGTGCGTGCGGGGCGCTGCCACTGGTCCTCCAGCTGCGTCGGCGAAGGGTCTGAAGGGGGATCTTCCCAGGGAGCCGCCGGGCGGTCTATAGTCCAAAACTAGCAGTGCTAATTAACGGTCACCGTGGACCGTCCGCCGGTATGGGGCAGGGCAGCGCGGTGCTCGTCGACGGCCGCAAGGAAACGGAGCATCACTCCATGGCAACCCTCTCCGTCGCCGCGATCCTCGCCGAGAACGCCCGGCGCCGCCCGCGCAAGGAGGCCCTGGTCGAGGGCGGGCTGCGGCTCACCTTCGCCGACGTGTGGCAGCGGGCCCTGGCCCGGGCCGGCGCCCTCGTGGAACTCGGCGTCCGGCCCGGCGACCGGGTCGCGCTGATGGCGCCCAACACGGCGGAGTTCCCGCAGGCGTACTACGCGATCGCGGCGGCCGGCGGCGTGGTCGTCCCGGTCCATCTGCTGCTGTCGGCGGAGGAGGTCGAGCACGTCCTCACCGACAGCGGCGCCACCCTGCTGCTGTGCCACCCCGCGCAGGCCGGGACCGGCACCGCCGCGGCCCGCGCCGCCGGGCTGCGGGTGATCCAGCTCGGCACGGAGTTCGCCGAGCTGGCCGCCGGCGCCGAGCCGCTCACCTCGTACGTCACCCGCGAGGCCGACGACCCCGCCGTGGTCTTCTACACCAGCGGCACCACCGGCGTCCCCAAGGGCGCCGTGCTCAGCCACTTCAACCTGGTGATGAACGCCACGGTCAACGCCTTCGACGCCAACGACATCCGGCCCGACGACATCGCGCTGGGCGCGCTGCCGCTGTTCCACGCCTTCGGGCAGACGGTCTCCATGAACTCCGTGTGGCGGGCCGGGGCCACCCTCGTGCTGCTGCCGCGCTTCGACGCGGCGCGCGCGATCGAGCTGATGACCGAGGAGAACGTCAACACCTTCCACGGGGTGCCCACCATGTTCGTCGCCCTGGCCGCCGCCGCGGCCGGGGCGGGGCGGCTGCCCGGGCTGCGGGTGTGCGTCTCCGGCGGCGCCTCACTGCCGGTCGCCGTGCTGGAACGGTTCGAGACGGCGTTCGGCGCCAAGATCTACGAGGGCTACGGGCTGTCGGAGACCTCGCCGGCCGCCTCCGTCAACCAGCCGGTGTTCGGCGCGCGGCCCGGCACCATCGGGCACCCCCTGTGGGGCGTCGACGTGGAGATCGCCCGCGCCGAGGTGGAGGGCCGGATCGAACTGCTGCCGCCGGACGAACTGGGCGAGGTCGTCATCCGCGGCCACAACGTCTTCGCCGGCTACCTCGGCCGCCCCGAGGCCACCGCCGAGGCGCTGGTCGACGGCTGGTTCCGCACCGGCGACCTCGGCACCAAGGACGACGAGGGCTTCCTGCGCATCGTCGACCGCAAGAAGGACGTCATCATCCGCGGCGGCTACAACGTCTACCCGCGCGAGGTCGAGGAGGTGCTCGCCCGGCACCCGGCCATCGCCCAGGTCGCCGTCATCGGCCTCCCCGACGACCTGCACGGCGAGGAGGTGTGCGCCGTGGTGGTGCCCGCCCCCGGCGCCGCCCCGGACCCGGCCGGCCTCACCGAGTGGTCCAAGGAACACCTCGGCCGGCACAAGTACCCGCGCCGGGTGGAGTACACCGACGCCCTGCCGCTCGGCCCCAGCATGAAGGTGCTCAAGCGGGAACTGCGGGTGCGGTACGCCGCCGGGTAGGGACCGCTCAGCGAGACGGTCCTTACGGCACCGGACCGGTGCACATAGCATCAGTCCCCGTAATGGACATGATGACGCACTGGCACCTCACCGGCTGGGAGCTGGCGGCGCTGGCCTTCGCGGCCCTGCTCGTCGGCTTCGCCAAGACGGCCGTGAGCGGGGCCAACACGGTCAGCCTCGCGATCTTCGCGGCGCTGCTGCCCGCCCGGGCCTCCACCGGCGTACTGCTGCCGGTGCTGATCGCCGGGGACGTGCTGGCCGTGCTCACCTACCGGAAGCACGCGCACTGGCCCACCCTGTGGCGGCTGTTCCCGGCGGTCGGCGCCGGGGTGGTGGCCGGCACCCTCTTCCTGATGTGGGCCGGCGACGGCGCGGTGCGGATGTCGATCGGCGTCATCCTGCTGGTGATGGCCGCGGTGACGGTGTGGCGGCGGCGGACGGCCGAGGCACCGCAGCGGCCGGAGCGGGAAGCCGCCACCCGGGCCGGCCGGCTCAAGGCCCGCTCGTACGGCGTCCTCGGCGGCTTCACCACCATGGTCGCCAACGCGGGCGGCCCGGTGATGTCGCTGTACCTGCTCTCCGCGGGCTTCCGCAAGCTCGGCTTCCTCGGCACCTCCGCCTTCTTCTTCCTGATCGTCAACGTCTCCAAGCTGCCGTTCAGCGTGGGTCTCGGCCTGATCGACGGGTACTCGCTGCTGCTCGACGCCGCGCTCGTGCTGTTCGTCGTGCCCGGCGCGCTGCTCGGCAAGTGGGCCGTGCACCGGATCAACCAGCAGCTGTTCGAGCGGCTGGTGATCGCGGCGACCGTGCTGGGCGGCCTCCAGCTGCTGCTGCGCTGAGCTCAGACCCCGGCGGTCGCGCCGGCCGGCCGCCGGGCCCGGGCCGGCAGCCCGCTGCTCAGGTCCTCCACCAGCAGCCGCTTGGCGATCGAGTCGACCGCCGCCCGCACCTCCGCGTCGCTGGGGCGGCCGATGTCCCGCTCCACCCGGTCCTCCAGCCAGGACGTCCAGGCCCGCGCGATCACGGCCGCCTCCCGGGCGCCCGCCGCGGTGTGCGACAGCAGCGAACCGTCCCGGGTCAGGTACCCCTCCTGCACCATCCGGTCGAACACCGGCAGCAGCACCTCCGGCGGCACCCGGTGCCGGGTGGCGATCAGCCCGAGGCCGGCATGCCCGACCAGCCGCGTGAACAGCTCGACCTGCATCACCGCCCACGCGCCCGCCGTGTCCAGCCGGGTGTCGCTGTCCGCGATGATCCGGCGCGCGGTCTCCAGCCGGGTACCGCCGATGATCTTCCCCACCGACGATTCGAGCACCCGGCGCGAATCGGTGTCGTTCGGCGAGGCGAACCCCTCGCCCAGGTCGGTGGAGCCGGCCCGGGCGCTGTCCCGCAGCCGCACCTGCTTGAGGAACAGGGCGACCACGAAGCCGAGCGCCGCGACCGGCACCGTCCACAGGAAGACGGTCTGGATGGTGTCCGCGTACGCGCCGATGACCGGCGCCGCCGCCCGGGGCGGCAGTGAGTGCACGCCCTCCGGACTGGTCGCCGCCCGGCTGATCGTCGCCGGATCGGCGGCCCCCGTCGCCGCCGCGGCGGCGATCCCGTCCCGCAGGTTCGGGGTGAGGGAGTTGGCGTAGATCGTGCCGAAGACGGCGGTGCCGAACGAGGAGCCGAGGGTGCGGAAGAAGGTGACGCCCGAGGTGGCGGTGCCCAGTTCGGCGTACTCGACGGTGTTCTGCACGGCGATGATCAGCACCTGCATGCACAGTCCGATGCCGGCGCCGAGCACGAACATGTACAGCGACTCCAGCGCCGCGCCGGTGTCCGGGCCCATCCGGGACATCAGGTACAGGCCCAGCGCCATCACCAGCGCGCCGGCGATCGGGAACAGCCGGTACTGCCCGGTCCGGCTGACCACGGTGCCGCTGAGCACGGAGAAGGCGAGCAGCCCGATCACCATCGGCAGCGTCCGCACCCCGGAGACGGTGGCCGAGTCGCCGTCGACGTACTGGAGGTAGCTCGGCAGGTACGTCATCGCGCCGAGCATGGCGAAACCGACGATGAAGCTGAGGATCGAGCAGACCGTGAACACCGGGTTGCGGAACAGGCGCATCGGCAGCATCGGCTCGGCCGCCCGGTTCTCCGTCCAGCAGAACAGCGCGAGCGCCACCACCCCGCCGGCGAACAGCCCGATGATCACCGGTGAGCCCCAGGCGTACTGGTTGCCGCCCCAACTGGTGCCCAGGATCAGCGCGCCGGCGCCGATCGCCACCAGCGCGATGCCCAGATAGTCGATGACCGGCCGCAGCGCCGACTTCACCACCGGAATGGTGCGGGCGGCGGCCAGCACCACCACGACCGCGATGGGGACGTTGACGTAGAACGCCCACCGCCAGGACAGATGGTCGGTGAACAGCCCGCCGAGCAGCGGCCCGATGACCGTGGCCACGCCGAACACGGCCCCGATCGCCCCCTGGTACTTGCCGCGCTCGCGCAGCGGGATCACATCCGCGATCAGCGCCATCGCGGTCACCATCAGCCCGCCCGCGCCGACGCCCTGCATGGCCCGCCACACGATCAGCAGCGTCATGTTGGTGGACAGCCCGCACAGGAACGAGCCCACGATGAACACGATCGCCGAGACCTGGAAGACGATCTTGCGTCCGAACAGGTCGCCGAACTTGCCGACCAGCACGGTCGCCACGGTCTCGGCCAGCAGATAGGACGTGACCACCCACGACATGTGCTCGGCCCCGCCGAGGTCCGAAACGATCGTCGGCAGCGCGGTGCCGACGATCGTCTGGTCCAGGGCGGCCAGCAGCATGCCCAGCACGATGGTGGCGAAGACCACGTTGCGCCGCCGCCGGTCCAGCACCGGCGGCTGGGCGGCGGCGGTCCGCGGCGTTTCCTCGGCGACTGTCACCCGGCCACGATCACATCGGTGACCGGGCCACGCATGCGGTGCCGGTCCGGCCGAGTGTCCCTACCGCTCGCCGGGCGCGCGGCGCAGCAGATACGTATCCATGATCCAGCCCTTGCGCTCCCGCGCCTCGGCCCGCAGCCGCTCGATCCGCGGCGCCGCCTCGGCGAGCGGACCGGAGTCGAGGATCTCGTCCGGCGTACCGAGGTAGGCCCCCCAGTAGATGTGCACGTCCTGGTCCGCGTACCCGCGAAACGCCTGCCGGGCGTCCAGCATCACCACCACGTCGTCCACCCCGGCCGGGAAACCCTCCTCCGCGAGCCGCCGCCCGGTGGTGATCTGCACCGGCCGGGCCACCCGGTTCAGCCCGGTGCGGTGCCGGGCGGCCAGCGCGGACACACTGCTGATCCCGGGCACCACGTCGTACTCGAAGGCCACCGAACCGCGCTCCAGGATCTCCTCCAGGATGCCCAGCGTGCTGTCGTACAGCGCCGGATCACCCCACACCAGGAACGCGCCGCGCTCGTCCTCGCCCAGTTCCTCGGCGATCAGCCGCTCGTAGATCCCGGCGCGGGCACTGCGCCAGTCGCCGACGGCGGGGGAGTAGGCACTGCCGCCCGCCGTCCGGTCCCGCTCCGGGTCCCGCGCCTGAACGATCCGGTACGTCCCTTCCGGCACATGCGTCCGGAGGATGTCCCGGCGCAGCTCGGTGAGGTCCGCCTTCACCTCGCCCTTGTCCAGGACGAAGAACACGTCCGTGCCGCGCAGCGCGTCGACCGCCTGAAGGGTCAGCTGCCGCGGGTCGCCCGCGCCGATACCGATGACATGAATCTTCCGCACACCCCGAGTCTGCCGTACCGCGCGGCCGGCACCGACGCCGGGCGGGGTCAGCCGCGCAGCCGGGGCGCCCGCGCCGCCGCGTCCACCGCCGTGCCGCCGCGCTCCACGTCGTCGGCCAGCTCCCGCGCCCATCCGGCGACCGCGCCGAGATCCATCCCGTACGGCCGCGGCCGGCCGTCGCCCGCCGCCCACGCCTGCACCGCGCCGGCGCCGCGCCGCAGCAGCCGGGGCCCGCCGGTGAGGTTCCCCCGGGCCGCGTGCGTCAGCCCCACCGCCAGCTGCGCCAGCCCCCGCCACAGCTCCCGCTCCGCGTCGGGACCCGACTTCCAAGCGTCCTCGAACACCTCGTGCGCGTGGAACGGCTTGCCCTCGTCCAGCAGCCGCTGCGCCTCGGCCACCGTCTCCCGCGGCGGCCGCACCACGCCCTCGGGCTGCCGGGCCACCCCGTCCGTGCCGTACGGCAGGGGCCGGCCGAGCCCGTCCCGCGGCCGGGCGTTGCGCGCCCGCCCCTCGTCGTCCCGGTCCCGGCCCGCCGCAGTGCTGTCCATGCCCCGATTGTGCCGCGCCGCCACCCTTTTCCGCCCGCCCCGTGGTGTGCGGTAAGGTACTGACCGCGTGATCGCACGGCACGGCCGGGCGGGACCGCAGCGGGACGTGGCGCAGCTTGGTAGCGCACTTGACTGGGGGTCAAGGGGTCGCAGGTTCAAATCCTGTCGTCCCGACTGGAGACAGTCGCAGGTCAGGGCCGGTTTCGGAGAGATCCGAGACCGGCCCTCGGCCGTTGTCAGGCGTACAGCCGTACCGAGTTCGTCGGGGTGAGGTCCGTCCACAGGCCCGAGGAGCAGTTGTTGCCGATGTCCCAGGCGACGCTGCCGGTGGCGTTGTAGCCGGTCCAGCCCTGTACGCGCGCGCCGCCGGTCTGGCAGTTCACCACGGTGTAGTCACCGATGAGGTTCTGCACGTTGTACGTGCCGTAGTAGTAGAGGTTGTAGACCTTGGGGTGATTGGAGCTGCCGTCCCAGATGTCGCCCTCGTAGATGCAGACGTACCCCGCGTTGCAGGCGGTGGTCTGCGCGGAGCCGGAGGCGGCGGAGGCGGTGCCGGCCGCGGTGAGGGTCACGGGCGCGGCCAGCCCCAGACAGGTCAGCAGCACGATGAGGATGCGACGCATGCGGAGTCTCCTGACGAAGTGGGCTTCTGCTTCGGCGTCCCGCTCGGCCCTGCCGGGCAGCCGTTTCCACGACGCCTCAACGTAGGTGCGAGCCGGCGACGGCCACAAGCCTTTCGAGGACCGTCGAAAGGCTCAGGGAGCCGGCCGGAGGGGAGTCACGCCGGGTACTCGCCCGTCAGCATCGCCGAGGCGAGTTCCACCCGGGAGCGGTAGCCGGTGCGCCGGAACAGCCGGCCCAGCCGGCTCTCCACGCTCTTCTCGCTGCACATGAGCACGGCCGCCAGTTCGCGGTTGGTCAGTCCCTCGGCCACCAGGGTGGCGAGCAGGTGCTCGTTCTCGGCGCTGGTCAGGTTCCGGCCGGGCACGGCGACCTTGTGCTCGCGCATCAGGTTCCGCAACTGGGCCCGGCGCAGCAGCGCGTCGAGGTCGCCGTAGAGCGCGTACGCCTCGGGCAGCAGGGCCGGGTCGCCCAGTCCGTGACTCACCACCGTGGCCAGCGTGTCGGCCTGCTCCAGCGGCTGGGCGCGCCGCCGCGCGAGCCGGACCGCCTCCCGCGCCGCCGCCCGGTCGTGGTGGGCCACGGCGGTGGCGAGCAGCCGGCACAGCCGGGCCCGGCCGGTGCCGAGCAGTTCGGCGACCCGGCTCGCCTCCGCCACGCAGCGCAGGGCCGCGGCCCGGTCACCCGCGGCCAGCTTCGACAGGGTCCGCTTCAGCCACAGTTCGTCGGTGCCGACCACCAGCCCGCCCCGGACGGCCTGGGCGAGCCCGTCCTCGACCACCTGGTCGGCCCGGTCGGCATCGCCCAGGGACCGGTGCAGATACGACTCCGGCCCGGCCAGCAGATGGAGCATCACCGGCTGCACCTCCCGGGCCCGGTCGATCACCTCCCGGGCCCGGGCGAGCCGGCCACGCGCACCGAGGATCACGCTCGACTCCCGGCAGGTCAGGGTGTGGACGGGCAGATCACCGACCGACAGGCCGGTGGCCAGACTCTCCCGGGCCAGGCTGAGCGCCGGGTTCCACCGGCCGCCCAGGCTGTCCGCCACCACCCGGTCCGGCACCGGCCGGTAGGTGGAGAGCATCCCGTGGGCCGTCAGCACCTCCTCCGCCCGGTCCAGTTCGCCGAACGTCATCAGGACCCGGGCCAGCTGCGACAGCCGCTCGTACCGGTGCCGCGCCCCCGCCGCCCACAGCGGCCAGTGCGCCGGGTCGGCGACGGCCCGGTCGAACGGCTCGGTCCGGCCGAGGAAGATCCCGATGCACTCGGTGAGGATCATGCCCAACGCGGCGACGACATCGTTGTCCTGGCTCCACACCTCCCGCCCGGCCGCCAGCTGGTCGTCCGCCTCCCGCCAGCGGTCGAGCTGGCACAGCGCGGCACACCGGGTGAGGATCCGGTGCCCCGCACCGCCCGGCAGCGAGCGCCAGCCGTCCGCGCAGAACGCGGTGAGCGCCGCCCGGTCGGAGATCCCGCCGAGCGAGACGACGTAGACCATCTCCAGTTCCAGCAGGGCTTCCGAGCCGACCAGGTCGGCGTGGTCGGACAGCACCGCCCAGGCGCTCTCCAGCGCCTCGGCGTACCGCAGGTGGATGCAGCAGGTGGAGGCGTGCGCGACCAGTGCCCGGGCGCGCCGCTCCGGCTCCGTGATCAGGTCGATGGCGGCCCGCAGCCAGCGCTCCGCGAAGTACCCGTCGTCCAGCATCGCGGCGGTGCCCGCGGCGAGCAGTTCCACGGAGGCCCGCGCCGGGTCCACGAAGCGGCCCGCGGTGACCAGTTGTTCCGCCAGGTACCGGTCGTCCGCGACGGCGTCGCCGGCCCACAGCGCGGTGACCGCCAGCCGGGCGAGCCGGCGCCGCTCGTACGGGCCGAGGCAGGTGGTCAGCGCGGACGCGAGCAGCGGCACCCGGAACCGCCAGTGGTCCGGCCCGGGCCCCTGCCGCAGCTCCCCCTCGGCGTGCAGCGCGGCCAGCGCCGCACGGACCTCGTCCCGCGAGGCGTCCACGGCCGCGGCGACCAGGCCGGTCGCCGCCGCGCCCAGCGGGTGCAGCACGGCCATCGCCTTGGCCACCGGCCAGACCAGCCCGCCCAGTTGCTTCAGGTGCTCCAGCGGCGGCAGCGCGGACGGCAGCAGCGGCGGCCAGTCCGGTGACGCCAGGTAGGCGTGCCGGTCGAAGACCCGCAGCGAGCCGCTGCGCCGGTGCCCCGTCAGGGCGGTGAGTACGGCGGCCGGGCGGCCGCGGCACTCCCGGCGCAGATAGGCGAGCAGCGACGCCGACGGCTGGGCCTGTAATCGCCCGGCGACCAGGGCGCGGACCTGCGACTCGCCGAGCGGGCGCAGCGACACCACCGCGGCGAGCCCGGCGGCCCGCAGCCGGTCCAGCGCGGCCCGGTCGCCCGCCGGGTCGGCCGGTGACGGGCGCAGCGCGCAGACGAACGTGACCGGTCCGCCCGCCAGCGTCCGGACCATCGGCAGCAGTACCGCTCGGGAGTCCGGGTCGGTCCAGTGCACGTCGTCGACGAGGACGGTGAGCTTGTCGCAGGCGCTGAGCGACGAGCGCAGTTCGGCGGCCAGCTGACGGGCCAGATCAGGGCGCGGCGGCGTACGCGGGGAAGGGCGCGCGGCCGGCGCGGCGGACCGGGCCGCGCGCCGCGGGTCGCCGGCCCGGTTCAGCGCGACCAGTTCCGCGGAGAGCCGGGAGACCAGGGAGAACGGGCGGTCCCGCTCGTTGCGCGCCACCCGCAGCGTCAGGGTGGCGACGTCCCGCGCGGCCAGCTCGTCCCGGACCGCGCTCAGTACGGAGCTGCGCCCGATCCCGGTCGGGCCCGTGACGAGGACCAGTGCGGCGGCGTCCGGCGAGGTGGCGAGGTCGACGACGCGTGCCACGGAGGCGTCGCGGCCGAACAGCGCCTGCGCCGGCCCGTCCGCGACGGGCGCGTCGCGCCAGTGGTTGATCACTTCACCAGTATGCCCAGCGGGTCGGTCCGTAGGGCCTCCTGAACGTTACAATCACGTGCTCTCCAAGGGGAGTTGACGAGGCGAGCCGGCTCCGCGGGGCGACGGCCCCCGGACCGCGTCGCACCAGGCGTCACAAGAGGAGGCCGGCGATGGCCCGAGCACGTGCCGCGGTACGGGGCAGGGACCAGGAACTCGCGGTGCTGCGCGCGGCGGGGACCGACGGCGGCGGCAGACTGATCGTCCTCATGGGACCGGCCGGCATCGGCCGGACCGCGCTGCTCGACGAGGCCGAGCGGATGCTGCGGGCGGCCGGGGCGCGGGTCCTGCCGGTGCGGCTGGGCAGCGGGCCGGACGGCGCGGGCGACGACGCGTTCGCCCTCGCGGCGCTGGCGCGCGCGGTGCGCGACCGGTTCGAGGAGTTCCCGGAGGCCGGGCTGGCGGACGCGCTCGGTGCGGTGGCCCGGCTGGGCGAGGCGGCCGGACGGGACTCCGGCGGCTGGACACCGGTCATGGTCACCGCGCTGGGCAGTCTGTTCGACCGGCTCGCCGGCCGCCGGGGGCGTACGGCCGTCCTGGCCGACGACGCGCACGCGGTCGCCGAGCCCGCCCCGCTGCTCACCGCGGCCCGCCGGTCCGGCTGTCTGGTGGTCGCCACCTGCGAGGAGCGCGCGGCGCACGCTCCGGGGCAGGCCGAACTGCTGGCCACCGCCGACCAGGTGGTGCGGCTCGGACCGCTGGCCGACGACGTGGCGGAGTCCCTGGTGCGCCGCGCGTACGGGGCGCGGCTGGACGAGGCGCTGCCGGATCTGCTGCGTACCGCTCTGGGGCCGCTGTTCGGCAACCCCGGCACCGTGCTGGGCACCCTGGCCGACCTGCGCGGACGCGGGCGGCTGAGCATCTTCCGCGGCCGGCTGTGCCTGCGCACGCCGGCCGAGCCGATCGAACTGCCCGCCGGGCACCACCTGTTGCGCCGGGTGGCGGCGGCCGGCCCCCCGGCGGCCCGCCTGGCGGCCTCGGTCGCCCTGTGGGAGGGCGTGGGCGTCGGTGACCTGCCGCTGCTCGCCGAGGCGCTCGGGACCGGCCTCGACGACTGCGGACGGCTGCTCGACCGGCTGATCGAGGCGGAGGTGCTGGTCGCCGACCCGGCGGGCCGGGTGAGCTGCCGGTGCCCCGCCCTGGCCGCGGCCGTCGTCCGCGCCGCGGGCAGCGGCTTCGGCGTCGCGCTGCACGCGTCGGTCGCCGAGCGGCTGCTGGCCCGGCAGCGGCGGGGCGAGGGAGCCGACCCCGTGCTGCTCGCCGACCACGTCGCGCGCGGCGGGGCGTCCGTCGTGCTCGACGCGTCCGAGGTCGGCCGGCTGCTCGGGCTCGCCGCGGACGCCGAGCGGGAGCAGCCCGAGCGGGCGGCCCTGTGGTGCGTGGCCGCGCTGCGCCGCCTTCACCCCGGCGAGCCGGAACACGCCCGGACACTGACGCGGCTGCTGCACCTGGTCGCCCGGACCGGACAGTACGAGCTGCTGCGCGAGGCGCTCGGCCAGTACGCGCACTACGCGGAACAGGGCCGCGACCCCGGCTCCCGGGCGCAGATCCATCTCGCGGCGGTCCTCGTCGCCCTGCACTCCGGCCGCCCGCCGGCCGAGCGGGCGGTGCGGTCGCTGCTGGACACGGGCATCACCGGCCGCGAGCCGTTCGGCTTCGCCCAGTGGTGGTTCGGCCGCCCGCCGGCGCCGGGCCGGGGGCCGGCGACGAGCGGGGCGGCCTCGCCGGCGGCCTCGCCGGCGGGCGCGGCGGCGGATGGGTCGGCGGGCGCGGCGGCGGATGGGCCGGTCCGCGTGGTCCGGGCCGGGGAGGGGGCTTTGGGTTCGGGGGAGGGGGCGGGGGGCCCGGTCCCGTCTCCGTCCCCGTCCCCGTCCCCGTCCCCGTCTCCGTCCGGGGAGGTGGTCCCGGTGGTGGGGGAGGTGCCGGTGGGGTGTGGGCCGGGGTGCCCGGTCTTGCCTGGGGAGGCGGCCTCGGGGCTGGGGGGAGGAGCGGTGGGCCCGGTCCCGCCCTCGTCCGGGGAGGTGGCCCCGGGCCTGGGGGCAGGGCCGGCGGACCCGGCCCCGTTCGGGAAGGTGCCCTCGGGGCGGGGGCCGGGAGCGGTGGACCCGGTCCCGGCCGGAGCGGCGGCCCCGGTCCCGAGGGCAACGGTGGGCGCAGAGGCGGCCCCGGTCGCGGGACAGGCGGCGGCGACGGCGGGCGCGTTCGCGGCCGCGGACGTCGCGCCGGGCCTGGCGGCGGTCGAGCGGATGGCGCTGCTGAGTACCGCGTTGACCGGTGACCCCAGCGCCTACGAGCGGGCCTGGCGGCGGTCCGGACGGGCGGTGGAGTGGCCCGGAACGGACCGGTCCGCCGCCGGTCCGGGCGTGGACCTCGCCACCGTCACGCAGCTCGCGCTCGGCGCCCGCCACCGGGTCCCGGTCACCGGCGTGCTCGGCGTGTACCGCCGGGTCGTGCACGGCTACACCGGGGCCGACTGGACCCAGGCCATGTCCGCGGTCCGGGAGCTGGAACTGGCCGACTGCGAGGACACGTTGGTGCACCACGCGGCCCGGCTGCTCGCCGCCGACATGGACGCCGCGCGCGGCGAGCCCCGGCAGGCCGCGCAGTGGCTGGCCGACGTCGCCCCGGTGCCCGGCCTCGCCGTGCTGCGCGCCTGGGTCAGGATCGGCCTGTACAGCCGCACCGGCCACGACCGGCGGGCCGCGCCGCTGGCGCTGCGGGTCAGCCGGCGGCTGCGCGCGGCCGGCCTGCACGAGGGACTGCACCTGCTGCTCACCCGGGCGGTACGGGTCGCCGCCTTCGTCGACGACCACGACGGGGCCGCCGACCTGCTGGCGGAGATCGAGCTGCTGCGCCCCGAGGCCGGGCCGGAGGCCAAGGAGAGCCTCCTGCTGGCCCGGGGCCTGGTGCACCGGGACCTCCGGCAGGTCCGCATGGCCACCGCCATGACGAAGGTGCGCGGTGATCTGCCGGCCCTGCTGGAGTCGTACCTCGTCATCGCCCGGTTCGCCGAGAACCCGCGGCCCTGGCTGCGCGACGCCCACGCCCTGGCCACCCGGTGCGGCGCGGCCGCGCCACTGGAACGCGTCCGCGAGGTGACCCGCGAACGCGGCGTCCCCGCACCGCGGGCCCCCGGCCGCCGGGAGGACCCGGCCGTCACCGAGCGGCGGGTGGTCGAGCTGATCGGCGAGGGCCTGACCAACCGGCAGATCGCGCTGCGCCTCCAGCTCAGCGAGAAGACCGTCGAGAACTACCTGACCCGGCTGTTCGCCCGGACCGGCTGCCGGTCCCGGGTCGAACTGGCCGCGGCCAGCCTGGCCGGCCGGCTGACCCCGACGGTGACCTGAGCGGCTCCGGGACAAAGATGCCATCCCTGGGTCCCACTCGGGCCGAGGCCGGCCGGCGACGACGACAGGCCCGATGAGGGCTGCCTAACGTCGTGCGCATGACCGACATCGATGTGCCTCAGGTCGCTGATCCCGAAGTGGCGCACATCGTGCGGGCCGAGGTCGAGAACCGATGGCCGCACGACGTTTCGGGACTCGACGAACTGGTGCGGTACGGACTGATGCCCTTCGGCAAGATGATGGGCCCCTGGCTGGCGATCCGCTCCAGCCTCGCGGTGGGAGGTGACATGGCCACCGTGCTGCCCGCGGCGGTGGGCCTGGAATGCGTACAGGTCGGCGCGATGATGCACGACGACATCATCGACAGCGACGGGGAGCGGCGCGCCAAGCCGGCCGCGCACACGGTGTTCGGGGCCTCGGCCGCGATCGTCGGCGGCGACGGACTGTTCTTCCACGGCTTCGCCGCCCTCGCCGAGTGCCAGCAGGCCGGCGCCTCCGCCGCCCGGGTCGCGCAGGCCACGGCGGTGCTGGCCCGAGCCGGACTGCGGATCGGCGACGCCGCTCTGCGGGAGATCCGGATGAGCCGCGGCATCTGCTCCGTCGACACCTACCTCGACATGATCGCCGACAAGAGCGGTGCCCTGCTGTGGATGGCCTGCGGCGTCGGCGCCACCCTGGGCGGCGCCGACGACACCGCCCTCAAGGCCCTCAGCGAGTACAGCGACCAACTGGGCATCGCGTACCAGATACGCGACGACCTGATGGCCTACGACGGCACCCGGGCCGGCAAGCCGAACGTCTCCGACGTGCGCAACGGCCGCCCCACCCTGCCGGTGCTGCTCGCCCACGAACGTGCCTCCGCGCCCCAGCGGGAGCGGATCGAGACCCTGCTCGCCGACGTCTCGGTACCGGTCGCCACGCGCTACGAGGCGATGGCGGAACTGGTCCACGCCTACGACGGGTCGGAGGCGGCGCGCGAGGTGTCGCACCGCCATGTGCGGATGGCCGCGGCGGCGCTCCAGACCCTGCCGCCGAGCGTCCACCGGGACGCGCTGATGGATCTCACCGTGCCCGGTCGTCTGGTGTAGCGCGGACTCATCCCGAGGAGTTGGCCCGATGTCCTCCCCGACCTATGCGACCTATCTGCGTCTCGACGAACTCCTCTCGTTGCAGCAGCCGCTCACCCCGGCGGACCAGCGGGACCTGAGCGACAGCGAGCGGCTGTTCATCGTCGTGCACCAGGCGTCCGAGACCCTGCTCAGCCAGGTCCTCGTCGATCTCAGACACATCGAGGCCGCCCCGTGCGGACCGGCCTGCTTCGCCCACCGGGTGCGCCGGGCGACCCGGGTGATCGACGCGCTGACGGGACAGCTGACGCTGCTGCGCCACGCGCTGCGCCGGGAGGAGTTCCTGCGGTTCCGGGACCGGTTCGGCACGGCCAGCGGGCTGGAGTCGGAGCAGTTCCGCGAACTGTTCACCCGGGTCCGGCGGTTGACGAAGTACGACGGCGACGGCGCCCCCCGGCCGGAGGGCACCGCCCCGCTCGGCGAACTGGACGACGCCGTACGGCGCTGGCGCGGCACCCACCTGGAACTGGTCAGCCACATGCTCGGCGACCTGGCGGGCACCGGCGAGACCTCCGGCGCCGAGTTCCTGGCCGCCCGGCTGGACGGCACACCGCAGGACGACCGGCCGGCCCCGTCGCAGGACGCGCGGCCCGCCCGGCCGGCGGCCCCGCCGGTCCCCGCCGCGGCCCCGGCCGCCCCCGCCGCCGCCACGCGTCCGTCGCTCGGACACGTGGTCGTCCTCGGCGGCAGCGTGGCCGGCCTGCTCACCGCGCACGTCCTCGCGGACCACGCGGACCGGGTGACCGTACTCGAACGCGACCACGGCGACCAGTACGGCGACGACGGCCCCGCGCCGCGCTCCGGAGTGCCGCAGTCCCGGCACACCCACGTCCTGCTGACCAGCGGGATCAACGCCCTGGACGAGCTGTTGCCCGGACTGCCGGCCGAGCTGGCGCAGGCCGGTGCGCCGCGCCTGGCGGTGCCCGGGGACCTCGGGGTGTGGCAGGCGGGGCAGTGGATATCCCGCCGCAACCCGTCCGAGCCGGTCATGACCCCGTCGCGCCCCCTCCTGGAGCACCACGTCCGCCGCCGGGTGCTGGCCGACCCCCGGATCCAGGTGCGGACCGGAACCGAGGTGACCGGACTGCTCGGCCGCCCCGGCCGGATCACCGGCGTCACCGTCCGGGACCGGGGCGGCGACCACCACCTGCCGGGGGAGCTGACCGCCGATCTCGTGGTGGACGCCACCGGGCGGGGCAGCCGCACCCCCCAGTGGCTGACCGGCCTGGGCGGCCGGCCGCCCGCCGAGGAGCTGGTGGAGACCGGGCGGGCGTACGCCACCTGCGCCTTCCACGCCGACGACCCGGCCGCCGACCTGCGCGGCTTCTACCTGGTGCCGGACGCCGGGCAGCCGTACGGCGCGATCGTGCTGCCCGCCGAGGGCGGCCGCTGGCTGGTCACCCTCTCCGGGCCGCGGGACCGGACCCCGCCCACCGACCCGGAGGGCTTCGTCGACTTCGCCGGACTGCTGCCGCACTCGGCCGTCCACAAGTGGCTGAGCGCGGCCCGCCCCCTCGCCCGGCCGGTGGGCTACCGGCACACCGCCAACCGGCGCCGCCGCTACGACCGCCTGGGCCGGGGGAGCACCGGACTCCTGGTCGTCGGGGACGCGCTGTGCGCCCTCAACCCGGTCTACGGGCAGGGCCTGTCCGCCGCCGCGCTGAACGCCGTGGCGCTGAAGCACGAACTGGCCGGCCCCAACGCCCCCTCGGCGCACGCCCTGCAACGGGCGGTGCTGAAGTCCTCGGGCCGGGCGTGGGAGGTGGCGACCGGCGCGGACAGCCCGATGCCCGGGGCCACCGGCAACGCGGTGCGCACCGGCCCGGTGGCCCGGCTGCTCAACCGCTACCTCGGCCGGGTGCGTGACCACGTGCCGAGCGACCCGGTGGTGTGCGCCGCCAACCGCGACGTCCTGTTCCTGCTGGCCCCGCCGCACACCCTGCTCACCTCGCCCAAGGTGCTGCGGCGGGCCCTGCTGAGCACCGCCGTACCGACCTCCCGTGACCTGCCGACGCCGTGACCGCCCCCAGCCGACGAAGGTGCAGCATGCGACACACCCGCGTTCCCCGATGCCCGGTCCGCCCCGCCACCGGCCGGTGGGGCTCATGACGACGACACCCCTGCGCACCCTGACCCCGGTGCTCGACACCGGCCGGACGCTGGTCGGACCCGCCCTGCGCGACGCCGTCCGGGCCCATCTGGGACCGGAGATGAGCCGGGTCGCGCACTACCACCTCGGGTGGGCGGACACCGAGGGCCGGCCCACCGGCAGCTGGGGCGGGAAGATGGTCCGGCCCGCGCTGGCCCTGCTGTCGGCGCGGGCGGCGGGCGCGCCGGCCGCCGACGGCCTGCCCGCCGCGGTCGCCATCGAGCTGGTGCACAACTTCTCCCTGCTGCACGACGACATCATGGACGGCGACCGCACCCGCCGCGGCCGGGCCACCGCCTGGACCGTCTTCGGCGTCCCGGACGCCATCCTGGCCGGGGACGCGCTGGCCGCCGCGGCCGCCTCCGTGCTGCTGGCCGCGCCCGGCCCGGGGGCCCGCCCCGCCACCCTGTCGCTGATGTCCGCCACCCAGCGGATGATCGACGGCCAGGCCTCGGACGTCGCCTTCGAGCGGCGCGCCGACGTGACCCTCGCCGAGTGCCTGCGGATGGCCGGCGACAAGACCGGCGCGCTGCTCGGCTGCGCCTGCTCGCTCGGTGCCGAACTGGTCGGCGGCGACCCGGACCTGGTCGGCCGGCTGGCCGCCTTCGGCGAACACATCGGGCTCGCCTTCCAGCTCGTCGACGACCTGCTGGGCATCTGGGGCGATCCGGACCGGGCCGGCAAGCAGGTGGGCGCCGATCTGCGGGTCCGCAAGAAGTCGCTGCCCGTGGTGGCGGCGCTGAACGCGCCGGACACCGACGAACTGCGCGCCCGGTACCTGAGCCAGGAGCCGCTGACCGAGCGCGCCGTCGAGCGCGTCGCCGACCTCGTGGAACGCGCCGGCGGCCGGGACTGGGCCCGCGACGAGGCGGCCCGCCGGATCGCCGAGGCCGAGCGGTGCCTGGCGGCCGGCGTCCCGGACGACGTACGCGGCGAACTGCTGGAGGTCGCCGGGTTCATCCTCGGCCGCCAGCTCTGACCCCCCCTGACGCCCACCTGACGAACGACCACCTGACGAAAAGAAGGGCCCTCCCATGACCGAAGCCACCGAGATCCCCATCGGCGGCCGGGCCGCCGGCTGCCCGTTCGCCCCCGTCGCGGAACTGTACGAGGCGCAGAAGGACGACGCGCTGCGCCGGGTCTCGGTGCCCAGCCCGATGCTGGGCGCCTTCGACGCGGTGGTCGTCACCCGGTACGAGGACGTCAAGAGCGTGCTCGCCGACGACCAGCTGCGGATGGGCGGGTCCATGCCCTACCAGGCGGGCAACCTGCTCAGCTACGACGGCCCCGAGCACACCCGGCTGCGGCGCATGCTGACCGGTTCGTTCACCACCAAGCGGGCCCGGGAGCTGCGCCCGCAGATCGCGGGCGTCGTCGACTCGGCGCTGGACGCGGTGGCGGCGGCCGGTCATGGCGCGGACCTGGTGCAGCTGTTCTGCACGCCCATCCCGACCCTGGTCATCTGCGAACTGCTGGGCGTGCCCTACGCCGACCGCGAGGAGTTCCAGCAGCGCACCGCGGTCGCGCTGGACTTCAGCTCCAGCCGCGAGGTCCAGATGCAGCAGGCCGCCGAGATGGAGGCCTACATGGCCGGGCTGGTGGCCCGCCACCGCGAGGAGCCGGGCGAGAACGTACTGGGCCGGGTGGTCCGCGAGTTCGGCGACCAGCTGACCGACAGCGAACTGGCCGGCATCGGCAACATGCTGCTCATCGCCGGCCACGAGACCATCGCCAACACCCTGTCCGCCTCCATCGCCCTGCTGCTCCAGCACCCCGAGCAGCTCGCGGTGGTGCGCGACGACCCCGAGGCGGTCGACGGGGCGGTCGAGGAACTGCTGCGGTACTGCGCCCCGGCCACCATCCTGCCGCGCCAGGCGGCCGGCACCGTCTGCGTGCGCGACCAGGAGATCAAGGAGGGCGAACGGGTGGTGGCGTCCGTGCTGGCCGCCAACCGGGACCTCGGCGCCGCCGACCAGGACCTGGACCGCCTCGACGTGCGCCGCCCGGTGCAGCGCCACCTCACCTTCGGCTTCGGCCCGCACCAGTGCCTGGGCCAGCAACTGGCCCGGATGGAGCTGCGGGTGGCGCTGCCCGCGCTGTTCGCCCGGTTCCCGGAGCTGCGGCTGGCCGTCGGGCAGGAGGAGCTGGACTACCGCACCAACGCCCTGGTCTTCGGGGTGAACAGCCTGCCGGTCGCCTGGTGAGCGGCATGCGAGTGGAGGCGGACGGGGACCGGTGCTTCGCGGTCGGCAACTGTGCCGCGCTCGCCCCGGCGGTCTTCGACCAGAGCGACGAGGACGGCACGGTCGTGGTCCTCGACGCGACCGTGCCCGAGGCCGAGCACGCGGCGGTCCGGGAAGCGGCCCTGCGCTGCCCCGCCTCGGTCATCACCGTGCACGAGAACACCCCGGCCCGCCATGACTGACCCGCGGCGCCGGAAAGACCGCCAAGCACCGGAAAGACCTTCAGGGGAAAGCAATGCATGAGACAGAGGTGCCCGTCCTGGTCGTCGGCGGCGGGGGCTGCGGACTGGCCGCGTCGGTCTTCCTGTCCGAGGCGGGCGTGCGCCACCTGCTGGTGGAGCGCCGCGAGTCGACGTCCGTCCTGCCCCGGGCGCACTACCTGAACCAGCGCACCATGGAGATCTTCCGGCAGTACGGGATCGCCGACGACGTCTACCGGGCCGGCTGTCCGCCGCAGCACATGAGCGAGGTGGTCTGGAGCACCTCGCTGGCCGGCGACGGACCGGTGGACGCCCAGGTGCTGCACCGGATGGAGTCCTTCGGCGGCGGCCGCCCGATCGGGCCGTACGCGGCCGACAGCACCGGCCCGTCCACCAACCTGCCGCAGCACCGGCTGGAGCCGATGCTGCGCGAGCACGCCGAGCGCCGCGCCCCGGACAGCCTGCTCTTCCACCACGAGCTGACCTCGTTCACCCAGGACGAGGACGGGGTCACCGCGCTGGTGACCGATCGCACCACCGGCGAGGCCCGCACCGTGCGGGCCCGCTATCTGCTGGGCGCCGACGGCGGCCGGAGCGTCGGCCAGGCCCTCGGCATACCGATGGAGGGCGCCGGCGGCGGATTCACCATCCTCTCGGTGCACTTCAGCGCGGACCTGTCGCGCTGGTGGCCCGGTGACTCGGTGCTGATGACCCACATCATCAGTCCCGAGGGCGAGGTGTCGGTGGTGGTCGCGACCGGGCCGCGCTGGGGTCTGGCCTCCCAGGAGTGGGCGCTGCACTTCAGGATGGCGCCAGGAGCCGAGGCGGCCCTCGGTACCGAGGCGATCGCCGCCCGCGTGCGCCAACTGCTCAGGCTGCCCGACGAGTTGGACGTACAGGTCCATCACGTCAGCGAGTACCGGCCGGAGGCGGTGGTGGCCCGGTCGCTGCGCTCGGGCCGGGTGTTCCTCGCCGGGGACGCCGCGCACCGGCAGCCGCCCGCCGCCGGCGGCGGCCTGAACACGGCGGTCCAGGACGCGCACAACCTCGCCTGGAAGCTCGGCGCCGTCCTCGGCGGCCGGGCTGGTGCCGCACTGCTGGACTCCTACGAAGCGGAACGGCTGCCCGTCGCCCGGCGCAACGTGAGCTGGGCGATGACCTGTCTGCTCAACTACGGAGTGCTGTTCGCGAGCCTCGGTGTGGTGCACGGCCGCCCGGACGCCACCTCGGCCAACTTCACCGAACTCCTCTCCGACACCCCGATCGGCCGGACCCGGCGGACCGTGACCCGCGAGGTGTTCGGCACCCAGCGCATCGAGTACCAGGCCCACGACATCGAACTCGGCCACTACTACGAGACCGGCGCGGTGGTCCCGGACGGCACCGAGCCGCCGCCGCGCGACCCCACCGGCGCGGCCTACCACCCGGTCACCAGGCCCGGCCACCGGCTGCCGCACGCCTGGCTGCGGCAGGGCGACAGCCGGGTGTCGACCCACGACCTGGTCACCGGCCACCCGGGCTTCGTACTGATCACCGGCCCGCTGAGCGAGAGCTGGGCGGTCGCGGCCAAGAAGGCCGCCGGCACCCACGGGGTGCCGGTCACCGTGGTGTCCGTCGGCGGCCGGGCCGGCACCGCGGACTACTGGGACGCCGACGGCGGCTGGGCCGCGGTGCGCGGCACCGACGACGACGGCGCCCTGCTGGTCCGGCCGGACCAGCACGTCGCCTGGCGCGCCGCGCACGCCGGCCCGCACCCGGACCGGGACCTCGGCGCGGCGCTGCGACGCGTCCTCGGGCACCGCGACGCCACCACCACCGGGAGCTGACCTGCCCGCCACCGACGCCGAACGCGTCGTCCACGCCTTCCTGACCGGCATGGGACCCACCCCGGACGACATCCGCAGAACCATGGACGGCTTCCTCACCGACGACTGCGTCTGGCAGAACCCCGGCGCCCCGGTGTGCCGGGGCAAGCGGGAGATCCTCGCGCTGCTGCCGCCGGACTTCGCCCGCCTGGAGGTACGGTTCCGGCACCTGGCCACGGCCGGTGACACCGTGCTGGCCGAGCGGACCGAGAGCATGTACCGCGCCGACGGCAGCCCGATCGCCCGCCATCTGGACGTCATGGCCGCGTTCGAACTGCGGGCCGGCCGGATCAGCGCCTGGCGGGACTACTACGACCACACCCATCTCATCTCCGAGCGCCCGGACTGGTGACCATGACGCACAACCGAACGGACCTGCTCGACCTCCGCGCCGACCTGGTGAGCCGGGTCCACAAGTTCGGCCCGGTGCTCGCCGAAGGGGCCGCGCAGGGGGAGCGGGAGCGCAGACTGCCCGACGCCACCGTGCGGGCGATCGACGAGTCGCAGGTGAGCCGGGTCTGGACCGCACGCTCCTACGGCGGCCTCGAGGCCGACGTCCGCACCATGAGCGAGGTCGCCAAGGCGCTGTCCCACCACTGTCCGTCCACCTCGTGGGTGGTCAACAACATCAACGGTTCCAACCTGCTCGCCGCGAAGTTCCCCCTGGCGGCCCGGGACGAGGTGTTCGGGGCCGACCCCGGCGCCAAGCTGGCCTCGGTGTTCGCCGCCACCGGCACCGCCGTGCGCGCCGACGGCGGCTTCCTGCTCACCGGCAGCTGGCCGTACGCCACCGGCATCCTGCACGACGACTGGGTGATCCTGGTGGCACGGGAGGTGGACGCGGCCGGGGAGCCCGTGGGCGGGCTCTCCCTGCTGGTGCCCGCCGCGGACCTGACCATCGAGGACACCTGGCACACCGTCGGCATGCGCGCCACCGGCAGCCACACCGTCGTCCTGCGGGACACCTTCGTGCCCGCGCACCGGGTGATCCCGGCCGAGGTGCAGCGGGGGCGGGAGAACGCCACCGACACCACCCTGCCACCGCTGCTGCGCACGGCGGCGATCGCCGCCATGGGCGTGGTCTGCGCCTCCGTGGTGGTCGGCATCGGCCAGGCCGCGCTCGCCCACGTCGTCGACAAGGCTCCCGGCCGGGGGATCGCGCCCAGCAAGTACACCAGCCAGCCCGGCTCCCAGACCTTCGTCTCCGCGCTCGGCGGCACCGCCCTGACCCTCGACGCGGCCGACCTGCACGTGACCCGGGCCGCCGGCGTCATCGACGAAGCCGCGCACGCCGCCGCCGGGCTCCCGGAGAACGAACTGCGCCGCATCCGCGGTGACGTCGGCCAGGCGGTGAACCTGGTCACCGTCGCCCTCGACGAGCTGATGTGGGCGCACGGAGCGGCCGCCTTCGCCGAGTCCAACCCGCTCCAGCAGTACTGGCGCGACGCCAACACGGCGGCCCGGCACGCCCTGCTCAACCCGCGCGTCGGCCGTGAACTGTACGGCGGCGCGTTCTTCGGCCTGGACCTCGTCGTGCCCAGTCTCTGAACCCACCCACCCAAGGAAGCTCCCCCATGGTCTGGTTGCCCCCCGTCCTCATCCCGATGTCGCAGGTCGCGCCGGTCACCCAGGGGCCGGCCGACGTACCGGACGCGCTCTTCTGGGCGCTGGCCGGCCCGACCGCGCTCGGCTGGCTGCTGACCTATGTGCTGGCCATCCGGCAGGCGCTGGTGGACCGGCGGGTGGGCATCCCCGCCTACCTGGTGGCGGTCAACTTCGCGTGGGAGTTCAGCCTGACCTTCGTACTGGAACAGACCCCGTCGCAGCGGCAGATCAACTTCCTGTGGGTGCTGTTCAACGCCGTCCTGCTGTACCAGGCGCTGCGGTACGGGCCGCGGGACTACCCGGCGCTGCCGGCGCGGGTCTTCCGGTGGTCCTTCCTGGGCGTGCTGCTGTGGGCGGCGGTGATGGTCGTCGTGGGGGCGAACGAGTTCCACGACCGGGAGGGCATGTACACCGGCATGATCATCCAGGTGCCGCTGAGCGCGGCGTTCCTGCTGATGCTCAAGCGGCGCGGGTCCAGCGCCGGACAGTCCATGCACCTGGCCGCCGCCAAGCTGGTGGGCTCCCTCTTCGCCGGACTGACCGCCTTCGTCCTCTACCCGTCGCACCACCTGCTCCAGGTGCTGGTGCCGACCTACGTGGTCCTGGACATCGCCTACGTGGTGCTGCTGCGCCGGACGATGCGCCTGGAGGGACGGCCGCCGTGGGCGTGGCGCCGGCCGGCGGCCGTCCCGGGGGCGGGCACCGAGTCCGGTGCCCGGTCAGATCACGCCGCTGCGTAACGCGTAGGCCACCGCGTGCGGCCGGTTGCGCAGGTTCAGCCGCCGGGTGACCCCGAACACGACGCGTTTGACCGCCCGTTCCGACAGGCACATCCGGTCGGCGATCTCGGCGGTGTCCAGACCTTCCGACATCAGCCGCAGCACGTCGATCTCCCGGGGGGTCAGCCCGGAGGTGTGCAGGCCGTGCGGTGAGAGCACCTCGCGCTGTATCCGTTCGAGCTGCCGGAGCAGTTCGCCGAGCAGCTGGGCGGGGAGCACGCCGCCGCCGGCCGCGGCGGTCAGCACCGCCTCCTCGATCCGGCCGCTGGTGGCGGCGACCCGCGGCAGCACCGCCACCACGTTGCACTCCACCGCGACGAACAGGTCGCCGCGGTCGATCTCGGACGGGATCAGCACCACCGGTACCCGCAGGGTGTTCTTGATCCTGCGCAGCAGCGACGTCACCTCGACGGTCATCCGCTCGGCGACGACCACGGCGACGTCGACCGGATCGGGACGTTCGGCCGACACCACTTCGATCTGCGGGGCGGCGGCGAGATGACCGCTCACCGCCGACTGCGTGAGCGGGTCGGGAGCCCGCACCAGTGCTTTGGTGGTACGTGTCGTGGCATGGGGGGTGGTCATGGTGGTCCTCCAGGAACAAGACAGCGTGTGCGCCGGGTCATTCGGTCGCAATGCCGGGCGCGACGGTGGTACTTCCCGAGCCGGTTCGCGTTGCCGCGGGGTCGTCCGCTCAACACGTCCCGCTGGTACATGTCATGATCATGACCGGCGTCGAATCGCACTGTTCCAGCACGTCAAAGCTCCCCGAGAGTGGCCTGAGGTGGTCCGTGACAGTCGGATAACGATGTCAGGAACCCTACGGGGGCCGCCTTCGGGGAGCCGGGTGATCACGCTGTTGCCGTTAGTCCAAGGGGAATCCCTCGTTCAGCCGGCGACGACCTCCACCGCGCCGCCGTCGACCGGTTCCATGGTCTCGGCGAGCAGCAGGGCCTCCTCGATCAGGGTCTCCACGATCCGGTGCTCGGGGACCGTCTTGACGACCTGCCCCTTGACGAAGATCTGGCCCTTGCCGTTGCCGGACGCCACCCCGAGATCGGCCTCCCGGGCCTCGCCGGGACCGTTGACCACACATCCCATCACGGCCACCCGCAACGGTACTTCCATGCCCTCCAGCCCCGCGGTGACCTCGTCGGCGAGCTTGTAGACGTCCACCTGGGCCCGGCCGCAGGACGGGCAGGAGACGATCTCCAGCTTGCGCGGGCGCAGGTTGAGCGACTGGAGGATCTGGTTGCCGACCTTGGCCTCCTCCACCGGCGGCGCCGACAGCGACACCCGGATGGTGTCACCGATGCCCTGGCGCAGCAGCGCGCCGAACGCCACCGCCGACTTGATGGTGCCCTGGAACGCCGGACCGGCCTCGGTCACCCCCAGGTGCAGCGGGTAGTCGCACTGGCCGGCGAGGATCTCGTAGGCGCGGATCATGACCACCGGGTCGTTGTGCTTGACCGAGATCTTCAGGTCGTGGAAGCCGTGCTCGGCGAAGAGCGACGCCTCCCACAGCGCCGACTCGGCCAGCGCCTCCGGGGTCGCCTTGCCGTACTTCTTCATCAGCCGCGCGTCCAGCGACCCGGCGTTCACCCCGATCCGGATGGGCGTGCCGTGGTCCTTGGCCGCACGGGCGATCTCGCCCACCTTGTCGTCGAACTTCTTGATGTTGCCCGGGTTCACCCGCACCGCGGCGCAGCCCGCCTCGATGGCGGCGAAGACGTACTTGGGCTGGAAGTGGATGTCGGCGATCACCGGGATCTTGGACTTCCGGGCGATCGCGGGCAGCGCCTCGGCGTCGTCGGCGCTCGGGCAGGCGACCCGGACGATGTCGCAGCCGGCGGCGGTGAGTTCGGCGATCTGCTGGAGGGTGGCGTTGATGTCGGCCGTGACGGTCGTGGTCATCGACTGCACGGAGATCGGGTGCTCACTGCCCACCCCGACCGCGCCGACCGCCAGCTGGCGGGTGGGCCGGCGCGCGGCGAGCGTGGCGGCGGGCAGAGCGGGCATTCCGAGCGCGACCTGGGTCACCGCGGGGTCCTTTCCGGCAGGGATGCGGGGGCGGGGGTCACGGCGCCGTGCAGGGCCAGTGCCGTGTCGGCGACGGACCGTGCGGTGAGGCCGTGTTCGGCGAGGATGTCCGGGCGCTCACCGTGCCGCAGGAACGCGCGGGGCAGCCCGAGGGCGTGCACCGGGGTGCGGACCCGGGCGTCGGCGCAGGCCTGGGCCAGCGCGGCGCCCACGCCCCCGGCGCGCACCCCGTCCTCCACGCAGAGCGCGAGCCGGTGGCGGGAGACCAGATGGGTCAGGGCGGGCGCGACCGGCAGCACCCAGCGCGGGTCGACGACGGTCACCCCGACGCCCGCCCCGGCCAGCAGTTCGGCCGCGCCCAGCGCGGTGGCCGCCAGGGGCCCGGTGGAGACCAGCAGGACGTCCAGTGGCCGGGACCGGGTGCGGTGCAGGATGTCCACGCCCTCCATCCGGGTCAGCGCGGGGATCTCCGGACCGGCGCCGCCCTTGGGGAACCGCAGCGCGGTGGGACCGTCCTGGACGGCCAGCGCCTCGCCCAGCAGTTCGGCGAGCCGCACGGTGTCGCGCGGCGCCGCCACCCGCATCCCCGGCACCGTGCCCAGCAGGGCCAGGTCCCACATGCCGTGGTGGCTGGGACCGTCGGGTCCGGTGACGCCCGCGCGGTCCAGCACGAACGTCACCGGCAGTCCGTGCAGGGCGACGTCCATCATGATCTGGTCGACGGCGCGGTTCAGGAAGGTGGCGTAGAGGCAGACCACCGGATGCAGGCCGCCGGTGGCCAGTCCCGCGGCGCTGGTCACCGCGTGCTGCTCGGCGATGCCCACGTCGAGCACCCGGTCCGGGAACCGCCGGGCGAACCCGTGCAGCCCGACCGGCCGCAGCATCGCGGCGGTCAGCGCCACGACGTCGGGCCGCTCGGCGCCGATCCGCTCCAGCTCCGCGCCGAACACGGCGGTCCAGCCGGGCGCGGAGCCGGAGCCGGCCGCCGGTGACCGGCCGGTGGCCGGGTCGAGGACACCGATGCCGTGCATCCGGTCGGCCGGGTCGGTCTCGGCCGGGAGGTAACCGCGGCCCTTCTCGGTGACACAGTGCACGACGACCGGCTGGTCCAGGTCGGCGGCGAGCCGGAGGGTCCGCTCGACGGCGCCGAGGTCGTGCCCGTCCACCGGCCCGAGGTAGGCCAGACCGAGGGTCTCGAACAGCGACAAGCCCGGCGGCCGGCCGGCGCGCAGCGCGGTCAGGTGCTCGGCCAGCGCGCCGACCGTGGGGTCGTAGGAGCGGCCGTTGTCGTTGAGCACCACCACCACCGGCTGTCCGCCGCGGCCGAGGTTGTTCAGCGCCTCCCAGGCCATCCCGCCGGTCAGCGCGCCGTCCCCGACCACCGCGACCGTCCGGCGGCGGGCCTCGCCGCGCAGCCGGTCCGCCCGGGCCAGGCCGTCGGCCCAGGACAGGGCCGTGGAGGCGTGCGAGTTCTCCACCAGGTCGTGCGGGGATTCCTCGCGCAGCGGATAGCCGGACAGCCCGCCCGGCGCGCGCAGCGAGTCGAAGGCGGACCGCCGGCCGGTCAGGATCTTGTGGACGTAACTCTGGTGTCCGGTGTCGAACACGATGCGGTCCGTCGGCGAGTCGAAGACGCGGTGCAGCGCGATGGTCAGTTCGACCACGCCGAGGTTGGGACCCAGATGGCCGCCGGTGGCGCACACCTTGTCGACCAGGAACTCCCTGATCTCCCGCGCCAGTTCGGGCAACTCCTCGGCGGGCAGCTCCTTGAGCTCCCGGGGACCGGTGATCCGGCCGAGCACACTCGGTGACACGTCTCTCCTCGCTCAGCTGGGACGGCCGTCCGCCGTCCGCCGCGCGGTACGGCGAACGGGTGAGGGAAGGTCGAAACTCACGGTCTCGCGCGCGATCTCGCGCTCCTCGACCTGGACCGGGCCGAACGCGCCCAGCCGGTCCACGACCTCGGTGACCAGGGCGGGCGGTGCCGACGCGCCGGCCGTCAGCCCCACGGTGCGCACCCCCGCCAGCCACTCGGGCCGGATGTCGGCGGCCCGGTCGATCAGCTCGGCGCGGGTGCCCTCGCGGCGCGAGAGTTCCACCAGCCGCACCGAGTTGGAGGAGTTCTCCGAACCGACCACCAGAACCAGGTCGGACTCCCCGACGATCGCCTTCAGCGCGGCCTGCCGGTTGGTGGTGGCGTAGCAGATGTCGTCGCTCGGCGGCTCCTGGAGCAGCGGGAACCGCTCCCTGAGCGCGCCGACGACCTCGGCGGTCTCGTCGACCGCGAGGGTGGTCTGGGTGAGGTAGGACAGCTGCCGCCCGGCGCCGGCGGCCAGGCTCTGGACCTCGTCGGGCGTGGACACCAGCACCATCGACTCCGGTGCCTCCCCGAGGGTGCCCTCGACCTCCTCGTGACCGGCGTGCCCGACGAGCACGACGGTGTCGCCGCGGGCCGCGAACCGGCGGGCCTCGGCATGGACCTTGGCGACCAGCGGGCAGGTCCCGTCGATGACTTCGAGACCGCGCCGGTCCGCCTCCCGGCGCACGGCGGGGGAGACCCCGTGCGCGGAGAACACCACCGTCGCGCCGTCGGGCACCTCGTCCAGCTCCTCGACGAAGACCGCTCCTCTGGCCGCGAGGTCGTCGACCACGGTGACGTTGTGCACGATCTGCTTGCGGACGTAGACGGGGGCGCCGCGCTGCTCCAGAGCGCGCTCCACGATCTCGATGGCCCGCTCCACCCCCGCGCAGAAGGACCGGGGGTCGGCCAGCAGGACGCGGCGGGCGACGCCGTCCCCCGGGGACTCGGACGAGCTCACATCAGCCATGATCAGGACAGTAGGGACGGGGCGGCGCCGGGTGCTACGGCCGTTTCCACTTTCCGGAACGGTCGTTGGGCGGGGCGCCGGCCGGCCCGGCCGCCCGGCCGCCGCCTCGCCGCCGCCGGGCCGACAAAAGGGCCCGATCCCGAGCACCCTGGGGACAGCAATCCCGGCCGCCCTTGAGAACGCCGTCGGCCCGCCGGTAGGCAGGAACCCGGTGACGTGGGCGGCGGCGACGGGAGCACCCCGGTGGACGGTGAACGGCATCCGCAGGCACCGCGCCCGGGGACGACCGCCGGCCCGGTGCTGGAGACGGCCGTGCCCGCGGCCGTGGGCGGCCCGCTGCGCAAGGCGGTGGCCGTGCTGGAGGCGCTGGCCGAGGCGTCCCGCCCGCTGACCCTGTCGGAACTGTCCCGCCTGGTGAACCTGCCGAAGTCGACACTGCACCGGCTGATGCGGGCGCTCACCGACATCGGACTCGCCGTGCGCCGGGAGTCCAAGTCCTACGAACTGGGCACGTACCTGTCCCGGCTGGCGGCCACCGGCGGCCCCGCCGGGGTGCAACGCCTCAGCTACCCGGTCACGCCGTTCCTGCTGGAGCTGTTCCAGCACACCCACCGGATCGTCAGCCTGGGCACCCTGTCGGGGACGAAGGTCCAGCACGTCGGCACCCTCTACGGGCAGGAGCACGCCCGGCTCGCGATGGCCCTGCGGCAGCCGGTGCCCGCGCACTGCTCGGCGGCGGGCAAGCTGCTGCTCGCGATGAACAAGCGCGATCCGGCGGACCTCTTCGACACGGCCACCGCCGGCACCGTCGTGAACCGCGCCCGGGCGGACGCGATGCGGCGCGAGTTCGACCGCATCCGGCGCACCGGACTGTCCCACGCCCGCAGCGAGTTCATCCCCGACCTGGTCGAACTGGCCGCCCCGGTCCGGCTCGGGAAGTCCGGCCCGGTGGCCGCGGTGGTCCTGGGCGACACGGTGAACACCAGGGACCTGCGCAGCGTCGCCCGCGCCCTGCTCGACACCGTGGACGCGATCGAACAGCGGCTGGCCGAGGCCGGCTGATCACCGGCAGGTGCCCCAGGTCCCGGCCGACAGCTGGAAGTTCGCAGGCGTACCGGGACGCCCGGTACACGTGCCGGCCGTGGTCGACGGGCCGGCCGGCCGCGCCGCAGGCGGTGCGGCACATGGCCAGCAGGGCGGCGCCGGGCGGCTCGTGCGGGCGGGCGGCGTCCGCGGCGGTGGCCGGGCGGGCGCCGACGGTCTGCCGGGCGCTGTGCGGGGCGGCGCTGGCCGCGCGCGGCGTCCGGTACCGGCCGGTGGCCTCCAGCCGGGCGCCGTCCAGCGGCGGCAGCTGCGGCGGCAGGTGGTTGCAGAGCAGCGCCACCGGCCGCCCGCAGCCGCTCCAGCACCGTGACCGCACTGCCCTCGGCCACCTCCAGGGCGGCGGCCAGGTCGTCGTAAAGGCCGCTCAGTTCAGTTCGCGGGGGCGGGTGACCCGGGCCCGGACCACCTCGGTACCGCTGCCGCGCCGCCTGACCGGCAGCCCCCTGGTGCAGGATGCCCAGCGCGGCGCCGGTCCCGGCCATCGGGCTGCCCTCCGGTGGCGGTCACAGATGTCGGCGGCGGCCGGCGGCGGCCCGTTCGTAGACCGCCCGGGCCTCGGCGGCGGCCGGCCGTGCGGCCACCTCGGCCACCGGCACGTCCCACCACGCCTCGGCCGGCGGCGCGGTCGGCGCCGGGTCGGTCTCCACGTACACGCAGGTCGGCCGGTCCGCGGCGCGGGCGGTGGCGAGCGCCGCGCGCAGTTCGGCCACGGTTTTGGGGCGCAGTACGTCCATGCCGAGGCTGGCCGCGTTGGCCGCGAGGTCCACCGGCAGCGGGTCGCCGGTGAACGAGCCGTCGGCGGCCCGGTACCGGTACGCCGTGCCGAACCGCTCGGCGCCCACCGACTCGGACAGCCCGCCGATGGAGGCGTAGCCGTGGTTCTGGAGGACGACCAGCTTGACGGGGAGGTTCTGCTGCACGGCGGTGACGATCTCCGTGGGGTTCATCAGGTACGTGCCGTCGCCGACCAGCGCCCACACCGGCGTGCCCGGCGCGGCCTGCTGGACCCCGACGGCGGCCGGGATCTCGTAGCCCATGCAGGAGTAGCCGTACTCCAGGTGGTACTGGCGCCGGGACCGGGCCCGCCACAGTTTGTGCAGGTCGCCGGGGAGCGACCCGGCGGCGTTGATCACCACGTCGGCCTCGCCGACCACCTGGTCCAGCGCGCCGATCACCTGCGTCTGCGTCGGTACCGCGCTGTCGTCCCCGGCCCGCAGCGCGGCCTCCACCACCCGCTCCCAGCGCTCCTTCCCGGCGCGGTACCCGGCCGCGTAGGCCCCGTCCACCCGATGGCCGCCGAGCGCCTCGGTGAGCGCCTCGAGGCCCGTCCGCGCGTCGCAGACCAGGGTGCGGGCGGCGAGCTTGTGGGCGTCGAAGGCGGTGATGTTGAGGTTCAGGAAGCGGACCCCCGGGTGCTGGAACAGGGTGCCGGAGGCGGTGGTGAAGTCGCTGTACCGGGTGCCGACGCCGATCACCAGGTCGGCGGCGCGGGCCAGCGCGTCGGCGACGGCGGTACCGGTGTGGCCGACACCGCCGACGTCGGCCGGGTGGTCGTGGCGCAGGGCGCCCTTGCCCGCCTGGGTGCACGCGACGGGGATGCCGGTGGCGTCGGCCAGGGCGCGCAGGGCGTCCTCGGCGCGGCTGTGGTGGACGCCGCCGCCCGCGACGATCAGCGGGCGGGCGGCGGCGCGGACCGCGCCTGCCGCGTCGGCCAGTTCGGCGGGGTCGGGCGCGGGCCGCCGTACCCGCCAGACGCGGTCGGCGAAGAACTCCGCCGGCCAGTCGAACGCCTGGGCCTGCACGTCCTGTGGCAGGGCCAGGGTGACCGCGCCGGTCTCGGCGGGGTCCGCCAGCACCCGCATCGCGTTCGGCGCGGAGGCGATCAGGGCCTCGGGGCGGGTGATCCGGTCGAAGTACCGGGACACCGGGCGCAGGGTGTCGTTGACCGAGACGTCGGCCGCCACCGGGTGCTCCAGTTGCTGGAGCAGCGGATCGGCGCGGTGGGCGGCGAAGTAGTCGCCGGGCAGCAGCAGCACCGGCAGCCGGTTGACGGTGGCGAGGGCGGCGCCGGTGACCAGGTTGGTGGCGCCGGGACCGATCGAGGTGGTGACGGCCTGCGCGGAGAGCCGGTCGAGGTGCCGGGCGTGACCGACCGCCGCGTGCACCATCGCCTGTTCGCTGCGGCCCTGGTGGTACGGCATGACATCCGCGTACTCGACCAGGGCCTGGCCGATCCCGGCCACGTTGCCGTGGCCGAAGATGCCCCAGGTCCCCGCGATCAGCCGGTGCCGGACGCCGTCCCGTTCGGTGTACTGGGCGGCCAGGAACCGGACCAGGGCCTGAGCGGTGGTCAGCCGGTGGACGCGGGTGCTCATACGTTCCTCTCCGGTGCGGCGTAGAGGGGGAGCCGGGGGTCCACCGGCTGCTCCGGCCAGCTGGCGCGGACCCAGGCGTGGCCGGGGTGGTCGCTGATCAGCCAGGCCCGTTCGGCGGCCGGGCCGGCCATGACGTTCAGGTAGTACATGTGGTGGCCCGGGACGGCCATCGACGGTCCGTGCCAGCCGTCCGGGATGAGGACCACGTCGCCGTCGCGCACCTCGGCCAGCACGTCGGTGCCGCGGCCCCGCCCGGACGGGGAGACCCGCTGGTAGCCGAGGCCGGGCAGGCCGTCGTGGGCGGCGAACTCGAAGTAGTAGATCTCCTCCAGCTCCGCCTCCCGGCCGGGGCGGTGCTCGTCGTGCTTGTGCGGCGGGAAGGAGGACCAGTTGCCGCCGGGGGTGATCACCTCGACGGCGATCAGTCTGTCGCAGTCCCAGGTGTCGGCCGCGGCGAAGTTGTTGACCTGGCGGGAGCAGTTCCCGGCGCCGCGCAGTTCGACCGGGACGCGGGAGGCCGGGCCGTAGCGGGCGGGCAGCCGGCGGGCGCAGCGGGCGCCGGTGAGCGCGAACCGGCCGCCGGCGGCGGACGAGACGGTCGCGCGGGCGTCGCGCGGGACGTAGGCGAAGTCGCTGACGGCGCTGAACACGTCGGGGCGGCCGTGCAGTGCGAAGACCGCGTCGTCGGCGCTCACCGTGCAGCCGCCGGACAGCGGCAGCACGATCCACTCGCTGTCCCCGGCGTCGAAGGTGTGCGCGCTGCCCGGGGGGAGGGTGAGGACCCGCAGCCCGCTGTACCCCCAGCCGGCCCGCTCCGGGCTCACGTGCACCGCGTAGGGGCCGTCCGCGGCCTCGCCCGCGGCCAGGTGGTACGTCATCGCCGTCTCCCTCTCACAACAGTCCGACCGCCGTGTCCACCGCCTGCTCCACACTGCCCTCGGCCGGGTAGAGCAGCGAGCGACCCACCACCAGACCCTGCACGGTGGGCAGCCGCAGCGCCTTGCGCCAGCGCGCGTACGCCGCCTCCTGATCGTTCCCCACCTCGCCGCCGAGCAGCACCACCGGCAGGGTGGCGGTGCGCAGCACCTCGGCCATGTCGTCCGGGTCGTCGGTGACCGGGAGCTTCAGCCAGGTGTAGGCGGAGGTGCCGCCGAGCCCCGAGGCGATCGCCATGGACCGGGTGACGGCCTCGGCGGACAGGTCGGTACGGACCCGGCCCGCGACCCGGCGGCACCAGAACGGCTCCACGAACAGCGGCAGCCGGTGCGCGGCCATCGCGTCCACGGCCCGCGCGGCCGACTCCAGGGTGGCCAGCGAACCCGGGTCGGCGGGGTCGATGCGCAGCAGCAGCTTGCCCGCGTCGAAGCGCAGCCGGGCCAGGTCCTCGGCGCGGTGCCCGGTGAACCGGTCGTCCAGCTCGAAGGCGGCGCCCGCCAGCCCCCCGCGGTTCATCGAGCCCACCGCGACCTTGCCCTCCAGCGCGCCGAGCAGCAGCAGGTCCTCCAGGATGTCGGCGGTGGCCAGCACGCCGTCGACACCCGGCCGGGACAGCGCCGTGCACAGCCGCCCCAGCAGCTCGGACCGGTCGGCCATCGCGAGCCGGCGGTCCCCGACGCCGAGCGCGCCGCGCGCCGGATGGTCGGCGGCCACGATCATCAGCCGCCCGCTGTCGCCGATCAGCGGGCGGCGCACCCGGCGGGCCGCCGCCTCGGCGATCGCCTCGGGGTGCCGCGCTCTGACCGCGGTGAGGTCGGCAGGGGTGAGGGGCACGACGGGACTCCGTTCGGGAGGGCAGGGGTAGGTCCGGTCGCCGGGGGTAGAGATCGGTCGCCCTTTCGGGGGCGGGACGCTTTCAGGTGTAGGACGACCGACCCGGACCTGTCAATACTTTGTACGGACATTCGGACCTGCTGGTGAAACGATGTCTTGACAAAGTATTGACAGCGTGGACGCGACCCACTTGTATCCGGTCCCAGCGCAAGCCTTCTCCACCCCTTCTCCACGGCACTGGCTCTCCCGTCGACAGTGAGGTGCAGGAAAGATGGACCGCTCCGCTCCCGCCCGCCCCGCCCGTCCCCGCTCCCGCGGCTTCGTCCCCGCCCTGGCGCTGGCCGCGGCGGCGGCCCTGACCCTGGCCGGCTGCTCCAGCGGCTCCGGGGGCAAGGAGGCCGACGAGGAGGGCGGGTCCGGAGCCTCCGCCGGCCGGGCGAGCACCCCCCGGATGACGGTCGCCCTGGTCACCCATCAGGCGGCCGGCGACACCTTCTGGGACATCGTCCGCAAGGGAGCCGAGGCCGCCGCCGCCAAGGACAACATCAAGCTGATCTACTCCAACGACCCGAACGCGGGCAACCAGGCCGGCCTGGTGCAGAACGCCGTCGACCAGAAGGTCGACGGCATCGCGGTCACCCTCGCCAAGCCGGACGCCCTGAAGAGCGTGGTGGGCAAGGCACGGCAGGCCGGGATACCCGTCGTCGGGCTCAACTCCGGCCTGAGCGACTGGAAGCAGATGGGCCTGACGGAGTTCTTCGGGCAGGACGAGACCGTGGCCGGCGAGGCGTTCGGCAGGAAGCTCAACGAGGTGGGCGCCAAGAACGCGGTCTGCGTCCTGCACGAGCAGGGCAACGTCGGCCTCAACCAGCGCTGCGACGGGGTGAAGAAGACCTTCGAGGGCACGGTGGAGAACCTCTACGTCAACGGCACCGACATGCCGTCCGTGAAGTCGACGATCACCGCCAAGCTCAAGCAGGACAGCTCCATCGACCACGTCGTCACCCTGGGCGCCCCGTTCGCGATGACCGCGGTGCAGTCCGTCGAGGAGGCCGGCGCAAAGGCGAAGGTCGCCACCTTCGACCTCAACAAGGAACTGACCGGCGCCATCCAGAAGGGCGACATCGAGTTCGCCGTCGACCAGCAGCCGTACCTCCAGGGGTACTTGGCGATCGACGGACTGTGGCTCTACAAGAACAACGGCAACTACAGCGGCGGCGGTGAGCAGCCGGTGCTGACCGGGCCGGCCTTCGTCGACGAGTCCAACGTCGAGCGGATCTCGGAGTACGCCGCGAAGGGCACCCGGTGATGAGCGCCGCCCCGCAGGCGGTCACCGCCGGACCGAGGCCGGCGCGACGCCCGTTCGCCCTGCGGCTGCTGGCCCGCCCCGAGGTCGGCGTGCTGCTCGGCGCCGTCGCGGTGCTGGTCTTCTTCCTGATCGCGGCCCCGACGGTGCGCCAGGGCGGCTCGATGGCGACCGTCCTCTACCAGTCCTCCACCATCGGCATCATGGCGCTGCCGGTGGCCCTGCTGATGATCGGCGGCGAGTTCGACCTGTCGTCCGGGGTCGCCGTGGTCACCTCGGCGCTCACCGCGAGCATGCTCAGCTACCAGCTGACCGTGAACGTGTGGACCGGTGTGACCGTCGCCCTCGCGGTCTCCCTCGGCGTCGGCGCGTTCAACGGCTGGGTGCTGGTGAAGACCCGGCTGCCCAGCTTCCTCGTCACCCTCGGCACCTTCCTGATCCTCCAGGGCGTCAACCTCGCCGTCACCAAACTCGTCACCGACAACGTCGCCACCGACGACATCAGCGACATGGACGGCTTCGGGCAGGCCAAGGCGCTCTTCGCCGCCTCCTTCGACGTCGGCGGCACCGAGGTGAAGATCACGGTGGTGTGGTGGCTGGTCTTCGCGGCGCTCGCCACCTGGGTGCTGCTGCGCACCAAGTACGGCAACTGGGTGTTCGCCGTCGGCGGCGACCAGGACAGCGCCCGCGCGGTCGGCGTACCGGTGACCTTCACCAAGATCTCCCTGTTCATGCTGGTCGGCTTCGGCGCCTGGTTCGTCGGCATGCACCAGCTGTTCACCTTCAACACCGTGCAGTCCGGCGAGGGCGTCGGCCAGGAGCTGATCTACATCGCCGCCGCCGTCATCGGCGGCTGCCTGCTGACCGGCGGCTACGGCTCCGCGATCGGCCCGGTCTTCGGCGCCTTCATGTTCGGCATGGTGAACCAGGGCATCGTCTACGCCGGGTGGAACCCCGACTGGTTCAAGGCGTTCCTCGGCGCGATGCTGCTCGGCGCCGTCCTCATCAATCTGTGGGTCCGCCGCGCGGCGACCCGGAGGTGAGCACATGACCGACACCCTTCCGGCCCCGCTCGTGGAACTGCGCGGCGCCGGCAAGTCCTACGGCACCGTCCGCGCCCTGCACGGCGTCGACCTCGCCGTCCTCCCCGGCCGGGTGACCTGCGTGCTCGGCGACAACGGCGCCGGCAAGTCCACCCTCATCAAGATCGTCTCGGGGCTGCACCAGCACACCGCGGGCGAGTTCCTCGTCGACGGCGAACCGGTCCGCCTCAGCACCCCGCGCGAGGCCCTGGACCGCGGCATCGCCGCCGTCTACCAGGACCTGGCCACGATCCCGCTGATGCCGGTGTGGCGCAACTTCTTCCTCGGCTCCGAACTGACCCGGGGCCGCTGGCCGCTGCGCCGGCTCGACATCGCCCGCATGAAACGCACCGCCGACGAGGAACTGCGCGCGATGGGCATCGTCCTGGACGACCTGGAACAGCCGGTCGGCACCCTCTCCGGCGGCCAGCGCCAGTGCGTCGCCATCGCCCGCGCCGTGCACTTCGGCGCCCGGGTGCTGATCCTGGACGAGCCCACCGCCGCGCTCGGCGTGAAGCAGTCCGGTGTGGTACTGAAGTACATAGCCGCCGCCCGCGAACGCGGTCTCGGCGTCATCTTCATCACCCACAACCCCCACCACGCCTATCTGGTCGGCGACCACTTCACCGTGCTGCGCCTGGGCACCCTCGACCTGTCCGCCGCCCGCGGCGACATCACCCTGGAGGCGCTGACCAACCACATGGCGGGCGGCGCGGAACTCGTCGCTCTCAAGCGCGAGTTGGCCGACGTCGGCGGGGTCGACACGGCCACGCTGCCGACCGCCGCCGCCCCGAGGGAAGGAAGCACCTGACATGGCTCCCGCGCTCGACCGCATCCGGGTGGGCTCCGCCCCCGACTCCTGGGGCGTCTGGTTCCCCGACGACCCCCGGCAGGTGCCCTGGGAACGCTTCCTGGACGAGGTCGCCGAGGCCGGTTACTCCTGGATCGAACTCGGCCCCTACGGCTACCTCCCCACCGACCCGGCCCGGCTCACCGACGAGACGGCCCGGCGCGGCCTGAACGTCTGCGCCGGCACCATCTTCTGCGGCCTGCACCGCGGGCCCTCCGAATGGGCCGCCACCTGGGAACAGGTCGGCCGGGTGGCCGCCCTGACCCGGGCCACGGGCGCCCGGCACCTCGTCGTCATCCCGTCCTTCTGGCGCGACGACAGGACCGCCGAGATCCTGGAGCCGCCGGAGCTGACCCGCGAGCAGTGGGCCCACCTCACCGCGGGCATGGAACGCCTCGGCCGCGAGGTGAAGGAGACGTACGGCCTGGACATCGTCGTCCACCCGCACGCCGACACCCACCTCGACACCGAGGAACACGTCGAACGCTTCCTCGACGCCACCGACTCCGACCTGGTCAGCCTCTGCCTGGACACCGGCCACTACGCCTACTGCGGCGGGGACAGCGTCAAGCTCATCGAGACCTACGGCGAGCGGATCGGCTACCTGCACCTCAAGCAGGTCGACCCGGAGATCCTCGCCGAGGTCCGGGCGGAGGGACTGCCGTTCGGGCCGGCCGTGCGGCGCGGGGTGATGTGCGAGCCGCCGAGAGGCGTACCGGAACTGGCACCGGTGCTGGCGGCGGCCCAACGCCTCGACGTGGACCTCTTCGCCGTCGTCGAACAGGACATGTACCCCTGCGAACCGGACCGCCCGCTGCCGATCGCGATCCGCACCCGCCGCTTCCTGCGCTCCTGCGGGGTGTGACGGGCCTGCGGGGCCGGCCGGGTGCGCGGGCCGGGGACCCGGCCGGGCTTCCCCTCCATGGGGCGGGCGTCCCGGGCCCGGCCGCCCGGACCGGCCCCGGGTCCGCTCGGCGGGCCGTTGTCAGTGGGGCGCGCTAGCGTCGGTGACGATGGCCCTTCGTCCCGTTCCGGGAGGCAGTCATGACCGCACGTCTCAATCCGTACCTCAGCTTCGACGGCGACGCCCGACCGGCGATGGAGTTCTACGAGGAGGTGTTCGGCGGCACCCTGACGCTGAACACCTACGCCTCGTTCGGCGGCTCGCCCGGCCCCGACGCCGACAAGATCATGCACGGCATGCTGCAGACCCCGAGCGGCTTCACCCTGATGGGCGCCGACGCCCCGCCCGGCACCGAGCACACCCCGGGCAACGCCTACTCGATCAGCCTCAGCGGCGACGACGACGCCGAGCTGCGCGGCTACTGGACCAAGCTGTCCGCCGGCGGCACCGTCGACGTGGCGCTGGAGAAGCAGATGTGGGGCGACGTCTTCGGCATGTGCCGGGACCGGTTCGGCGTCTCCTGGATGGTCGACATCGGCGAGCCGCGGAGCTGACCGCACCGCGCAGGTCAGGCCCGGCGCACCTCCGCCACCGGCACCGGCCGGTGCTCCCGCAGCGACAGCGTGCACGCCTCCGCGATCCAGCCCGCCGCCAGCGCGTCCTCCACCGTGCACGGCGACGGCCGCGACCCGGCGACCAGCTCCGTGAACGCGGCCAGTTCCGCGCGGTAGGCGGCGGCGAACCGGTCCAGGAAGAAGTCGTGCGGGACACCGGCGGGGAAGGTCGCGCCCGGCTCCGCCGAGCGCAGCGGCAGCCGGTCGTCCAGGCCGACGGCGAGCGAGTCGGCGAAGCCGAGCAGCTCCATCCGGACGTCGTGGCCACGCCCGTTGTACCGGCTGCTGGACACCACCGCGAGCGTCCCGTCGTCCAGCGTGAGCAGCGCCCCGGCGGTGTCGGCGTCACCGTGCTCCCGGATGTACGCGGCACCCCGGTTGCCGCCGGTCGCGTACACCTCGGTCACCTCGCGGCCGGTCACCCAGCGGATCATGTCGAAGTCGTGCACCGAGCAGTCCCGGAAGATACCGCCGGAGGCGGCGACGTACGCGGCGGGCGGCGGCGCCGGGTCCAGCGTGGTCGACCGTACGGTGTGCAGCGGGCCCAGCTCACCGGCGCGGACCGCCGCCCGCGCCGCGCCGAACCCGGCGTCGAAGCGCCGGTTGAAGCCGATCTGCACCGGCACGTCCCGCCCCGCGACGGCCTTCAGCACCTCCATGCCCTCGGTCATGGTGCGGGCGACCGGCTTCTCGCAGAAGACCGGCACCCCGGCTTCCACCCCGGCCCGGATCAGCGCCGGATGGGCGTCGGTGGCCGCCGCGACGACCAGGCCGTCCACCCCGGCGGCCAGCAGCGCCGCGGGGGAGTCCGCGACCAGCGCGCCGAACCGGTCGGCGGCGGCCCGCGCGCGGCCCGCGGCCGGGTCGGACACGATCAGGGACTCGACGGCGTCGAGCCCGGCGAGGGTCTCGGCGTGGAAGGCGCCGATGCGGCCCAGACCGAGGATGCCGATACGCATGGAAGGTGCTCCTAACAGGGGGCTGAGCAGGGGAGGGACGCGGTGGTCAGGCAGCCGGATCCACGGTGACCCAGGCGCCGCTCGCCGCCGACCGCTCCATCGCGTCCAGCACCGCCGCGCCGCGCACCGCGTCCGTGAGGGTCGCGCCGTACGGGGTGTCCTCGGCGATCGAGCGCAGGAACCGGTACGCCTCCACCACCTTCAGGTCGTCGTACCCCATCGCGTTGGCGGCGCCCGGCTGGAACGCGCCGAACTCGCCGTCGCCCGGACCGACGTACACCGTGCTGACCGGCTGGTCCTGGTAGGCGGTGCCGCGGCTGACGCCCAGCTCGTTCATCCGCCGGAAGTCCCAGAACACCGCCCCCTTGGTGCCGTGCACCTCGAAGCCGTAGGCGTTCTGCTCGCCGACCGAGACCCGGCACGCCTCCAGCACGCCCCGGGCGCCGGAGGCGAAGCGCAGCAGGCAGCCGACGTAGTCGTCGTTCTCCACCGGGCCCAGGACACCGCCCGCGGCCCGGCTGTGACCCGCGGTCGCGGCGGACGGCCGGGCCCGCATGGGTACGAAGACGGCCGTGTCGGCGGTCACCGACGCGATGTCGCCGCACAGGAACCGGGCCAGGTCCGCGCCGTGCGAGGCCAGGTCGCCCAGCACCCCGCTGCCGCCGCGCTCCCGCTCGTACCGCCAGGTCAGCGCGGACTCGGGATGCGCGGCGTAGTCGCTGAACAGCCGGATCCGGACATGGGTGACGGCGCCGATGTCCCCGCTCGCGATCAGGTCCCGGGCCGCTTCCACGGCGGGCGCGCCCCGGTAGTTGAAGCCGACCGCGCCGCGGACCCCCGCCTCGGCGACGGCGGCGGCCACCGCCCGGGTGTCCGCGACGCCGAGTCCGACCGGCTTCTCGATCCACAGGTGCTTGCCCGCCCCGGCCAGCGCGACGCCGATCTCGCGGTGCAGGAAGTTGGGGGCGGTCACGCTGACCGCCCGTACCCGGGGATCGGCGGCCACCTGCCGCCAGTCGCGGACGGCCGAGGCGAACCCGAACCGCGTGGCGGCCTCCTCGCCCCGCCCCGGCACCTCCTCGGCGACCACCACCAGTTCCGGACGCACGGTGAGCTGGGGGTAGTGGTGCCGGACCCGGGCGTAGGCCTGCGTGTGCACCCGCCCCATCCAGCCGAAACCGACGACGGCGACACCGAGCGTTTCCAGTGGGCGAACCATGGGAGCCCTTCGTTTGGACCGGTCCATCACCTCTCCCCGCCACCCTGGGGACTCTCCGCCCACGGTGTCAAGGCTTTGACAGGCGAGGCGGCGCGTGGAACGGTCCAGCCATGAAGCGGGTCCAGTCATGAAGCAGCTCCAGCCATGAAACAGCCGACCATCCGCGACGTGGCCGAGCGGGCCGGGGTGTCCAAGTCGCTGGTGTCGCTGGTGCTGCGCGGCGCCGACGGCGTCCGCCCCGAGCGCCGGGGGGCCGTGCTCCGCGCGGCCGAGGAGCTCGGCTACCGGCCCAACGCGGCGGCCCGCAGTCTGAGCGAGCGCCGCACCCGCTCCGTCGGCGTCCTCCTCAACGACCTGCGCAACCCCTGGTTCGTGGACCTGCTCGACGGACTCAACGCCCTGCTGCACGACAACGGCCTGCACGTGCTGCTGTCCGACGCCCGCCTCAACCGCCGCTCGGGCCAGGGCGACGCCGCCGGCCCGCTGCGCGACCTCGGTGTCGACGGCCTGGTGGTGGTCGGCACGCTGCCCGACCCGGCCGCCCTGGAGGACATCGCCGCGCGCCTCCCCGTGGTGGTCGCGGGCGCCCGGGAAGCGGTGCCGCCCGGTGTGGACGTGGTGGCCGGCGACGACGAGCGCGGCGCCCGGCTGGTCACCGAGCACCTCATCGGCCTCGGCCACCGCCGGGTCGCGCACCTCGCGGGGTACGGCGCGGTCGGCGAGCTGCGGCGGCGCAGCTTCGAGTCGGTGATGCGGGCGCACGGCCTCGCCGCGGAAGCCCGGACCGAGCCGTGCGACATGACCGAGGAGGGCGGTCACCGCGCCACCGTCCGGCTGCTCGGCGGACCGGGGCAGCGGCCCACCGCCGTCTTCGCCGTGAACGACATCGCCGGGGTCGGCGCCCTGTCGGCGGCCGGGGAACTGGGCCTGCGGGTGCCGCACGACCTGTCCGTGGCCGGCTACGACAACACCAGCATCTCCCGGCTGCGGCACCTGTGGCTGACCACGGTCGACAACGCCGGCCACGAGGTCGGCCGCCGCGCCGCCCGCCTTCTGCTCGACCGGCTGGCCGGCCCCGCCGGACCGGGCGGCCTGCACCTGGCCGTTCCCTCGCTGGAGATCCGCGGAACCACCGCCGCACCCCGCCGGTGACCACGACAAAGACCGCTCACCGCACCCCGTAATTCGGCGAACAAAATTGTTGACAATCTTGTTTGGATAGATTTACGTTCGACGAGCACTCACTCAGGGAGGGCACATGCCGAAACAAGCCGGTCCGAGCACCGGGGAGCAGGCCAAACAGCTTGCGCTCGGACAGCTGCGAGAGGCGATCCTGCGCGGCGACATGGCACCGGCCCAGCGGCTGGTGGAGAACGAGCTCGCCGAGCAGTTCGGAGTGACCCGGGCCAGCATCCGGGCCGCGCTGATCGACCTCGAGGCGCAGGGGCTGGTGGAGCGGATCCGCAACCGGGGGTCGCGGGTGCGGGTGGTGACCGTGCAGGAAGCGGTCGCCATCACCGAGTGCCGGCTGGTCCTGGAGGGGCTCTGCGCGGCCAAGGCGGCCGTCGCCGTCACCGACGAGCAGGTGGCCGAGCTGATCGAGCTGGGCACGGCGATGACCAAGGCGGTGGCCGGCGGCGAACCGCTGACCTACTCGGAGCTCAACCACCGGCTGCACACCAGGATCCGGGAGTTCTCCGGCCAGCTGACCGCGCTGGAGCTGCTGGAGCGGCTCAACGCCCAACTGGTGCGCCACCGCTTCCAGTTGGCGCTGCGCCCGGGGCGTCCCCAGCAATCCCTGAACGAGCACCTGGCCATGATCGAGGCGATCGAGGCCAGAGACCCGCAGGCGGCCGAGGCAGCCGTCCGCGCCCACCTCACCAGCGTGATCGAGGCGTTGCGCGACTGACCCGCCGCGAGGCGGGCGCGCCGCGGGCGGCGGCCCGGCCCGAAGAGGAAGAGATCCCGTGTACGCGTACCCGCAGACCCCGAAGGAGCAGGCATGAGCGGCGTCATCGTCACCGACCCGCCGAAGGCGGAGGCCAAGGACGTCGAGGCCCTGTCGGGGTACGGCGTGGCCACCGTGTCCGAGGCGATGGGCCGCACCGGCCTGCTCGGCCCGCACCTGCGCCCGATCCAGCAGGACACCCGGATCGCCGGCACCGCCGTCACCGTGCTGTCCTGGCCCGGCGACAACCTCATGATCCACGCCGCCGTGGAGCAGTGCGGCGAGGGCGACATCCTGGTGGTCACCACCACCTCGCCCTCCAGCGACGGCCTGTTCGGCGAGCTGTTCGCCACCGCGCTCAAGCAGCGCGGGGTGCGCGGCGTGATCATGAACACGGGTATCCGGGACACCTCCGAGCTGCGCGAGCTGGGCTTCCCGGCCTGGTCCGCCGCCGTGTCCGCGCAGGGCACGGTCAAGGCGACCGGCGGCAGCGTCAACGTGCCGATCGTGATCGGCGGCCAGGTGATCAACCCCGGTGACGTCATCGTGGCCGACGACGACGGCGTGGTCGTGGTCCCGCGCGAGCAGGCCCGGCGGACCGCCGAGGCGTCCGAGGCCCGGGAGAACAAGGAGGCCGCCACCCGCGCCGCCTTCCAGGAGGGCCAGCTCGGCCTGGACCGCTACGGCCTGCGCGAGAAGCTGGTTCAGTTCGGGGTCACCTACCAGTCGTACGAGGAGTACACGCGCGGCGGGGACGACTCGTGAGCGCACCCGGCGAGGTCCGCTGCATGCTGATGCGCGGCGGCACGTCCAAGGGCGCCTACTTCCTGGCCGCGGACCTCCCCGCCGACACCACCGCCCGGGACGACACGCTGCTGCGGGTGATGGGCAGCCCCGACCCGCGGCAGATCGACGGCCTGGGCGGCGCCCACCCGCTGACCAGCAAGGTCGCCGTGGTGTCGGTGTCGGACGACCCCGAGGCCGACGTCGACTACCTGTTCCTCCAGGTCAACGTGGACACCCCCGAGGTCACCGACCGGCAGAACTGCGGCAACATCCTGGCCGGGGTGGGCCCGTTCGCCGTGGAACGGGGCCTGGTCCCCGCCCAGGACGGTGAGACGTCCGTCCGCATCCGGATGCGCAACTCCGGGGAACTGGCCATCGCCTCCTTCCCCACCCCGGGCGGCCGGGTCGACTACACCGGCGACGCCGAGATATCCGGCGTCCCGGGCACCGCCGCCGCGGTGGTCATCGAGTTCCCGCAGGGCGGCGCCCCGCTGCTGCCCACCGGCAACGTCCGGGACACCGTCGCCGGCACCGAGGTGACCTGCGTCGACAACGGCATGCCGGTGGTGCTGATCCCGGCGACCGCGCTGAAGGCCACCGGCTACGAGGAGCCGCGCGACCTGGAGGAGGACGTCGTCCTCGCCGACCGGGTCCGGGAGATCCGGCTCGCGGCCGGCCGGCTGATGGGCCTCGGCGACGTCGAGTCGGCCACCGTGCCCAAGGTCACGCTGCTCGCGCCGCCCCGGCACGGCGGCGCGGTCACCACCCGCACCTTCATCCCGGTCCGCTGCCACACCTCCATCGGTGTCCTGGGCGCCGCCAGCGTGGCCGCCGGACTCCGGCTGCCCGGCGGGGTGGGGGAGGGCATCGCGGAACTGCCCGGCGGCGACCGGGTCCGCGTCGAACACCCCACCGGCTTCCTCGACGTCGAGACCGCCGTCGATCCCGGAACCGAGGACACATCCCCGGTGGTCAGCCGTACCGCCGTCGTGCGCACCGCACGGAAGATCTTCGACGGCACCGTGTTCCCCCGCTCGGCCGAGACGGCCCGCATCCCCGCACAGCCCACAGGAGGCAACGATGACTCCGCCGCTCGGTGACATCGCCCACATCGGTCACACCCAGCTGTTCACCCCCGACCTCGACGCCAGTGTCGGCTTCTTCACCGACTTCCTGGGCCTGACGGTCAACGGGCAGGACGGCGACACCGTCTACCTGCGCACCTACGACGACTACGAGCACCACAGCCTGGTGCTCACCGCCCGCGACACCCCCGGCCTCGGCCGCCTCGCGCTGCGCACCTCCAGCGAGGACGCCCTCCAGCGCCGGGTCAAGGCCCTGGAGCAGGCCGGCCGGGGCGGCAAGTGGGTCGAGGACGAGCCCGGCCTCGGCAGGCTCTACCTCACCACCGACCCCGACGGGCACGAGCACGCGCTGTACTGGGAGAGCGAGCACTACCGGGCCCCCGACGAGCTGAAGCCCGCGCTGAAGAACCAGCCGCAGGCCAAGCCCAACCGGGGCGTCGGAGTCCGCCGCCTGGACCACATCAACTTCCTCGCCTCCGACGTGCTCGCCAACGCCGAGTTCCAGGAACACCTGCTCGGCGCCCGGCCCACCGAGCAGATCCGGCTCAACACCGGCAAGATCGCCGCCCGTTGGCTGACCTTCACCAACAAGTCCTACGACGTCGTCTACACCGAGGACTGGACCGGCTCCGAGGGACGGCTGCACCACATCGCCTTCGCGACCGAGAACCGCGAGGACATCCTGCGCGCCGCCGACCTCGCCATCGACACCGGCGTGTTCATCGAGACCGGCCCGCACAAGCACGCCATCCAGCAGACGTTCTTCCTCTACGTCTACGAGCCCGGCGGCAACCGGATCGAGCTGTGCAACCCGCTCACCCGCCTGGTGCTGGCCCCCGACTGGCCGCTGATCACCTGGACCGAGGACGAGCGCAAGAAGGGCCAGGCCTGGGGCCTGAAGACGATCGAGTCCTTCCACACCCATGGCACACCGCCGGTCGCCTGACGGTTCGCGCCACGAGCGCCAGGGGGGTGGGGGGGGGGCACCCCCCGTTGTGGGGCCCCCCCCCCCCCCCGCCGCAACGCGGGCGAAAAATTTAAAAAAAAAAAAATAGCAATAAATCGGGGGAGAGATACG
>NZ_JBFAAP010000032.1:0-90569 GCF_040639815.1 Streptomyces sp. NPDC023723
GCGGCGCCCACCGCGCCCTCCACCGCCTCGCCGACCAGCGTGCCGTCGGCCAGCAGTCCGGCGGCGGTCGCGGCGAACCGGTCGCCGGCGCCGCAGGAGTCGCCGGGGTGGGCGGCGGACGCGGGCACCAGCAGCGGGTGTTCGCCGTAGGAGAGCAGGGCGCCGCGCCCGCCGAGGGTGACGGCGACGGCGGCCACTTTCCAGTCCCGGACCAGGTCGGCGGCGATGTGCGCGGCGGCCCGCAGGGTGCCGTCGGGGCGGGCGTCGCCGGGCGCGAAGCCGTGCGCCTCCTTCTCGGCCGGGGTCACCAGGCGGGTGCCGGGCACCGGCCCGCCGCCGCGCGGGTGCGGGTCCCAGACCAGCGGCGGGCGCTCGGTGAGCTCCTCGCGCAGCGCGTCGGCGGTGCCGCGGCCGTAGTCGGAGACCAGTACGGCGTGCGCGGCGCGCAGTGCGGCGCGGGCCTCGTCGGTGGCGGCGCGGGCGCGTCCGCCGCCGCGGTCGAGGCGGACGACGGGGCGGCCGTGGGCGAGCACCCGGGTCTTCTCCGGCGGGGTGCCGCTGAGCGGCAGCGGGATCAGGGTCAGCCAGGGTTCGAGCAGTTCGCGCAGCTCACCGGAGACCGGGTCGTCGCCCAGGCCGGTGATCAGGGTGACGTCGCGGCCGTCGCGGGCGGCGAGGTAGGCGGCCAGCGCGGCACCGCCCGGCCGGACCCGTTCGGCGCAGTCCGACACCACCGGCACCGGCGCGTCGGGGGCCAGCCGGTCGGCGGTGCCGGTCAGGTCGCGGTCCAGCAGCGCGTCGCCGACGACGACCAGCGGGGTCCGCTCAGGCATGGCCGCCTCCCCGGCGGACGGCCCGGTCCAGGGCCGCGTCGAAGGCCGCGCAGATCATGTGCACGGCGACCAGATGGAGTTCCTGGACGGTCGCCGTGCTGGCGGCGGCCACGCACAGCGCCTCGTCGCTGCCCGCCATCAGCGGGTTGGGGTCGCAGCCGGTCAGCGCCCACACCCGCATCCCGGCCGCCCGGCCGGCGTCCGCGGCGGACAGCAGGTTGGCGCTGGCGCCGGAGGTGGACAGCAGCATCAGCACGTCGCCGCCCCGGCCGTGCGCGCGGACCTGGCGGGCGAAGACCTCGTCGACGCCGTAGTCGTTGGCGATGGCGGTGGTGGAGGAGGTGTCGGCGTGCAGCGCGATCGCGGAGAACGGCGGCCGGTCGTCGCGGTAGCGGCCGACGAGTTCGGCGGTCAGGTGCTGGGCCTGCGCGGCACTGCCGCCGTTGCCCGCGGCCAGCAGCCGGCCGCCGCCGCCGAGCACGGCGGCGAGCCGCTCGCCCCAGCGCTGGGTGATGTGCGCGGAGCCGCGGAACGCGGCCAGCGCGTCCTGGAGTTCGTCGCAGTGCCCGACGACGGGCGGGTGCACGGTCATCACGCCACCTCCTTGGCCAGTTCGTGGTCGGCGAGGGTGAGCCGGTAGACCTGTTCGGCGCCGTCGGCGACGCGCCGCCACGTGTAGTGCCTGAGGACCCGTTCGCGGCCGGCGGTGCCGTAGCCGCGGCGCAGCCGGTCGTCGGGCAGCAGCACCCGGGCCACGTCGGCGATCGCCTCCGGGTTGTGCGGTTCCACGAGCCGGCCGGTGACGCCGTCGGCGACCGAGTCGCGGTGGCCGCCGACGTCGGTGGCGAGCACCGGCACGCCGCAGCCCATCGCCTCCAGCGGCACGATGCCGAACGGTTCGTAGTGCGGGGTGCACAGCACCAGGTCGGCGCTGCCGAGCAGGGTCGGCATGTGTTCGGGGTGCACGGCGCCGAGCAGCCGGACCCGGTCGGCGACGCCGGTGCGGCGGGCGATGCCGGTGAGCCGCCGGGCCTCCGGGTCGGTGTCCACCTCGTCGGCGGGCGGGCCGCCGGCGACGACGAGTTCGGCGTCGGGGATGTGGGCGAGGGCCCGGACGGCGTGTTCGTAGCCCTTGCGGGGGACCAGCCGGCCGCAGGCGAGCAGCCGGTAGCGGTGCCGCCGGGCCGGGGTGTGGCCGGTGTCGGCGCCGGGGCGGAAGTGCTGGGCGTCGACGCCGCAGGGCACCACGGAGACCTGGCGCGGGGGCACGCCCATGTCGCCGAGTTCCACCACCTCGTCGGTGCAGGTGGCCAGCACCCGGGCGCAGGAGCGGCCGAGCTGCCGCTCGATGCCGATGCGTTCGTAGGGGCTGGTGTCCCTGAGGCCCTGGTGGCGGCGCTTGACGGTGCCGAGGGCGTGGAAGGTCTGCACCAGCGGGATGCCGTGCGGCTGTACGCCGATCTGGGCGGCCAGGCCCGACATCCAGAAGTGGGCGTGCACCACGTCGGGCCGGTCCCGGGTGAAGGCGCGGGCCAGGTGGGCGCCGAAGGCGGGCATGTACGGGAACAGGCCGTCCTTGGGCACCGTCTCGGCCGGTCCGGCGGGCACGTGCTCGACGACCGCGCCGCCGGGCAGTGGCACCCGGTCGGGCAGGTCGAGGGAGTCGCGGCGGGTGTAGACCGTGACGTCGTGGCCGCGCCGGGCCAGTTCCTCGCTGAGCCGGGCCACGTAGACGTTCTGTCCCCCGGCGTCGACGCCGCCGAGCGCGGCGAGCGGGCTCGCGTGCTCGGACACCATGGCGATCCTCATCGGGTCACCTCCTTCAGCAGCCGCTCCCAGTCGTCCAGGAAGCGGGACAGCCCGTAGCGGGCGAGGGCCGCCGCCCGGGCCTCCTGGCCGACCGCGCGGGCGTGGTGCGGGTCGGCGAGGAAGTCGCGTACGGCGTCGGTCAGTACGTCGAGGCGGTTGGAGACCACTCCGGCGCCCGGCGGGACGGCCTCGGTCACCTCGGTGGTGGCGAGGGCGACCACGGGCATCCCCAGGTGCATGGCCTCCAGGAGGGACAGGCCGAGGGAGGTCCAGCGGACCGGGTGGACGTAGACGCGGCGCCGGGCGAGTTCGGTGTGCAGGTCGTGCTGCGGCACGTCCTGGGTGCGGCAGCGGCCGGGGTCGACGCCGAGGTGCGCGGCCAGGCCCTCGGTGCCCATGCCGAAGACGTCCAGGGGGGCGGCGCGGGCGAAGGCGGGCAGCAGGTCGGTGCCGGTGGTGCGGCCGCGCCGGACGGGTTCGTTGACGACCACGGCGGCGCGGTCGAGTTCGCCGGTCCAGCGCGGGCCGGGGTCGACGATGCCGTGTTCGACGACGGTGGTCTCGGTGCCCGGCGCGTCCCACATCAGCCGGTTGAAGTGGGTGACGTGGACCAGGGTGACGCCGGGGACGCCGGCCGCCGGGTGGCGGGTGTCCGGCACGTCGCCGTCGGGGGCGTTGTGCTCCAGGTACACCAGCGGCGGGCGGCGGCCCAGCCAGCGGTCCACCAGGGCGAGTTCGTGCGGGCGCTGGAGGACGACGAGGTCGATCTCCTCGTCGCGCAGCCGCTCCGGCGGGACTTCGATCACCGACTCGGGCCAGTCCCAGGTGCGGGCCCGGCCGCGGCCGTCGGGGCCGCGGTCGGGGGTGACCGGGACGACGTAGGTGTGCGGGCCCTGCACGAAGGCGGTGGTCCACGAGCCGTGCACGTGCCAGATGAGGATCCTCATGATCTCTCCCCCGCGAGTTTCTCGACGGCGGCCGCCACGTCGGTGGCGGTGACGGTGTTCAGACAGGGATGGCCCGGTACGGGGCACTCCCGGGCCCGGCTGCCGGCGCAGGGCGCGTCCTGGTCGCCGAGGAGCACGTACGGCACGCCGTACGGCCGCCAGCGCTCGGCCGGGACGACCGGGGCGAACAGGGAGACGACGGGGGTGCCGACGGCGGCGGCCAGGTGGGCGGGGGCGGTGTTGCCGGTGACCACCGCCTCGGCGCCGGCCAGGACGCCGGAGAGTTCCGGGGCCGCGGTCCGGCCGCCGAGGTCGGTGCCGTGCTCGCCCGCGACGTACGCGGTGAGGTCGCGTTCGTCCGGGCCGCCGGTGACCAGCACCCGGTGTCCGGCGGCGGCCAGTTCACGGACCGCCTCCGCCGCCCGGCCGGGACTCCAGGCGCGGGCCGGCACGCTGGCGCCGGGATGCAGCACGACGTACCGGCCCGGTCCGGTCAGCTCGCGCACGTCCGGCGGCCGGCGCACCCGCAGCCGCCCGTCGTCGGGGCTCGGGAACCCGGCGGCCGCCGCCAGTTCCAGCGCCGCCTCGGCCTCGTGGGCGCCCGGGGTGCGGCGGTGGCGCAGGTCGAGCAGCGAACCGGGGTAGTCCTCGCTGTCGGCGGCCAGGTACCGGACGCCGGCCAGCCGCAGCACCAGGGCGGTGGGCAGCGGGGACTGGTGGAAGGAGGTCAGGATCAGGCCGGTGCCGGCGTCGATCCGGGCGGTGAGGGCGTCGATGTCGGCGCGGTCCACGGCGGGCGGCTGGAACCCGCCCCAGGGCGCGTCCCACACCAGCACCTCGGCCACGCCGGGCAGCAGCCGCGCGGCGGGCGCGCCGCGGCTGCCGCACAGCAGGGTGACGTGGTCGGCGCGGGCGGCGACGGCCCGCACGGCGGGTCCGGCGAGCAGGACGTCGCCGAAGCTGTCGAGCCGCGTGACGATGGCTCTCATCGCGGCCCCCCGCCCGTACTGTAGGCGTTCTCGATGGGCCGTTCGTCCGCCAGTACCCGGCCCTTCGGCGGGCCGGCCAGGACCGCGCGTACGGCGGTCAGCAGGTCCGGCGCGAGGTGCTCCGCGGCGGCCGTCTCTTCGGGCCGGGTCGCCTCGTTGGGGACCAGGATGCCGTGCGCGCCGGCCCGGCGGGCGGCCTCCAGGTCGGCGCCGATGTCGCCGATGACGACGGCCTCGGCGGGGTGCGTGCAGATCCGGCCGACCGCCCACAGGATCATGCCCGGCTCCGGCTTGCGGCAGTGGCAGCCGTCGTCCGGGCCGTGCGGGCAGATGGCCCACACGTCGAACGGGCCGAGCAGGTCGTCGATGCGGTGGTTGACGGCGCGTACCTCGGCGTCGGTGAGCAGACCGCGCGCGACACCGGACTGGTTGGTGACGACGCCGGTGCGGATGCCGTGCGCGCGCAGCAGGTCCAGGGCCTCGCGGGCGCCGTCGACCGGGCGGACCCGCTCGGGGTCGCCGTTGTAGGGGACGTCGTGCACGAGGGTGCCGTCGCGGTCGAACAGCACGGCCTTGACGCCGCTCATGCGGCCACCTCCTGCCAGACGGGCGCGGACCGGTGCCGCAGCTCGCCGCCGATCCGGTGCCAGGTGGCGGCCGGCGGGATGAGCGCGCTGGTCACCAGCATGGTCGTCACCTCGGCGCGGCTGCGCGGCCCGGGCCCGATGCGGGCCCAGGCGAACTCCGCGGTGCCGGCCGCCCAGCCGAGCCCGGCGAGCGCGGCGGCCCGGGGCCGGCCGGCGGCGCCGAGCAGCAGGGCGGCGGCGCCCGCGGCGGTGATGGCCAGGTGGCGGCGGATCCGGCCCCGGGGCGCGACCGCCTTGTCCCACCAGTCGGGGCCGTGCAGCCGCCGCATCAGCGCGTCGTCGGCGTTGCCGCGCTGCTGTTTCAGCGACGCCCAGCGGGAGGCCGGGCGGACCGGGTGCCGGGTGGTGCGGCGGCCCTGCCGGATGCGCCAGCCGGCGTCGAGGACGCGCAGCGCGAGGTCGGCGTCCTCGCGGAAGGCGCGGGTGAAGCGCTCGTCGAAGCCGCCGACCTGTTTGAGGGTCTGGGTGCGGTAGGCCATGTCGGCGGTGATCCAGCGGGCGGTGGCGAGCCCGGCGGTGCCGCGTTCCCAGTCGGTGGGGCGGCGTTCGCCGGGCAGCGGTACGGCGATGACGCCCTGGACCGCGCCGGTGTCGGGGGCGGCCGCGGCGAGGTCCTGGACCAGCTGGTCGCACCAGTGCGGGCCGACCTGCACGTCGTCGTCGAGGAACGCGGTCCACTCGGTGCCGACCGCGCCGAGGCCGGTGTTGCGGGCGGCGGCCGGTCCGCGGCCGCCGCCGGGCAGTACGACCGTGCGGTCGCGCAGTTCGCCGAGGACGGTCAGCGGGTGTTCCAGCGCGCCGGGGGCGGCGTCGGCGTCCGGGGCCGGCCGGTCGTCGACCAGGACCACGGCGTCCGGTTTCGGTCCGTGCGCGGCGGCCAGCGCGGCCAGGCAGTCGGCCAGCGTGGACCGGACGAGGGTGGGGATCACCACCGTGTAGCCGGTCATCCGAAGACCTTCCCCCGGCGGACCGCGAACGGTCCGATGGCCAGCAGGTCGACCGGCGCGGAGCCGAAGCACTCCAGCGCGTCGCGCGGGTCGTCGACCATGGGCCGCCCGGCGGTGTTGAGGCTGGTGTTGACGACGACCGGCAGTCCGGTGCGCTGCTCGAAGGCGTGCAGCATCCGCGCGACGAGCGGCTCGCGGCGCTCCTCGACGGTCTGGATGCGGGCGGTGCCGTCGACGTGCACGACGGCCGGGATGCGGTCCCGCCAGGCGGCGGCGACGTCGTGCACGAAGAGCATGTACGGGCTGGGGATCGGCCCGCCGGAGAAGATCTCGGCGGCCCGGTCGGCCAGCACCATCGGGGCGACCGGCCGGAACTCCTCGCGGCCCTTGACGGCGTTGAGCCGCTCCAGGTTCTCCGCGCGGCCCGGGTGGGCCAGCAGGGAGCGGTGGCCGAGCGCGCGCGGCCCGTACTCGCTGCGGCCCTGGAACCAGGCGACGACGCCGTCCCGGGCGAGTTCCGCGGCGACCGTCTCGGCGATGTCGGCGGGCTCCTCGTAGGGCACGGCGGCGCTCTCCAGCCAGTCGCGGAGCTCGTCGTCGCGCCAGCCGCGGCCGAGGGCGGCGCCGGGCATCGGCTCGGGCGCGGCGCCCTCCTGGGCGGCGGCGACGTGCAGGGCGCCGCCGAGCGCGGTCCCGGCGTCCCCGGCGGCGGGCTGCACCCAGACGTTGCGGTAGGGGCCCTGCCGGGCGATCCGGGTGTTGGCCACGCAGTTGAGGGCGACGCCGCCGGCCATGGTCAGGGACTCGCCGCCGGCCTCGCGGTGCAGCCAGTGCACGAGTTCGAGGAGGGTCTCCTCCAGGACCGCCTGGGCGCTGGCGGCGAGGTCGGCGTGCGCCTGGGTCCAGTCCTCGCCCTTCGGCCGGGCGGGGGCCAGCGCGGCCCAGTCGACGCCGTGGGCGCGGAAGCCGCCGTCGCCGGTGGCGTGCACGTGCTCGCGCAGCCGGCCGGCGAGGCGCGGCTTGCCGTAGGAGGCGAGCGCCATCACCTTGAACTCGTCGCTGGAGCGCAGGAAGCCGAGGTGCTCGGTGAGTTCCTCGTAGACCAGGCCGAGCGAGTGCGGCAGGGCCTGGGTGGCGAGGGTGTCGAGCTTGCCGTCGCGGTAGCGGCCGGCCAGGTGGGAGGCGCACTCGCCGCGTCCGTCGAGGACGAGCACGTCGTTGTCGGGGTGCGGGGAGGCCGGTCCGGCGGAGGCGGCGTGCGCCACGTGGTGCGGGACGAAGACGACCTGGTCGGGGTCGAGTCCGGGCAGCGCCTCGGCGAGGAACCGCGGCGCGCGGCGGGCGTACTCCAGGCGCAGCGGGTCCCAGGGGTCGTCCAGGCCCATGTCCCGGGCGGGCCGGGCGAGTTTGGGGTCGAAGGAGTAGGCGACGGCGTCCAGTTCGCCGGGGCGCAGGCCGGCCTGCGCCAGGCACCAGCGGGCCGACAGTTCCGGCATCTCCCAGGCGGCGAACGGCACCGGCCGCTTGCCGTGCTTGCGGCGGCTGAACCGCTCCTCCTCGGCCGCCGCTACGGTCCTGCCGTCCACGACGAGGGCGGCGGCGGGGTCGTGGAACAGGGCGTTGATACCGAGGATGCGCATGGGCTGTGCTCCGTCCTGTGTCGCTTCCGGAGCGCGGGTGCCGCGCGGCAGCTGTCTCAAACACTTGGAAACAGCTCAATTCCGGAAAGAGAGGGCAAAACCACCCTCCGTAGTCTCCCGCCCCAGGGGTTCAGGCCGCGACGGCGTGCGCGAACCAGCCGATGGTGTGTTCGAGGCCCTGGTTCCAGTCGGTGCGCGGCCGCCAGCCCAGCCGTTCCCGGGCCAGCGTGGTGTCGGGGCGGCGCCGCCCGGGGTCGTCCACGGGGCGCTCGACGAACCGGATGCGGGAGCCGGAGCCGGTGAGGCCGACGATCCGCCGGGCCAGCTCCAGCATGGTGATCTCGTCCTCGCCGCCGATGTTCATCGGCCCGGTCTCCCGGGACGCGGCGAGCGCGAGCACGCCGTCCACGGTGTCGTCGACGTAGGTCAGACAGCGGGTCTGGCCGCCGTCGCCGGCCACCGTGAGCGGTACGCCGTCCAGCGCCTGGGCGATGAAGGTGGGCACGGCGCGGCCGTCGCCGGTGCGCATCCGGGGGCCGTAGGTGTTGAAGATGCGCACGATGGCGGTGTCGGTGCCGTGCACCTGGCGGTGCGCGGTGGTCAGCGCCTCGGCGAACCGCTTGGACTCGTCGTAGACGCTGCGCGGGCCGACCGGGTTGACGTTGCCCCAGTAGCTCTCGCGCTGCGGGTGCTCCAGCGGGTCGCCGTAGACCTCGGAGGTGGAGGCGAGCAGGAAGCGGGCGCCGTCGGCGGCCGCCCGCTCCAGGGCGTGCCGGGTGCCGGTGGAGCCCACGTCCAGGGTCTCCAGCGGCAGCCGGAGGTAGTCGGCCGGGGAGGCCGGGCAGGCGAAGTGCAGCACCAGGTCGAACCGGCCGGGCAGGGCGCGCAGCGCGGCCGGGTCGGTGGCGTCGGCGCGCACGAACCGGAAGCCGGGTGCCCGCTCCAGGGCGGCCACGTTGCCGCGGGCGCCGGTGGCGAGGTTGTCCAGGCAGACCACCTCGGTGCCGGCGTCGAGCAGCCGCTCGCACAGGTGGGATCCGACGAAACCGGCGCCGCCGGTGACCAGCGCCCGGCGCCAGGACCGGCCGCCGCTGAGGCTCTCGCTCACGGGGCTCTCCTCACTCTCGCCTTCACTTCCGTGCCCGCGAGTAACCGAACGCCGCATTTCATACCCCGAACGGACATTCGAGACATGCATGGGGGCGGCCACTACCGCCGCCCGTGCGACCGGCCGCGGGGGCCGGCACCGCCGCGCATTCCCTACGATCGTCCCGTGGCCACCTTCTTGCTCGAACGCACGGCGCCGCTCCCGCCGGCCGAGGCCTGGCGCCGGCTCACCGAGTGGCAGCGGCACGGCGACGCGGTACCGCTGACCCGGATCACCGTCACCACCGACCCGCCCACCGGCCTGGGCACCCGCTTCGTCGCGCGCACCGGGTTCGGCCCGCTCGCCTTCGACGACCCGATGGAGGTCACCGTCTGGGAGCCGCCCGAGGACGGCGGGCCCGGCCGGTGCCGGCTGGAGAAGCGGGGCCGGCTGGTGCGCGGCTGGGCGGAGATCGAGGTCCGCCCGGGCCCCGGCGGCCGTACCCGGGTCCGCTGGCAGGAGGAGCTGACCGTCCGCCTGCTCCCGTCGGCACTGGACACCACCCTGGAGCGCTCCGGCCGCCATGTCTTCGGCCGCGCGGTCAACCGCCTGCTGCGCCGACCGTGAGACCACCGCCGGACGTCTACCGCGGTGGACGCGCTGACCGGTTCTGACCGAACCTCCCGCCGACGACTGGTCGGCGCCACGCACCGCCCGGGACGATCCGAGCGTGCACCGGCCCGACCAGTCCCCGGTCAAGGAGAGCCCGATGAAGGCCATCGTCCAGAACTCCTTCGGTTCAGCCGACTCCCTCACCCTGCGCGACATCGACCGCCCCGTGCCCCGCGCCGACGAGGTGCTGGTCCGGGTGCACGCCGCCGGGGTCGACCCGAGCGTGTGGCACCTGATGACCGGACGGCCGTACATCGCCCGGATCAGCCCGCAGGTCGGCCTGCGCCGCCCCGCCTGCCCGGTGGCCGGCTGGGACCTCGCCGGAACCGTGGAATCGGTCGGCGCCCGGGTCACCGGCTGCCGCGCCGGGGACGAGGTCTTCGGCAGCGGCACGGGCTCCTTCGCCGAGTACGCCCGGGCCAAGGCCGCCAAGATCGCGCCCAAGCCCGCCGGGCTCACCTTCGAACAGGCGGCCGTGCTGCCCGTCTCCGGGGTCACCGCGCTCCAGGCGCTGGCCGCGGCCCGCCCGCGCCCCGGCACGCGGGTCCTGGTCATCGGCGCCTCCGGCGGCGTGGGCACCTACGCCGTCCAGCTCGCCGCGCACCACGGCGCCCGGGTCACCGGCGTGTGCGGTCCGGCCGGCGCCGCGCTGGTCGGCTCCCTCGGCGCCGCCGACGTCCTCGACTACACCCGCGAGGACCTCACCGGCCGCTACGACCTGATCGTCGACGCCGCGGGCAACCGCCCGCTGCGCGCCCTGCGCCGGCTGCTCGCCCCGCGCGGCACGGCCGTCCTGGTCGGCGGCGAGAACGCCGGCCCCGTCCTCGGCGGCCTGGACCGCAACCTGCGCGCCCTGCTCCTGTCCACCCCCGTCCGGGAGCGCCTGCGCCCGCTGGTCGCGGTGGTCCGCCGCCCCGACCTGCTGACCCTGAAGGAGCTGGCCGAGAAAGGCGCCGTCGTCCCGGTCGTCGACCGCGCCTACCCGCTGGCCGAGGCCCCGGCCGCCGTCCGGCACCTGCGCGACGGCCATCCCCTGGGCAAGCTCGTCGTCACCGTCTGAGGCGTGCTAACTTCTGCCTGCAACGACTGTATACGAGCTGTATGCGAGGCAGGGGGCCCGTGGTGACGTCCGGACGGGAGAAGGCGTACGCCTACCTGAAGGAGACGGTGCTGACGGACCCCGCGATGCAGGGCGAGTTCCTCTCCGAGCAGGAGGTCGCCGACCGCATCGGCGTCTCGCGCACCCCGATCCGGGAGGCGCTGCTGCTGCTCGCCGCCGAGGATCTGGTCCAGCTGGTGCCCAAGCGGGGCGCCCGCGTCGCCCCGCTGTCCGGCCGGGAGATCACCGAGCTGATGGAGCTGCGCGGCATCGTCGAGCGGTACGCCGCCGAGCGGGTGATCACCACGGACCGCCGTCCGCTGCGGGAACTGGGCGAACTGCTGGCCCGGCAGCACGGCCTGACCGGCCCGGACCAGGCCCGGGAGTTCATCGCGGTGGACCAGCAGTTCCACATGACGCTGGTGACGGCGGTCGGCAACACCCTGCTGGACAAGCACTACGAGGGGCTGCGCAGCCGCCAGGTCCGGGCGGGCGTGGTGGCCCTGTACAACGCCCGGGGCCGCCAGGACGCGGTGCTCGACGAACACGGCGAGATCTTGAACGCCCTGGCCGCCGGGGACGCGGCGGCGGCCTGCGCGGCGATCGACGGGCACCTGAAGTCGACCTTGCGGGTCCTGCTCGCGGGCTGAGGCCCGATCGGCGGGGCGCCCCGAAAAGGCTTTGACGCGCGGCCTGTTGCTCGTCGAAGGTGGGCCGGACGTTCGCAGGACCGGGCAGCCGCGGGACACCGCGCGGGACGGTCACCTCGTGCTCAAGGAGTCGCGCATGATTGTCGTCTCGGCCGCTTCCGGGGCTCTGGGCAGGCTGGTCATCGACCGGCTGCTGGCCCGCCGCCCCGCCGGCCGCCTCGTGGCCGCGGTGCGCGACCCGGACGCGGCCGCGGACCTCGCCGCCCGCGGCGTCCAGGTCCGGCACGGGGACTACGACGACCCGGCGACGCTGCGCACCGCGTTCGCGGGGGCCGGCCGGCTGCTGCTCGTCTCGTCCCCGGAGCTGGACCCCGCCCGCCGCGCCGGACAGCACCGGGCCGCCATCGACGCGGCCCGCGCCGCCGGGGTCGGGTCGGTCGTCTACACCAGCTTCCTGGGCGCCGGTACCCAGGCCGACGGGATGACCGCCGCCCACCACACCACCGAACGCGCCCTGGCGGCCGCCGGGGTGCCGCACACCCTGCTGCGTCATCCCTTCTACAGCGAGGCGTTCCTCCATCCGGGCCTGCGCGCGGCCGTCGCCTCGGGCGAACTGGCCGACGGCACCGGCGGGCGCGGGCTCAACACCGCCTCACGCGCCGATCTCGCCGAGGCCGCCGCCCGGGTCCTGACCGAGGACGGCCACCTCGGCCGCGCCTACGACTTCACCGGCGGCCGGTGGACGTACCACCAGCTCGCCGACGCGCTCAGCCGCGTCGGCGGCCGGACCGTCGTCCGCCGGGACCGGCGAGAGCGCGCGCCCGGTGCGCAGGGCTGGCTGGAGGAGCAGGTCAGGGCCGGCGCGCTGGAGCTGCAGACCGACGATCTCCGCCACGTTCTCGGACGCCCGGCCACCACGCTCGACCAGGCCGTCACCGCGCTCCTCGCCCGTCCCGCCCCTGCGGAGTAACGCCTCACAGCCGCCGGTTGGCCAGCACCGAGATCTTCTTCCGAACACCGGCGACCTCGTCGAAGTCCAGGTCGGCAAGGACCAGCTCAGGCCCCGCGCCGGCCGCGTACCGCACCGAACCGTCCGGCCCCGCCACCAAGCTGTACCCGATCCCCGTCGGCGCCTTCGCCGGCACGGCGACCCCGCCGGCCTCGGGGTCGGCCTGCCCCACCGCCGCGACGAACACCGTCGCGTCCAGCGCCCGGGCCCGCACCAGCAGTTCCCACTGCTCCCGCTTGCCGGGCCCCGCGCCCCAGGACGCGGCCAGCAACGTGCCGACCGCGCCCGCGTCGGCGTGCGCCCGGAACAGTTCGGGGAAGCGGACGTCGTAGCAGGTGGCGAGGCCGAGCCGGACGCCGTCCACGTCGATGGTGACGATCCGCGAGCCCGGCGCCACGGTGTCCGACTCGGCGAAGCCGAACGCGTCGTAGAGGTGGATCTTGTCGTAGGACGCCTCGACGCCGGGGCCGGTGGCCAGCAGCGTGTTGGTGACCCGGCCGTCCGGCGCCGGGGTGAACATGCCCGCGACCACCACCACCCCCGCAGCCGCCGCGATCTTGCGCAGGCCGTCGGCCCAGGGGCCGTCCAGCGGCTCGGCGACCGGCTTCAAGGACGTACCGAAGCAGATCATGGACGCCTCGGGGAAGACCACCACCCGGGCCCCGGCCTCGGCGGCCCGCCGGGTCTCCCCCTCGATCAGTGCCAGGTTCCGCGCCGGATCGGTGCCGGTGGTGAGCTGGCTCAGTGCGATACGCATGGATGCGGTGTCCCTTCGTCGGTGGTACGGAACGTCAGCGGGCGGCGTACGTGGTCTCCACGAGCCGCGCCTCCTCGTGCTCGGCGGTGTCCGCGTCCCGGCCCAGCGCCAGCCCCACCACCGTGATCACCGCGGTGAGCGCGATGTACAGCGCCAGCGGCACCCAGCTGTCGAAGGCGCCGAGCAGCGCGGTGAACAGCAGCGGCGCCACCGCCCCGCCGATCACCCCGGCCAGGGGGTACGCCAGCGAGGAGCCGGTGTAGCGCAGCCGCGGCGAGAACTGCTCGGCGATGAAGGCCGCCTGCGGACCGTACATCAGGGAGTGCAGGACCAGCGCCACCACAACGCCGAGGGCCAGCAGCGGCCAGGAACCGCCGCCCACCATCGGGAAGAAGACGAACGGCCAGATGCCCGTGCCGACCGCCGAGACGCCGTAGACCAGCCGCCGGTTGACCCGGTCGGTGAGGGCGCCGGCCAGCGGGATGAGGAAGATCTGGAGCGCGGAGCCGATCAGTACGGCGGTGAGCGCGGAGCCGCGGGACATGTCCAGTTCGTCGGTGGCGTAGGTGAGCACGAAGACGGTGAACATGGCGTAGAGCACGTCGGGGGCGACCCGGCTGAGGATCGCGGCGGTCAGTGCCCGGGGCTGGGTGGTGAACACCTCGCGCACCGGCGCCTGCGGCCGGTCCTGCGCGGCCTCCATCGCCTTGAAGACCGGCGTCTCCTCCAGCTTGGCCCGGATCCACAGCCCGAAGCCGACCAGCGCCGCCGACACCAGGAACGCGACCCGCCAGCCCCAGTCGGTGAACTGGTCCTCGGTCAGCAGCGCGCCGAGCGCGGCCAGCACACCGTTGGCCATCAGGTTGCCGGCCGGCGGCCCGATCTGGGCGGCGGAGGCGTAGAAGCCGCGCCGCTTCGGGTCGCCGAACTCGCTGGACAGCAGCACCGCGCCGCCCCACTCGCCGCCGACCCCGACGCCCTGCGCGAACCGCAGCAGCACCAGGGCGACCGGGGCGGCCACGCCGATGGTGGAGTAGGCGGGCAGCACGCCGATCAGGAAGGTGGCGGCGCCGATCAGCACCAGCGTGGCAATCAGCACCTTCTTGCGGCCGATGACATCGCCGAGCCGGCCGAAGACGATGCCGCCCAGCGGCCGGGAGACATAGCCGACCGCGTAGGTGGAGAACGCCAGCAGGGTGCCGGTCAGCGGGTCCTCGGAGGGGAAGAAGAGGTCGCCGAAGACCAGGGCCGCGGCCGCGGAGTAGACGGCGAAGTCGTACCACTCCAGGGCGGTGCCGGTGAGGCTGGCGAAGAAGGCACGGCGGATGCCGGAACTGTCCGGCCGGGTGTCTTGCATGCTTGTCGTCCTTGCCTGAGGTACGTGGACCTTCCGGCATACTTCTTGTATACAGGTCGTATGCGCAAGCCCCTCGGGGGAAGTTAATCCATCCGAAACTGGAGTCCCCATGCCCGTGCTGACCTTCGAACTGCCCGATGGAACCACCCGCGACGTCGACGTCCGCCTGGTGCTGAACGCCGGATACGCCGGACGCGGCCAGGACGACGTGGCCGCGCACGTCGCCGAGCTGGCGGAACTGGGGGTGCCGGCGCCGTCCGTCATCCCCGCCCTCTACCCGGTCTCGCCCTATCTGGCACAGCAGACCGCCTCGGTGGCCGCGCAGCACGGCCGGACCTCCGGCGAGGCGGAGTGGGCGCTGATCGTGGCGGACGGCGGCGAGCTGCTGCTGACCGCCGCCTGCGACCACACCGACCGGGAGCTGGAGGTGCACGGCGTGGCCTGGAGCAAGAACGCGGGCCCGGACGTGCTGGCCCGCCGGGCCTGGCGGCTGGCCGACGTGGAGCAGCGGCTGGACGAGCTGACGCTGCGCGCATGGGTCGGCCACGGCGGCACCGAGACGCCGATCCAGGACGGCACCCTGGCCGAGCTGCTGACCCCCGCCTACTGGGCCGGGGTGCTGCGGGAGCGGGGTGAGCTGGTGCCGGGCACCGTGCTGATCTCGGGGACCATCCCGATGGCCGACGGGGTGGACCAGTTCGCCGACGCCTGGCGGGTGGAGCTGGGCGACCCGGCGACCGGGGACACCATCTCGCTGGCCTACGAGGTGGTGCCGATGCCGGCGCCGATCGGCTGAGCCGGCCGCGTCCCGTCGTGGTGGATCGGGGTGTGCGCGCCGGTCAGCGGGACGCCGGTGCCGCCGCGCCGGGCGGCGACGATCTCGGCGGCGATGGACAGCGCCGTCTCCTCGGGGGTGCGGGCGCCGAGGTCCAGGCCGATCGGGGACCGCAGCCGGGTCAGCTCCCCCTCCGGCACGCCGACCTCGCGCAGCCGCGCCAGCCGGTCCAGGTGGGTGCGGCGCGAGCCCATCGCGCCGACGTACGCCACCGGCAGCCGCAGCGCCCGTTCCAGGAGCGGTACGTCGAACTTGGCGTCGTGGGTCAGGACGCACAGGACGGTACGGCCGTCGACGTCGGTCCGCTCCAGGTACTCGTGCGGCCAGGCGACCACGATCTCGTCGGCGTCGGGAAAGCGGGCCTGCGTGGCGAAGACGGGCCGCGCGTCGCAGACCGTGACCCGGTAGCCGAGGAACTTGCCGGCCCGCACCAGCGCGGCGGCGAAGTCGATCGCACCGAAGACGATCATCCGCGGAGGCGGTACGGCGGACTCCACCAGCACGGTCAGCGGCGCCCCGCAGCGCGAGCCCTCCGCGCCGATCTCCAGGGTGCCGGTACGGCCCGCGTCCAGGAAGGCGCCCGCCTCGGCGGCGACGGTGCCCTCCAGGTCCGGGTGGGCGCCCAGACCGCCGTACCGGGTGCCGTCGGGGCGGACCGCGACCGCCCGGCCCACCAGCTCCGCCGGGCCGGCCACGATCCGGGCCAGCGCCGTCGCCTCCCCCCGCACGGCGGCCGCGAGCGCGGCGGCCAGCACCGGGCGGCCGGGGTCGCCCGCCCGGACCGGCACGACCAGGATGTCGATGACGCCACCGCAGGTCAGCCCGACCGCGAAGGCGTCCTCGTCGCTGTAGCCGAACCGTTCCAGGACCGGCCGGCCATCACTCAGCGCCTGCTCGCACAGCGCGTAGACGGCGCCCTCCACACAGCCCCCGGAGACCGACCCGACCGCCGTGCCCGCGGTGTCCACCGCGAGGGCGGCGCCGGGCCGGCGGGGCGCGCTGCCGCTGACCGCCACCACGGTGGCGACGGCGAAGTCGCGGCCCTGCTCGACCCACCGGTGCAGCTGTTCGGCGATGTCCAGCATCTGTCGGTCTCCTCGGGTACGGGGTTCGGTGGGACGGGTTCCCTGGCCGGGGCTAGTGCACGCCCAGCCGGCTCTCGATCGGTCCGAGGGCGAAGTAGACGAGGAAGAGCGCGGTCAGCACCCACATGAAGGGCCCGACCTCCCGCGCCCTGCCCTGCCCGGCCTTGATCGCGGTGTACGCGATGACGCCGGCGGCGACACCGGTCGTGATGGTGTAAGTGAAGGGCATCAGGACCACGGTCAGGAAGACCGGTACCGCACTCGCCCGGTCCGTCCAGTCCACCTGCCGGGCGTTCGTCAGCATCATGGCGCCGATGACCACCAGCGCCGCCGACGCGACCTCCTGCGGCACGATCGCGGTGAGCGGGGTGAAGAACAGACAGGCCGCGAAGAGCGCGCCGGTGACCACCGAGGCGAGGCCGGTCCGGGCGCCCTCCCCCACGCCGGTGGCCGACTCGACGAACACGGTCTGGCCGCTGCCGCCGGCCACCCCGCCGATCGCGCCGCCGGCCCCGTCGATGAACAGCGCCTTGGACAGGCCGGGCATCCGGCCCCGCTGGTCGGCGAGCCCGGCCTCGGTACCGACGCCGATGATGGTGGCCATCGCGTCGAAGAACCCGGCCAGCACCAGGGTGAAGACGATCACTCCGACGGTCATCGCGCCGACCTCGCCCCAGCCGCCGAACTCGACGTGCCCGAAGAGCGAGAAGTCGGGCATGGAGACCGCGCCGCCGTCGATCCCCGGGGCCCCGCCCGCCCACTGCTTCGGGTCGACCACCCCGGCGGCGTTCAGCACCACCGCGGCCACCGTGCCGGCCACGATGCCGATCAGGATGGCGCCGGGGGTGTTCCGCGCCTGGAGCATGAAGATGAGCAGCAGGGTCACGGCGAACAGCAGCACCGGCCAGCCGGTGAGCCGGCCGGCCGGGCCGAGGCTGAGCGGGGTGGCCTCGCCCTGGTGGACGAAGCCGGACTTGTAGAGGCCGATCAGGGCGATGAACAGGCCGATGCCCATGGTGATGCCGTGCTTCAGCGGCACCGGGATGGCGTTCATGATCATCTCGCGCAGACCGGTGACTACCAGCAGCATGATGATCACGCCGTAGATCACGCACATGCCCATCGCCTGCGGCCAGGTCATCGCGGGCGCCACCTGCGAGGCCAGCACGCCGGAGACGGACAGGCCGGCGGCGAGCGCGAGCGGCACCTTGCCGACGAAGCCCATCAGCAGGGTGGTGAGGGCCGCCGCGAACGCGGTCGCGGTGATCAGCGCCTGGGCGGCCAGGGTGTCGCCGGCCGCGTCCTTGCCGGACAGGATCAGCGGGTTGAGCAGCAGGATGTACGCCATCGCCATGAAGGTGGTGACGCCGCCGCGGACCTCGCGCGCGACGGTCGAGCCGCGCCGGGATATGTGGAAGTACCGATCGAGCCACGACCGGCCGGCCGGGACGCGGGAACCCGCGCCCGCGTCCTCGGCGGTGGTCGTGGGCTCCACTGACTGCTGGGTCATGGTGCCGTCTCCCAAGGTTCACAGGTACTGGGACGTGCGCGACCCGGGGGACGGCCCGAGACGAACAGCTGGTTACTTCCGGTCGGTGCCGGTGAGGTGCTCCGGACGCACCGGCGTCCGGTCCAGCGTCAGCCCCGTCGCGTTCCGGACGGCCGCGAGGACCGCCGGGGTGGACGACAGGGTGGGCGCCTCGCCGATGCCGCGCAGCCCGTAGGGGGCGTGCTCGTCGGCGAGTTCGAGCACGTCGACCGGGATGGTCGGCGTGTCGAGGATGGTGGGGATCAGGTAGTCGGTGAAGGACGGGTTGCGGACCTTGGCGGTCTTCGGGTCGACGACGATCTCCTCCATCACGGCGACGCCGAGGCCCTGGGTGGTGCCGCCCTGGATCTGGCCCACCACGGAGAGCGGGTTGAGCGCCTTGCCGACGTCCTGCGCGCAGGCCAGCTCGATCACCTTGACCAGGCCCAGCTCGGTGTCGACCTCGACGACGGCGCGGTGCGCGGCGAACGAGTACTGCACATGTCCGTTGCCCTGCCCGGTGCGCAGGTCGAAGGGCTCGGTCGGCCGGTGCCGCCACTCCTCCTCGACCTCGACCGCCTCGCCCGCGAGCACGTCCGCGAGGTCGGCCAGCGCCTCCCCGCCGTCGGTGACGACCTTGCCGTTCTCCAGCAGCAGTTCGGCGGTGGCCCAGGCGGGATGGTACGAGCCGAACTTGCGGCGCCCGAGCTCCAGCACCCGCTCCCGGACCAGCTCGCAGGCGTTCTTCACCGCCCCGCCGGTGACGTACGTCTGCCGCGACGCCGAGGTCGAACCGGCGCTGCCCACCCGGGTGTCCGCCGGGTGGATGGTCACCTGGGTGACGCCCAGCTCGGTGCGGGCGATCTGCGCGTGCACGGTGACGCCGCCCTGGCCGACCTCGGCCATCGCGGTGTGCACGGTGGCCACCGGCTCACCGCCGACCACCTCCATCCGCACCCGCGCGGTCGAGTAGTCGTCGAAGCCTTCCGAGAACCCGACGTTCTTGATGCCGACCGCGTAGCCGACCCCCCGCACGACGCCCTCGCCGTGCGTGGTGTTGGACAGACCGCCCGGCAGCTGCCGGACGTCGGCGCCCTCACTGGACTCCCACTGGCGCTCCGGCGGCATCGGCATCGCCTTGACCCGGCGCAGCAGTTCGGCGACCGGCGCGGGTGAGTCGACCGGCTGCCCGGTGGGCAGCAGGGTGCCCTGCTCCATGGCGTTGCGCTGCCGGAACTCCACCGGGTCCAGGCCGAGTTCGCTGGCCACCTTGTCCATCTGGGCCTCGTAGGCGAAGCACGCCTGGACCGCGCCGAAGCCGCGCATCGCGCCGCAGGGCGGGTTGTTGGTGTAGAGGGCGATCGCCTCGATGTCGACGTCGTCGACCGCGTACGGTCCGACGCCGAGCGAGGCGGCGTTGCCGACAACCGCCGGGGAGGCGGAGGCGTACGCGCCGCCGTCGAGCACGATCCGGGCCTTGACGTGGGTGAGCCGGCCGTCGCGGGTGGCGCCGTGCTCGTAGGCCAGCTTGGCGGGGTGGCGGTGGACGTGGCCGAAGAAGGACTCGAACCGGTTGTAGACGATCTTGACGGGTTTGCCGGTGCGCAGGGCCAGCAGACAGGCGTGGATCTGCATGGACAGGTCCTCGCGCCCGCCGAACGCGCCGCCGACGCCGGACAGCGTCATCCGCACCTTGTCCTCGGGCAGGCCGAGCACGGGCGCGATCTGCCGCAGGTCGGAGTGGAGCCACTGGGTGGCGATGTAGAGGTGGACGCCGCCGTCCTCCTCGGGGACCGCGAGCCCGGACTCCGGGCCGAGGAACGCCTGGTCCTGCATGCCGAAGGTGTACTCGCCGGTGACGATCACGTCGGCCCGCCCGGCCGCCTTGGTGACGTCGCCGCGCACGATGGGCTGGCGGTGGACGATGTTGGGGTGCGGGACGTGGCCGGCGTGGTGGTCGGCACGGTCCTGATGGATGAGGAGCGCGCCTGGGGCGGTGGCGGACGCCTCGTCGGTGATGACGGGCAGTTCCCGGTACGCCACCTTGATCTTGGCGGCGGCCCGGCGGGCGGTCTCCGGGTGGTCGGCGGCCACGATCGCGACGGGCTCGCCGTGGTGCCGGACCCTGCCGTGGGCGAGGACGGGGGTGTCCTGGATCTCCAGCCCGTAGTGGCGTACGTCGGTCGGCAGGTCGTCGTAGGTCAGTACGGCGTACACGCCGGGCAGCGCGAGTGCCTCGCCGGTGTCGATGGAGACGATCTCGGCGTGCGCGACGGTGGAGCGCAGGATCTGGCCCCAGAGCATGTCCTCGTGCCACATGTCGGAGGAGTACGCGAACTCGCCGGTGACCTTGAGGGTGCCGTCCGGGCGGAGCGTGGACGCGCCGATGCCGCCCTGGGCCGCCGAGCCCTGGGTGATCTTCGTGGGTACGCCGGTCGGATACGCCATGTCAGACCCCCTCGGTACGGCGGGTGGCGGCGAGCCGGACCGCGTCCATGATCTTCTCGTAGCCGGTGCAGCGGCACAGGTTGCCGGACAGCGCCTCGCGGATGTCGGCGTCGCTCGGGCTGGGGTTGCGCTCCAGCATCTCGTCGGCGGCGACCAGCAGACCGGGGGTGCAGAAGCCGCACTGGACGGCGCCGGCGTCGATGAACGCCTGCTGGATCGGGGCGAGTTCGGCCTCGCCCGCCAGCCCCTCGACGGTGACGACCGCACGGCCCTCCGCCTGCCCGGCGGCCACCAGGCAGGAGCAGACCGGCACGCCGTCCAGCCGGACCGTGCAGGAACCGCACTCGCCCTGCTCGCAGGCGTTCTTGGAGCCGGGCAGGCCGAGCCGCTCGCGCAGCACGTAGAGGAGGGACTCGCCCTCCCAGACGTCGTCGGCCTCCTGGGGGCGGCCGTTGACGGTGAGATGGACGCGCATCAGGCGGCCTCCCCTTCCGGTGTGGCGGTGCGGTACGACTGCCAGGTCCAGGTCAGCGTCCGGCGGGCCATGACGCCGACCGCGTGCCGGCGGTAGCCCGCGGTGCCGCGTACGTCGTCGATCGGGTTGCAGGCGGCGGCGCACAGTTGTGCGAACTGCTTGGCCACGGAGGGGGTGATGATCTCCCCCGAGTCCCAGAAGCCGCCCTCCTCCAGGGCCGCGTTCAGGAACTGCTCGGCGGCCGTCGCCCGGATCGGCGTCGGCGCGGCCGATCCGATCCCGGTCCGTACCGTCCGGGTCCGCGGGTGCAGTGCGAGGCCGAAGGCGCACACCGCGATCACCATGGCGTTGCGCGTGCCGACCTTGGAGAACTGCTGCGGCCCGGCCGCCTTGCGCACGTGCACGGCGCGGATCAGCTCGTCGGGCGCCAGCGCGTTGCGCTTCACGCCGGTGTAGAAGTCGTCGATGGGGATCATGCGGGTGCCGCGCACCGAGGCCGCCTCCACCTCGGCGCCCGCGGCGAGCAGCGCCGGGTGGGCGTCGCCGGCCGGGGAGGCGGTGCCGAGGTTGCCGCCGACGCCGCCGCGGTTGCGGATCTGCGGGGAGGCCACGGTGTGCGCGGCCAGCGCCAGGCCCGGGAGCTCGGCCCGCAGGTGCTCCATGATCTTCGTGTAGGGGACGGAGGCGCCGAGCCGCACGCTGTCCCCGGCCGTCTCCCACTCGGTCAGCTCGGTAATGCGGTTGAGGTCCATCAGGTACTCGGGCCGGCGGTGGTCGAAGTTGATCTCGACCATCACATCGGTGCCGCCCGCGATCGGTACGGCGCTGGGGTGCTCGGCCTTGGCGGCGAGCGCCTCCTCCCAGCTGGCGGGGCGAAGGAAGTCCATGAACGGCTCTCTTCTTCGTCGTGTGGGACGTCGTGTGGGTCGTACGGATCGAGCCACACCGGGTGCGGCGGTCCGGGCTCGTTCATGTGCTGTTCACGTGGAGTGGGCCCAGTACACCGCCCTGTGCTCCACCTGTGTCAGTCGCAGAAACCATGAAGGAGTTGGCTGGCCAGGGCGGGCATCTTGTAGATTCGTATGAACGGAGGGCCTCAGTTACCTCTCCGAATTCCCCGGGAAACGCGCGACCCACCGGCGTGACCTGGAACACTGCTTCGAGACAGAGAACGGCGGCGACGAGAATGCGGCTGCGCGCACTGCTGGACACCGATGCGCTGGGCCTCGAGCTGCTCGGCGGCGAGCAGGAGCTGGACCGTGCGGTGCGCGGCGTGATGACCACCGACCTGCGGGACCCCAGCCGCTACCTCTCCGGCGGTGAGCTGGTGCTGACCGGGCTGGCCTGGCGGCACGACGCCGCCGACTCCGAGCCGTTCGTACGGATCCTGGTGCAGGCCGGGGTGGCGGCGCTGGCGGCCGGCGAGGCGGAGCTGGGCAGCGTTCCGCAGGACCTGGTGGCGGCCTGTGCCCGGCACCGGCTGCCGCTGTTCGCGGTGCACGAGTCGGTGGCGTTCGCGACCGTCACCGAACACGTGGTGCGGCAGGTCTCCGGGGAGCGGGCGGGCGACCTCGCGGCCGTCGTGGACCGGCACCGGCGCATGATGACCTCCGGTCCGGCCGGCGGCGGCCCGGACGTCGTCCTGGAACTGCTCGGCTCCGACCTGGACCTGCGGGCGTGGGTGCTCTCCCCGACCGGACGGCAGGTGGCGGGCGCGAAGCAGGCGGGGTCCGCGCTCCCCGGTGAGGTGCGCGCGCGGCTCGCGGCGGAGCACCTGGCGGCCGCCCGCGCCGGGCGCCGCCCCCCGCACCGGGTGCTGGTCGGGCCGACGGCGTACAGCCTCTTCCCGGTGCGCGGCGCGGCCGCCCGGGGCGCGCAGGCCGCCCCCGACGTGCGTGAGACGGTGCTCTCCGAGTGGCTGCTGGCGGTCGAGGCGGACGCCGGGGACTGGCCGGACGAGCGGCTCGACTTGCTGTACGGCGTCACCCAGCTGATAGCGGTCGAACGGGACCGGCGGGAGGCGGCCCGCACGGTCCGCCGGCGCCTCGCGCAGGAGATCCTCGAACTGGTCCAGTCGGGCGCCGCGCCCGCCGAGATCGCCGCCCGGCTGCGGGTCGCGGCGCCGGTCCTGCTGCCCGGCCTCGGCGCGGCCCCGCACTGGCAGGTGGTGGTGGCCCGGGTGGAGTGGGCCGAGCCGCCCGGGTCCGGGGCCGGCACCGGCGCACTCGCCCAGGCGCTGCTGGAGGAGATCCTCGTCGACCCCCGCACCCCGGGGCCCGAGCACGCCGACCGGATCGCCGTCGCGCACGCCGGCGACGAGGCCGTCGCCCTCGTACCGCTGCCGGCGGTGGTCCGGGAGCACGACGGCAGCGAGGCGGGGGTGCTCGCCGACGCGCTGCTCGAGGCGGTCCGCGAGCCGCTGTCGGCCGGCCTCGACGACGACGGGCGGGTCACGGTGGGGGTGAGCGCCGCCGTGCACTCGGCCGAGGGGCTGCGCGGCGCGCTGGAGGAGGCCCGGCACGCCCGCCGGGTCGCCGCCGCCCGACCGGGCCGGGTCTGCGCGGCCGGCCACCAGGAACTGGCCTCGCACGTACTGCTGCTGCCGTTCGTCCCCGACGACGTGCGCCGCGCGTTCACCGCCCGGCTCCTCGACCCGCTGCGGGACTACGACCGGCGGCACCGCGCCGAGCTGATCCCGACGCTGGAGGCGTTCCTGGCCTCGGACGGCTCCTGGACCCGCTGCGCGGCCCGGCTGCACCTGCACGTCAACACGCTGCGCTACCGCGTCGGGCGGATCGAGCAGTTGACGGGACGTGACCTCTCCCGCCTGGAGGACAAGCTGGATTTCTTCCTGGCCCTGCGGATGAGCTGACCGGCCGCCGCAAACCTTGTGCCCCGGAGTCCCACGACTTTGTGAAATCCTTCACCCACCCTCTTGGCCGGGCCGGTCGTTCCGTGCTGAGATGCGGCCACCACTCGGGCTCGACGGCGTGCTAGGGAGGGCAACGTGGCGCACTCCGCCATGTCCGGTACGGGAACCACCGCCAGTGATGATCCGCTCGCGACCGCCGTGTGGCGGCTGCGCTCCCGCGCCTGCTGGGTGGACGCGGCCGCCCTGTTGCAGCCGGCCACCGCGCCGGCCGCGCTCCAGCGGGCCGCGCTGCTGGTGGAGCGGTGCCTGTACACCGAGCAGGGCTGGGCGGAGGCGGAGGACGCGCTGCGCACGGCGGAGGCGCTGGCGGACGGTGACGACGAGCGCGGCGCCGCCGCTTGTGAACGGGGGCACTTGGCGTACGCGGCGACGCTGCACGGGGTACGGGACCGGGCCGACGAGGCTCGGTCGGCACTGGGCCGGGCGGCGGCGCTGATCGCGCCGGGGGCGCCCGGGCGGGCCCTGCTCGACTTCCGGCGCGGGCTGCTCGCGGAGAACCTGACCGGTTCCGCGCAGTCCGCGCGGGCCGCCTACCGGCGGGCGCACGCCGGGGCCACCGCGCACGCCGATCCGCTGCTGCTGTCGTTCACCTGGCGTCATCTGGCCGGGCTGGCGCTGCGGGACGGGGAGCTGGCGGAGGCCCGGCACGGGTTCGCCGAGTCCCTGCGCATCCGGGAGGAACTGGGCTACCTGGTCGGCACCGCCCCGGCGCTGGCCTCCCTGGCGGAGGCGGAGCCGGAACCGGAGGCGTCCCGGCTGCGCGAGGAGGCCCGCCGCCTGTTCCGCCTCCTCGGCGGCGTCCCGACCTGGCTGGCCCAGCAACTGGCCCCACCGGGCGCGGGGGCGGCCACGGCCTGACGTACGTCGTCTCCTGCGTCCTTCCCGACGCGGGGGCGGCGGCCTGCCGGGGCGGCCCAGGCGCCCTCCGGCGTGCCCGTCCCGCCCCCGCCCGCCCATCGGGCGCGGACCGCGTTCGGCCCGGTACGCGGCATCCGCGCGGCCCCGGCCGCGCGCCGGCCCGCTACGCCGCGAAGTGGTCCCCCACCAGCGCCCGCACCAGCTCCGGGTCGCCGGCGATCAGGGCGTCCAGCAGCGCGGTGTGCTCGTGCGCGTCGGCGACCAGGTCGGCCCGGCCGCGCGGGGCCGGGGAACCGGCTGGCGGCCACTGCGCGCGGCGGTGCAGGTCGTCGGCGATCCGGACCAGCTGCTCGTTGCCGGCCAGCGCCAGCACCGCGCGGTGGAAGGCACGGTCGGCCTCGGCGTAGACCGCGCGGGTGCCCGAGGAGGCGGCCCGGACGGTCGCCTCGGCCAGCGGGCGCAGCTCCGCCCAGCGTTCGGCGGGCACCGTACGGGACAGCCGCAGCAGCACCGGGACCTCGATCAGCGCCCGGATCTCGGCCAGTTCGGCCAGCTCGCGGGCGCCGCGCTCGACGACCCGGAAACCCCGGTTCGGCACCACCTCGACGGCGCCCTCCTGGGCGAGCTGCTGCATGGCCTCCCGCACCGGGGTCGCCGACACGCCGAACCGCTCGCCGAGCGCGGGCGCCGAGTAGACCTCGCCGGGCCGCAGCTCGCCCGCGACCAGCGCGGTGCGCAGGGCGTCCAGGACCTGCCCGCGCACGGACGAGCGCTGGATGAGGGGGCGGGGGCGGAGCGGCGGCGGCTCGGCGTGGGTGTGCTCACCGCGTACGGGCGCCGGCCCGGGCACCCGGGCCGCCGGCACCGTGCGTATCGCGGGTGTCCCCGGCTCGGCGGAGCTCTGCGCACCCTCCCTCACGGGGTCCACGGGGTCCTCCTGGGGACGTGTCGGTACTTGGGGTCATTACGGCGGGTTGTTACTCGTCCGTCAAGCACCCTAGGGGTACATCGCGTCAGTTCAAATCCGGAGGATCTTGGGTAAGGTAAGGCTTGCCTATAAGGAGCCTCCATGTCCGTACCCCGCTCACCCGTCGCGGCCGCCTACGCCCGGCTGGCCGAGGTGCTGCCCTCGTTCGGCGTCGCGGAGCGGGCGCCCGGCGCGGCGCTGCCCGACGGCGGCGGCTGGGTCACGGCCGCCGCGCTCGCCGAGGGCGGCCCGGCCCTGGACGCGTTCCTGGCCTGGGACGAGGCGCAGGTGGTACGGGACTACGGGCAGCGGGCGCGGCCGGACGTGATCGCCACCTTCGGACTGCACCGGTACGCCTGGCCGGCCTGCCTGCTGATCACCGTGCCCTGGTTCCTGCACCGCCGGGTCCCCCGGCTGCCCGTGACGCACGTCGCCTACGACCGCTCCGCCCCCGGCCTGCCGCTGGGCCGGATGGCGGTCCGCCCGGCCGGCTTCGCCTGTCTGCCGGGCGATCCGGCCGCCGCGCTGCCCGGCGCCCGCGTGGTCGCCGACGAGGACGCGCTGCGCGCCGAGGTGCGGGCCGCCGTCGCGGACCACCTGGCACCGCTGCTGGCCGGATTCGGCCCCCGGATGCGGCGGCGCGGCCGCGCCCTGTGGGGCATGGCGACCGACGAGCTGGTGGAGGGCCTGTGGTACGTCGCCCATCTGCTCGGTGACAGCGGCGGCGACAGCGACAGCGATGATGACGGAGACCGCGAACGCGACCGGGCCCGCCGGGAGCTGGAACTGCTGCTGCCGGGGGCGACCCGGCCGTACGTCGGCACGGCGGCGTTCCGCGAGCTGACCGGGCCGGACGGCGAGTCGCTGCCCACCCGCGACCGGGCGAGCTGCTGCATGTTCTACACGCTGCGCCCCGAGGACACCTGCGCCGCCTGTCCGCGCACCTGCGAGGCGGACCGGGTCGGCAAGCTCGTCGCCCAGGCCGGCTGACCACGACGGCCGGCGGACCCCGTAAGATCATCCGCGCGGGGGACTCCCGTACCGGCGCCGCCGATTCACACCTTCCTCACAAGGTGCCGGGCGTTTCCCCGGAACCACCCGTACGGGTATCCTTGTTCGAACTCAACTCCCGCGCCTCAGACGCCAGTTCGAGCAGAACGCCGCCCTGGACCGTCCCCACGCACTCCCTTGGCGGCCTCTTGCCCCGAAAACCCCTGAGGGCAGGCGGGATTGGGCCACTATGGCGGGCGTTACGCCCTATCCCAATGCAAGGGACCCCTAGATGAGACTGACCGACATATCGCTGAACTGGCTGCTTCCGGGCGCCGTGCTGCTCCTGGGCATGCTTGCGGCGGTGGCGGTGCTCGCGCGCGGCAAGCGCTCCTCGGGGAAGGACACCGGCAAGGACGACTCGTGGGAGCGGTCCGAGGAGCGCCGCAGGCGCAAGGAGGCCCTGTACGGCACCTTCTCCTACGTCCTGCTCTTCTGCTGTGCCGCGGTGGCCGCCGCGCTCTCCTTCCACGGTCTGGTCGGCTTCGGCGAGCAGAACCTCGGCCTGAGCGACGGCTGGCAGTACCTGGTCCCGTTCGGCCTGGACGGGGCGGCGATGTTCTGCTCCGTCCTCGCGGTGCGCGAGGCCAGCCACGGTGACGCGGCGCTCGGCTCGCGCATACTCGTGTGGACGTTCGCCCTCGCCGCCGCCTGGTTCAACTGGGTGCACGCGCCCCGGGGCCTGGGCCACGCGGGCGCCCCGCACTTCTTCGCGGGCATGTCCCTGTCGGCGGCCGTGCTGTTCGACCGGGCGCTGAAGCAGACCCGCCGGGCCGCGCTGCGCGAACAGGGCCTGGTGCCGCGTCCGCTGCCGCAGATCCGTATCGTCCGCTGGCTGCGCGCGCCCCGCGAGACCTACGGCGCCTGGTCGCTGATGCTGCTGGAGAACGTGCGCAGCCTGGACGAGGCGGTCGAGGAAGTCCGCGACGAGAAGCGCAAGAAGGACGAGACCCGGCAGCGCCGGCGCGAGGCGGGACGCATGGAGCGGGCCCAGCTGAAGGCGATCAGCCGCGGCCACCGCACCTTCCCGGGCCGCGGCGGACGCCAGGTCGAGGTGCAGGCCGTGGAGCGGGGCTCCGACCAGGTCGCCGCGGAGCCTGCCATAGCGGCGCCGGAGCTTCCCGCAGGCCGCCGGCTTCCCTCGCTGCAGCCCGTGCGCGGCACGAGTGACCCGGTCACCGTGGACCTCACCGCGGAGGACGACACCCAGGCGCTGCCGCGGCTGGACTCCCTGGAGCGCAAGCTCAAGGACCTCGAGCAGCAGTTCGGTTAACCACCGGCACCGCACCGGTGAGCCGACGAGGGGCGTGGCCCGCGGGCCGCGCCCCTCGGGTGTTCAGGCGGGCCCGGCGTCCAGTTCGAACCAGACGGACTTGCCCACGGCGTGCGCCCGCACGCCCCAGGCGTCGGCCAGCGACTGCACCAGGAGCAGGCCCCTGCCGTGCGTGCTGTGCGTACCGCCCTCGGCGTCCACGGCGTGCGGCCGGGGCCACCGGGAGACGAAGTCCCGTACCTCCACCCGCACCGCCCGGTGGTCCACCACGGCGGTCAGCACCGCGTCGTGGTCGGTGTGCACCAGCGCGTTGGTGACCAGTTCGCTGGCCAGCAGTTCCGCGACCTCCGACCGGCCCGGCCGCCCCCAGTGCCGCAGCAGTTCACGCAGCGCCCGGCGCGCTTCGGGTACCGCCCCCAGGTCGCACCGCCGGAGTCTGCACCTGAGCTGAGACGCCCCGTCCATCGCGTCGTCGGCCTTCTCCTCCATCACTTCGTCCCCCGGGCGGGCCCCCACCACCACAGGACCGCCGCTGTGTGCCTGCCTCGCCATGTCCCCCGCCCGCGTGCCGGTGCCAGTGCCTCGCGCTCGAACACGTTCACGATGTTCCATGCCCCGTGTGGCGCCGGGCAGTCATCCGGACGCCCGCCGACCGGGCGGACCGGGTGTTCGGCCACGGAAATGGCCGAACACCATTGCTCCGGGCGGCCGGTGGGCGTTACGGCCGGGGCACGTTGCGCAGGTTGGAGCGGGCCATCTGGAGCATCCGGCCGACGCCGCCGTCCAGCACGATCTTGGAGGCGGACAGCGCGAACCCGGTCACCATGTCGGCGCTGATCTTCGGCGGGATGGACAGCGCGTTGGGGTCGGTGACGACGTCGACGAGGGCCGGGCCCTTGTGTTTGAACGCCGCCTTCAGCGCGCCCGCCAGGTCTTTGGGCTTCTCCACCCGCACCCCGAAGGCACCGCACGCCTCGGCGACGGCGGCGAAGTCCGGGTTCTTGTTGGTCACGCCGTGCGAGGGCAGCCCGGCCACCAGCATCTCCAACTCGACCATGCCGAGCGAGGAGTTGTCGAAGAGCACCACCTTCACCGGCAGGTCGTACTGGACCAGGGTGAGGAAGTCGCCCATCAGCATGGAGAATCCGCCGTCCCCGGACATCGAGACGACCTGCCGCCCCCGGTCGGTGAACTGCGCCCCGATCGCCATCGGCAGCGCGTTGGCCATCGACCCGTGCGAGAACGAACCGATGATCCGGCGCCGCCCGTTGGGTGAGATGTACCGGGCCGCCCAGACGTTGCACATCCCGGTGTCGACGGTGAACACGGCGTCGTCGGCGGCGACCTCGTCCAGCACGGACGCCACGTACTCCGGATGGATCGGGGTGTGCTTCTCGACCTTGCGGGTGTAGGCGCTGACCACGCCCTCCAGCGCGTCGGCGTGCTTCTTCAGCATCCGGTCGAGGAACTTGCGGCTCTTCTTCTCCCGCACCCGCGGGATCAGACACCGCAGGGTCTCCTTGGCGTCGCCCCACACCGCGAGGTCCAGCTTGGAGCGGCGGCCCAGGTGCTCCGGCCGGACGTCGATCTGCGCGATCTTCACGTCGTCGGGCAGGAAGGCGTTGTACGGGAAGTCGGTGCCGAGCAGGATCAGCAGGTCGCACTCGTGGGTGGCCTCGTAGGCGGCGCCGTACCCCAGCAGACCGCTCATCCCGACGTCGTACGGATTGTCGTACTGAATCCATTCCTTGCCGCGCAGGGCGTGCCCCACCGGGCTCTTGATCCGCCCGGCGAACTCCATCACCTCGGCGTGCGCGCCCGCCGTGCCGCTGCCGCAGAACAGGGTGACCTTGTCGGCGTCGTCGATCAGCTTCACCAGCCGGTCGATCACCTCGTCGCCGGGGCGGACGGAGGGCCGGGAGGTGACCAGCGCGGTCTCGGTGGCACCCGCCGGGGCGGGCGCGCCGGCGATGTCGCCGGGCAGCGTGACGACGCTGACGCCGGAGCGGCCGACCGCGTTCTGGATGGCGGTGTCCAGGAGGCGGGGCATCTGCTGGGGGCTGGAGACCATCTCGCAGTAGTGGCTGCACTCGCGGAAGAGGTGGTCCGGGTGGGTCTCCTGGAAGTAGCCGAGACCGATCTCGCTGGACGGGATGTGCGAGGCCAGGGCGAGTACCGGGGCCATCGAGCGATGGGCGTCGTACAGGCCGTTGATCAGGTGCAGGTTGCCGGGGCCGCAGGAGCCGGCGCAGGCCGCCAGCTTGCCGGTGATCTGGGCCTCGGCCCCGGCGGCGAAGGCGGCGGTCTCCTCGTGCCGGACGTGCACCCAGTCGATGCCGGAGTGGCGGCGCACCGCGTCCACCACCGGGTTGAGGCTGTCGCCGACGACGCCGTAGAGGCGCTCCACTCCGGCGCGGACGAGGGTGTCGACGAACTGCTCGGCGACGTTCTTCTGTTTGGCCATGCTGTCCATGTAGGCACAAAGGCCCCGTTCATGCCTCCCACACCGCGGCCGCCGTACGGTCGTCGGCGTACCCCTTGACCCGGGTGCGGGCGTCGGCGAGGTAGTCGGCCAGACCGGGCGGGGCGGCGCCGGACCACCGGCCGGCGAGGTGGTCGCGGAGGGCGGCCTCGCCGCGCAGCGGGTCGGCCAGGCCCGCGGTGCACAGCAGCAGGACATCACCCGGGCGGGCGACGGAGGCCCGGAACCGGAAGGGTTGGCGGGGCGGGCCGAGGGCCGGCTCCTGGTACGGGCCCGGTGGCGTGGTGACGCCGAGGTCCATGGTGAGCCGGTCGCCGTCGGGGGTTTCCGCCGGGGCGGATGACGAACCGAAGCCGACGACGGGGGCGCCGGTGGTGTCGGCGGGGTGCGGCTCCATGTCCTGCCACCAGCCGTCCCGCAGCCGGAACAGGCCGCCCGCGCCGACGCCGAAGAACACCCGGGTACGGCAGTCGGGGTCGGCGGGCAGCAGCAGACAGCGCAGCCCGGCCGTGTACTCCTCCGGGGCCAGGCCCTGTTCGGTGGCGCTGGCCCGGAGCCGGCCCAGGCTGCGGTCGGTGAGCCGGTGCAGACCGGACTTCAGGTCGCCGCGCCGGGCGGCCCGCAGGTCCTCGGCCAGCCGGAGGTGGCTGCGGCCGACGGCCCGGCCGATCCAGCGGCACAGCTCGGCGGCGGCCCGGTGGGCGCCGGTCGCGGCCCGGCCGCCGGTGGCCATCGCCACCAGGACCAGCGCGTCGTCGCCCGCTCCGAAGCGGGCGGTGAGCAGCGCGTCGCGGCGCGGGTCCCCCCGGTAGCGCGCGGAGTCGCCGCGCAGGGACAGCGCCCGCAGCGTGCAGGACCCGTACCGGGCGCCGTCCAGCACGGTGTCCGCGACCAGGTCACCGAGGGCGTCCGGGTCGGCGGGCGGAAGGGCGGTGGGCTCGGGGCCGTAGGTGGGCGGGCCGGAGCCCACGTGGTCCCGCCGGGAGGGACGGGGCCGGGCCGCCGCGTCGGCCGGGGTTCGCGGGGCCGCCGGCGGTGCGGGGGGCGGATCCGTGGGGTGAGCCAGCGGCCAGTTCGCGGGCAGCGGGAGCGGGGGTGCGGCGGGGGGCGGCGGAGGGGGTGGGGCGGCAGGGGGTGGCAGAGGGGGTGGTGCGGCGGGGGGTGGCAAGGGTGGGGTGCGTTGCGGCGGAGGTGCGCCGGCCGGGGTTCCCGAGTTCCCCCGGTCCCCGGAACCCGACGCACCGTACGGGAACGTCACCGGCCCCCTCGGCTCCGCCGGCGGCGGCTCCCAGGGTGCGAGTGGTGCCGTCCCGCCCCGCTCCCCCGCCCGGGGCCGCGGCACGGCGGGCGGGCGTCGGCCGGGACGGTCGGCGGTCAGCGGTCCCGTCGCGGAGGCGAACCGGTCGTCCAGGGAGTCGGACCCGCCCGTCCCCCCGGTGTCGTCGCCGCCGTCGTCGTACAGCTCACCCCACCAGTCGTCCTCCCGGCCGGTGGGACTTCCCCCCTGCTGACTCATGCCCTCGATTGTCCACCGCTCGGGCCGGTTGAAAACGGCGCGTCCGCAAGAACCGGCGCGCGCTCGGTGGAGGTCGCCGGACGGTCCCACCCCCCACGGGAGAACCGCCCGGCGACGGCGAGGCGATCCGGGCCCGGTCCCCCGGACACGCGGTCGGCGCACGTCAGGGCCCGGATCACGGCATGGTGGCGAACTGGTCGCCGGACGCCGGGGCGCCGCCGGGCGCCTCGGTGAGGTCACCTTGGCAGAGGGGGCGCCGGTACCGCGATGATGTGCGCAGGCGGGTTTGCGCCGTGGCCGTTTTCCGCCACGGAGGGGCGGTCCGGAGGCTGGAGTCCAGGGGAGGGACGGCGTTCGATGCTGGGAGTGCTGGGGCTGGAGGAGGCCCAGGAGTCGGCGTACCGGGTCCTGGTGTCCGTGGGCGCCGCCGATGTGCCCGATCTCGCCCGGCGGCTGGCGCTCGGCGAGCAGGACACCGAGCGGGCCCTGCGGCGGCTGGAACAGAACGGGCTGGCGGCCCAGTCGCCCGGCCGGCCGGGCCGCTGGGTCGCGGCGCCGCCCGGCGTGGCGCTGGGCGCCCTGCTCACCCAGCACCGGCACGCGCTGGAGAAGGCGGAACTGGCCGCGGCCCTGCTGGCCGAGGAGTACCGCGCGGCGGCCGGTGAGCCCGCGGTGCACGACCTGGTGGAGGTGGTGACCGGCGCCGCGGCGGTCACCCGGCGCTTCCTCCAGCTCCAGCTCGGCGCGACCGAGGAGGTGTGCGCGCTGGTCACCGGCTCCCCGGTCGCCGTCACCGGCATGGAGAACCACGCGGAGGAGGAGGCCGCCGCGCGCGGGGTCCGCTACCGGGCCGTGGTGGAGCGGTCGGTACTGGACCGGCCGGACGGCATCACCGAGCTGACCGCCGCCCTGGACCGGGGCGAACAGGTCCGGGTGGTGGACCGGGTGCCGACCAAGCTGGTGGTCGCCGACGGCACCCTCGCGCTGGTACCGCTCACCGCCCGGTCCGCCGAGCCGGCCGCGCTGGTGGTGCACGCCAGCGGTCTGCTGGAACTGCTCACCGGCCTGTTCGAGACGGTGTGGCGGGACGCGCTGCCGCTGCGGCTCGGCGCCCGCGGCGTGACCGAGGACGCCCCCGGCGGCCCCGACGCCACCGACCTGGAAATACTCTCGCTGCTGCTGGCCGGGCTGACCGACGCCAGCGTGGCCAAACAGCTCGACCTGGGCCTCAGGACCGTACAGCGCCGGGTGAAGCGGCTGATGGAGCTGACCGGGGTGACCACCCGGCTGCAACTGGGCTGGCACGCCTACGAGCGGGGCTGGGTGGCCCGGGACCACTGAGCGCGCCGCCGCTCGATCTGCGAACCGGCGCCGACGGGCGCACCCTGGTCGGATGGGAGTGGTGGACCTCCTGCTGGTGGGCCTGGTCGTCCTGCTCGGGCTGTGCGGCGTGCTGCTGCCCGGCGTGCCCGGGTCCTGGCTGGTGTGGGCGGCCGTCCTGTGGTGGGCGCTGAAGGACCCGCGGCCGCTGGCCTGGGCGGTCCTGGTGGGCGCGACGGTGGTGCTGCTGCTGTCGCTGGCGGTGCGCTGGGCGCTGCCGTCGCGCCGGCCGCGGGCCCCGGACACCGAGGGCCGGCTGACGGTGTACGCGGGCGGCGGCGCCCTGCTCGGTTTCCTGCTGGTCCCGGTGGTGGGCGCCGTCCCCGGCTTCCTCGGCGGTATCTACCTGGCCGAACGGCTGCGCCTGGGCCGGCACGGGGAGGCGGTTCAGGCCGTGCGCTCGACGATGCGCTCGGGCGGCTGGGACGTGCTGACCGAACTGTTCGCCTGCCTGCTGATCACCGGGGCGTGGCTGGGCGCGGTGTTCGCCGGCTGAACCGGGCCCGGCGCGAGCACTCCCTCCAGGGCCAGCAGCCGCGTCTTGCGGTCGAGGCCGCCGGCGTACCCGGTCAGGGAGCCGTCGGCGCCGATCACCCGGTGGCAGGGGCGCAGGATCAGCAGCGGATTGGCGCCGATCGCACCGCCGACCGCCCGTACGGCGGCGCGGGCGGCGCCGACCCGGGCGGCGATCTCGCCGTACGTGGTGGTGGTGCCGTAGGGCACGGCGTCGAGGGCGTCCCAGACCTTGGTCCGGAAGGCGGTGCCCGTGGCGCGCAGCGGCAGCCGGAACGTGGTCGGCTCCCCGGCGAAGTAGGCGCCGAGCTGCTCGGCGGCCGCCCGGAACGGCCCGGGGTCGGCCCGCCGGTCCGGCGCACTGTCCGGGGCGGTCCGTCCGCCCTTCTGCCCGGGCACGGACAGCGAGGTCAGCGCCCCGTCCGGGTCGGCGGTGAGCAGCAGCGGCCCGAGCGGGCTCGCGACCTCGGTCCAGTAGCCACGGATGTCAGTCATGGTCGATCACTCCACTCTCCCGCTGCGCGCAGGTGGTTCAGTGCGTACGAGCGCCAGGGGCGCCAGCTGTCGGGGACGCCGGCGCCGGGCGGGGCCGCGTCCGGGTCGCCGAGGGCGCGGGTGCGGACGGCGGCGACGGTGGCCGGATCCATGCCGTCCAGGGCGAGCAGGGCGGCCTCGGCGGCGTCCCGGTCGGCGCCCGGATCGAGGCGTACGGTGCCGTCGGCGAGGGCGGCGGTGAGCGCGCCGAGGGTGCCGTGCGGCTCGGCGCCGGCGATCGTGGCGGGTTCCGGGAAGAGGTGGGTGAGGCCGTCGCGGGGCGCGTCGAGCCGCTTGCCGTACCGCGCGACGAGCCGTTCGGCCGCCGGCCGCCCCACCAGCGCCCGGACCGCCAGTTCCGCGGGATCGGCGGCGCCCGGGGAGCGCAGTCCGGGGCGGGCGGCGACCAGGGGGGCGAGGCGGGGGTCGGCGCCGAGCCGTTCGTCGACGGCGTACGGGTCGGCGTCCAGGTCGAACAGCCGGCGCAGCCGCCGGACGGCGGTGGTCAGGTCACGGAGGTCGGTGAGCCGCAGCCGGGCGTCGAGCCACCCACCGGAACCGGAGCCCCGCCCCGATCCGCCCGGCCGCTCGGCGACGGCGGCCACGCCGGTGCCGTAGGGCAGCCGGAGCGTCCGCCGGTAGACCCGCCGCCCCGGCGGCCCGCTCACCTCCTCCACCCCGGTCAGGGCCTCCCGCTGGAGCAGGTCGAAGACGGGCCCGGCCGGGTAGGGCCCGCGGTGGGCCAGCCGCAGCGGTATCCCGCTCCCGGCGCCGGCCTGTTCGGCCCCGGCCCGGTCGCGGGCCGGGGCGGCGGCGCGCAGCCCGCTCGGTGTGTCCGCGTACACGCTCCGGACGGTGTCGTTGAATTGCCGGACGCTGCTGAAACCGGCGGCGAACGCGACCTCGGTGACCGGCAGGACGGTGGTCTGGAGCAGGATCCGCGCGGTGTGCGCCCGCTGGGCGCGGGCCAGCGCGACCGGTCCGGCGCCCAGCTCGGCGGTGAGCTGGCGCTGCACCTGTCGGCTGCTGTAGCCGAGCCGGGCGGCCAGCCCCGCCACCCCTTCCCGGTCGACGACGCCGTCACCGATCAGCCGTACGGCCCGGCCCACCGCGTCGGCGCGCACGTCCCATTCCGCCGAGCCGGGCACGGCGTCCGGCCGGCACCGCCGGCAGGCCCGGAACCCGGCGCCCTGCGCGGCGGCGGCCGTCGCGAAGAACCGCACGTTGCGGCGGTGCGGCGTACGGGCCGGGCAGCTCGGCCGGCAGTACACGCCGGTGGTGCGGACCCCGAAGAAGAACGCCCCGTCGAACCGGCCGTCCCGGCTGCGCACCGCCGCGTACCTGCTGTCGTCGTCACCCTGCATGCCCCCAGTCTCCGCCGTCCCACGGCTGGCGGCTGGCGGAAATCAGACATCACGTCCATGGAAGGTCATGCGAGGTCATGGAAGGTCATGCGAGGCGATGGGGAGTCATACGACGTCAGGGACTGCCTGAAAAGCCAGGGACCACCAGGGACCAAGGGACTAGTGGGGCCGCCCCCGCTTGGCCGCCATGGCCGCCCGCCCCTCGGCACCCCGGCGCTTCCACTCCTTGCGCAGCTCGGCCCGGACCCGGGCATCGGTCTTGGCGACGATCCGCTGGTTCTCCCGCAGCAGCTTGCGGTAGCTATCCAGCCGCCGTTCGGGCAGTTCACCGGTGTCGACGGCGGCCAGCACGGCACAGCCGGGTTCGCTCTCGTGCGCGCAGTCGTGGAACCTGCACCGCTCCCCCAGCTCCTCGATCTCGGCGAACACCAGCCCCACCCCGTGCCCGGCGTCCCACAGCCCGACCCCGCGCAGTCCCGGCGTGTCGATCAGCACGCCTCCGCCGGGCAGCACGAGCAGATTGCGGGTGGTGGTGGTGTGCCGCCCCTTGCCGTCGGCGTCCCGGATCGCCTGTACGTCCATGACGTCGTCGCCGAGCAGCGCGTTGGCGAGGGTGGACTTGCCCGCGCCGGACTGCCCGAGCAGCACGGCGGTACCACCGCGGACGACGGCACCGAGGAGGTCGAGCCCCTCCCCCAGCGCGGCGCTGACCGGCAGCACCGGCACCCCGGGCGCGCCGGCCTCGACGTCCTGCACGAGGTGCGCCAGCGTGACCGGGTCGGGCACGAGGTCGGCCTTGGTGAGCACGACGACGGGCTGGGCGCCGGACTCCCAGGCCAGCGCCAGGAACCGTTCGACCCGGGCGAGGTCGAGTTCGGCGGCGAGGGAGACGGCGACGACGGCGTGGTCGACGTTGGCGGCGAGGATCTGTCCCTCGGACCGCTTGGAGGAGGTGGAGCGGACGAAGGCGGTACGGCGCGGCAGCAGCGTCCGCACGTACCGCGGGTCGCTGCCGGCGGGGTCGACGGCGGCCCAGTCCCCCGTGCACACGACCTTCATCGGATCACGCGGGACGACGAACTCGGTGTCGGCCCGGACGGTGCCGCCCGGCGTGACGACATCACACTGCCCCCGGTCGACACGGACGACGCGGCCGGGCAGCAGACCCTGTTCGGCGTACGGGGCGAACTCGTCCTCCCATCCCGCGTCCCAGCCGTACGGCTGGAGCGGATGCGATGAGGACTGGCTCAGGAGAGAAGAGGAAGACAAGGGGTGACCCTTCACAAGGGTGGCCCCGGCACCGCGCGCACGGGCGCGGATCAGGAGTGAGGTCAGCCGGTGGCCACGGAGGTGGACTTGACGAACTTCCGGATGCGGGCAACGCCCATCGCAACGACAGCCATCGGTCAACACCTCCAAGGTCACACACAGCGGACAACAGCGGCATGCGGCAGCCGCGAGAACGAGCACGAGCGTAGCCACCCGCGCCGACGGCCGCGAGCGATTTTCCAGCGATTGCGGCAGGCCGACTCGGACGCGGCACCTGTGACGCAGGTTGTAGGGCTCGACAGGACCAAACCGGTGGACCGCACGAAGTACACCTTGCACTGGCCCATTCTCTATAGCGAATATGCGCCCCAACCTGGGCAGGGACTCAGCGAATGCTCACGATGACGGCTCCAAGTTGAACATTTCAATGCCGGGCAGGTCTGCCATGCGGAACTGATTCTGAGTCACGGGCATCGGTCCTCGACCCGCCGGAGCTTTAGCCTCGTGTTCCGCCCACCCCCTGGGACACCCGCGCAGACTACCGGAATCACGCATCGGGTCGAGAAACCTGAACCCGTCGCAGTTGTGGAAAGTCCGTCCAACCCCCCTGCATCACCACGCGGAACGTCACCGCGCTATGTCCTGTAAAACGACAGAAATGCGGTCGCGGCCAGTAAGCACCTCACCTACAGCTCCAGCATTGATCTCCCGAATGACAGAAGCGCTCGGACAACAATCAATCGGTGCGTCCGCGACGAGCGGCACTCGCGTCGTAACGCGCCAAGATGACGCGGCCACCGGCCTGCCACTCTCGTGTCGGCCGACATGGAACCGACCCACTGTGAGCTCACTGCCGCCGTCATGTTGCTCGATAAACATGAAGTTCCTCCGCCCTCGTGGCACAGCAGAGAGCCAAGGTTCTCCCACGAGAGTCGTTTGGCCAGACCGCACAAAGGGTGTAGGGAACGGACATGTCGCGTTCACGGAGGCTGCCGATCTGCGTTCCCGGTTATGACGCCGCAGCCAGCCGCGCAGGTGGGCAACTCTGCGCGCGAGTCGTGGCGCAGAGGACGAGTTCTCCGATGCGAATCGGTCTCATGCCCCGGGTCGCCGTCCTCTGCCGACTCCAAGCCTTCTTGTCCCGGCTCTCCGGTGTCGCCAGGAGCACGCTCGCCCAAGCCGCCCAAGAGGTGCGGCTCTTCCTGGCCAAGCGCGTGATACCGCCCTCCCCGCATGAGCCGCCAGGTTTTAAGGGTGGCCATGGCCTGTTCCACGAGTGCACGGATCTTCGCGTGTGAGCAGTTGACGGCCCGCTGACCAGGGGAGAGAGTCTCCCAGCGCCCCCAGTAGGGAACTCGCACGGTGCCGGCGGCGCCCCGGTAGCCCTTGTCGGCCCGGCATTCCACCCCGGCCCCCGCCAGGGCACCGATGATGCCGTTGGTTCACGCGGCCTTGATGTCGTGGACAGATCCGGGCAGCGCGGGCGAAGCCCGCAGCAACCGTCCCGCCGGGTCGGCGATCACCTGCACGTTCATGCCGTGCTTCTTAGGTTTCCCGGAGCAGAAGGGTCGGTCGGCGGCAATCCGGTCGATTGGCAGCAACGTGCCGTCCAGGATCACGAACATTGGAGCCAGAGCGGCCAGGATGTCGACGGCCTCGGCGATGTACCGGTAGGCGGTGGTGGTGCCCACACCGAATCCGGCGGCGACCTGGCGTAGGTACCGCCGCATCGTAGATGAGCCAGCACGAGCAGCGCCTGCCGTCCGGCGGCCAGCCGGCGCCATCGTGTCCCTTGCGCAAGACGAGGTGCGGTCAACTCACGGGCGAGGAAGCGCAGAGCGGAGGTGGACAGATCGACCCGGCTGGGTAAACAAGCATGCGGAAAGCTCCTGGCAGGACGGCTCGGACTCGACACGCACCCGTCTGCCAGGAGCTTCTCTACGCCCGGACCCTGCCCTCACCCCCAGTGGCCCCGATCCGCATGCAGGTTGAGGAAACCTCAGTGGGTGGTGGCGTGAGGGAGCGCGCGCGGAAGTGTTCGGCGCCGGTCACGAGCGCGGGACGGTGGATGGGCGAGCGGCGCCTGTCGCGCTCCGTTCTTGGGGAGCGCGCCATCGCTACTCGCCCCGCAAGAGCTGGGCCAGGGCCTCGTCCATGTCGACGTCGCCCGTCTCCACGGCGTGTTCGATCCGCTCCAGGGCGCCCTTCACCCTGGCGGTGTTCTCCAGCATCAGCGTCCGCTCGTCCTCACCGACCGTGCGTCCGCGCAGGCCCGGGACCACCCGGTTCGCGGGGGCCACGAAGGCGTGGCAGGCCCCGATCAGGTCGAGGAACTCGCCGGTCCGCGCGAAGTGCCGGTCATCCGTGGCCAGTTCGTGGATCGCCGTCACCTTCTCCTTGCACCGAGACGGGGTTCTGGACCTGCCAACGCATGAACCTGCGCCTGTACAGCACCGCGAGCGGGCCGCGCCGGTGTCCCGCGTGACGCGACCTCGACACGTGGCTGCCCCGGGCCCGCGCCTGGGCCACAGTGCTGGCCTCGCCCGCGCGGTGGCGGCTGGCGGACGATGACCGTGAGGCGTACGGCTCGGGCCCGCGATGTTCGGGACGAGGAGTGTCCAATAGACGGCGGATCCGATGATGAGGAGAATCCCGGCGCCGAGTTGGAGCACCGCGGTGAGAACCGCGGGGACGCGTTCTCCCCGCATCCCCGCGTGGGCGAAGTCCTCGGCCGTGCCCGAGATGCCGCCGAATCCCAGGCGGAAGCCTTCTGTAGCCCATGAGCTGTCAGGTTGAAGCCGGGGATGATACGTGTGGTGGCTGGGCCGACGCTCATAGGTCTTCCCGTAGGAGCTGGAGGGTGTCGAGGAGGCTCTGGTAGATCATGATGCCTTCCTCCCAGGGGGCCGCGTGATTTCCGGTGAGCCGGTGTCCCCGGGTGACCCGGAGTCCGGTGGCCTTGGCCAGGGTGGCGGTCATCCGCTCTTGCTGGTTCATCGGTACGAGCTGGTCCTCGGTGCTCTGGTCCAGCACGACCAGACGGGGCGCGTTGCCTTCGCGGATCCGCCCGGCGATGGACGCGGGGTTGAAGCCGGCCGGGCTTGCGTCCGGCCAGGCGTCCTTGTCCGTCCCGAAGGCCCTGGACAAGAACTTCTCGTAGTCGTCGCGGAGGTGGGCGTGGGAGGTGCCCAGCCCGTCCGCTGTCGCGAGCGCGGGCAGGTCGTACAGGCCGTTGAGGCCGAGCAGTGCGGCAGGGCACGGCGGCTCGGGAAGGTGGCCGAGACCGTAGTGCCGCGGAGGCTGGAGGACGGACTGAAACGCCAGGCAGGCGCCACAGCTGTGGCCGGACAGGATGTAGGACCTGTCGGCGAGGCCGAGGGAACCGAGCAGGGCCAGGCCGTGCAGCACGTCGCTGACGTGCTGCGGATGGACGGCCTCGCGGGCCAGGTCGGTGTGATTGTCCTTGATGGCGTCGTAAGGAAGAGGGGGATTCGCCATGACGGGAGGAACGGGGTAGTTGATCTGGGAGACGGTGTAGTTGAGGGATGCGATGGCGGTGACCGGGGTCGACCCCCCACCGGAGAAGGCGTGGGCGACGGCGGGTTCGATCGAGGCGGAGGTGAGCCGCGGGTCGCGCCAGGCACCGCCGTGGATGTGCACGAGGTACCGCGGGTACTGCGACGGGGAGTCGGCCCCTGGGAGGGACGTGACGGAAGTGCCGATGAGCGCGGCGGATTGCGGCGTCCGCGGCAGGTAGATGCTGAGGTTCTGGAGCCGGTTGGCGTGAGGGATGTAGGGGATGTCCTTGGCGGCGACGACCGGGATGGGACGGTCGAGATGAGGGCTCGCCACCTCGGCGTGCTGCCAGCGGGCCTGCCCGACGTCCCGGGATCCGGTGAAGTCAGCGCGGTTCGGCAGCACTATGCCTGTGCCTTCCGGCCGGAGATCCACGTGCCGGGGTCGCTGAGCTCGATGATGGTGCCGACGTTGTCGGTGACGAAGGCAATGCGCTGGCCGGTGTCCGGGATCTCCATGGGGCCGCCGATCAGCGGCACATCGAGTTCCAGCAGCCGTGACACTGCCGCGTCGAGATCTGTCACCGCGAGGCAGAAGTGGTGCAGGCGCGAGGGGTCCATGCTCGTGAGGATGTTGTCGGTCGGTGCCCCGCCCGGGTTGGACGCGCCGGCGAGGAGCTCGATCTTGACGTCACCGGCGGTGAGGAAGACGAACGTCGTGCCGTGGGCGTCGAACCGCTGCTCGACAGTGAAGCCGAGGTTGCGCGAATACCACGCGATCGTGGCGTCAAGGTCCTCTTGCGTGACAGTGATACCCACGTGGTCGTGGGAGAACTTGAAGGTCATGTCCGTAAGAATCATCGGCCGTCGGGCCGGTAACCAGAGAGAGGAATTCGGTAGGAAAACCACTACCACCTTCAGGTTGGCTCCCGGTGCGACAATGAGTCTTATGACCGCTGACATCGCGAAACTCGGCCCGATGCTGCGAACCTGGCGCGGCCGTGTCTCGCCGGACACGGCGGGACTGCCCATCGGCCACAGGCGCCGGGTCACGGGACTGCGCCGGGAGGACCTCGCCGAGCTCGCGGGGATCTCGGTCGATTATGTGGTCCGCCTGGAGCAGGGACGCTATGTGACCCCGTCGGCGCAGGTGACCGCGGCGCTGGCCCGCGCCCTGCAGCTCACCGCCGCCGAGCGGGACCACCTCTACCGGCTGGCCGGGCTTGCCCCGCCGGCCGACGGGGAGATCTCCGACCACATCCCGCCCGGCCTGCACCGCATGCTGAACCGGCTCGGCGACTCCGCAGCCGCCGTGTTCGCCGCGGACTGGCAGCTCATCTGGTGGAACCGTTCCTGGGCGGCATTGCTGGGCGACCCGTCGTCGACACCGTCGGCGCTGCGCAACTTCGCTCGGGACACCTTCCCCGCCGACGGGGCCGGCCCCCGCCTGTCGCACTGGCCGGTGACCTCGCTCGGTCAGCCGGAGGTCGAGGCCTCCGTCGTGTCAGACCTTCGCCGCGCCACGGGGCGATTCCCGGGCAGCGACCGCCTGGCCGGTCTGATCCGGGACCTCACGACGGGCAGTCGGCGCTTCGCGGAACTGTGGGCTTCCGGCGTGGTTGGCGCGCACCGGGAGGACCACAAGATCGTCCAGCATCCCGAGACTGGGCCGATCGCCGTGGACTGCGACGTCCTGACCGACGGCGACGCGGAGCGCAAGATCGTCGTTCTCACCGCGGCCCCCGCTACCGAGGACGAAACCAAGTTCCGACTGGCGGTGGTGTCGGGCATTTCCTCCCCGCTCACGGCAGATGGCGTGGTGAACCGTGCTGTAGCTCGATGAGCTGCGATGCAGGACTTGGCCGTGGAGGCGTTCAGGTGCGGCACGTGCGACTGGTATCCGTGCGGGTAGCGCTCGTCGACGACGGCGCCGCGGTGCATCACGAGCGGTGTGTCGGTCTCGGCGGTCTCCAGCAGGGACGGCAGGGTGGCCTCGCAGCCGACAGGCAGTGCGATCCGCAGGCCGTCCAGGTCACGGGGGCGGCCTGCGCGGTGGCCCCGGCGAAGACCACGGCGCTGCCCGCGGTGCCCACCTCCTGTGCCGCGGACTCCTCCACGTCCATGCCGCGGGCGAGCTGGGAGCGGTGCCGGGTGGCGATGAACATCGCGTAGTCGATGCCGACCGCCAGGCCGATCATCAGCGCCAGGCTCTGCGCCGTGGATCGCGGTAGCAGTAATTCCGCTTCGAGGTTGGCCTACCGAACTTCCAGGTTCTGACACCTCGCCAAGGCGTTGCCGCAGTAAATGCCGGATTACTGCGGCGGAGCCCCTACCGTGATCATCGCGACCTGCGGCGGGGCATTCCGACCGCCGGGGCGAGGCGTACGCATTTACTGCGGCAGCGCCGGGAGGGCGGAGCGGGCATGACGATCGAACCGGTGACCGAACTCGGGACCGGGGGCGCGCTCCGCTTGCCGCGCGCCCGAGTGGTGCCGCTGTCCGCCCCGCCGTCGTCGTACCCCGCGGCGGTCGAGCGGTGCCTCACCGGTGCGGGCATCGCGAAGTCCTCCGCGCGGATCTCGGCCTCGGGGAACATCGGTGCAGCGGTTGGCGCTGAGAACGATCATGGTCGGTTAGCACACCGTCTGGAGGCTCCGCTGGGGTTCGCCGTGTCGGCCGCCGCGTGACCTCACGTTCCGCGATGCCGGCGAGGAACCCGCCGTGGTCGCCGACCGAGGCCGCCCGGCGGTGCGTCAGTTGGGCTCCCATGCCGGCACCGCGGCGCGCGAGGAACTCATAGAACATGTAGACGCTGTTCAGCGCGCGGTTCACCGTGGATGGCTCCCGGGTAGGACCATCGCCGTCCGCCGGTCGCAGCCGTCCAGGCTGGACCGGGCGTCGCAGCCACCCGGCGAACTGGTCGACATGTTCCGGGGACGCGGCCAGCAGATCCACGTCCAGGAGCTGGAGGAAGACCAGCCACACCTTCAGGTCAAAGGCCCGGGCCCGGAGGGTGTTCGGCGATTGCTCCCGGTCGGTGCACTGGGCGAGGTAGTCGTCCACCGTCTCGACGACCCTTCCCTTGCCGTCCACGACGGTGTACGTCTCGTGGTGCATCCCGGTCCCCACGACACGTCGTACGTACATCCCCGGCCCTTCCTATCCATCGGGTCCACGGATGAAGTAACGACCGTCACGGACAACGATCACGACGGGGTGTCAGCCACAGGACCAGAGGCACTTCGGGCGCCACGTGCCGTACGTCACTGACACCTCAAGACGGGGTACAGATAAAGGCCGAGGCGTACGGGTCGTTCGCCGAGGAGCCGACGAGGCCCGAGCTGGAGCGGATCTTCTTCCTGGACGACGTGGACCGGGACCTGATCGCTCTGCGGCGGACGGAGCATCACCGGGCTCGGCTCCGCGACGTTGCCCAGCTCGTCGTCGCCTACCAGACCGGCCTCGTCCAACTCCACCCACCCCGACCCTGAGACGTCGTCAAACGATGGCGAGCTCAAGCGGTCAGCGCATCACTGCTGTTCAGAAGGTCAGCGTAGACCTCCGACGGAGTGCGATAGCCATGGATCTTGCGAGGCCGGTGGTTGAGCTCGTGGGCGATGGCGTCCAGGTCGGCCTGGCTGAACGTGCGGAGGTCCGTTCCCTTGGGGAGGTACTGCCGTAGCAGCCGGTCGGTGTTCTCGTTGGTGCCGCGCTGCCACGGACTCCGTTTTCCAGGAAGCCGCTGGCTGCGGTGCCCGCCACCGGTTGCGTCCCGCGGTGGAGGCCGCGTAGGGGATGCCCTTGAAGACCGTGACGCCGTCGAGGAAGGCGGCAACGCCGCTGACCAGTCCTGATTCCGTTCTCACCGGCCGGGCTGGCATACCCGTCCGTCCTGCCACGGCCGCGGCCGGGCCGGCGCCCAAGTGCGGTGGGCCGGCTGGGGGAAGACGGATTGTGCCGCGGAGTCAAAAGGGCTCTCCTCCTGGGCGAGGCAGGCCGGACGGAGCCGTGACGTCACGACCGGGCCGCCTGCGAACAAGTCGCCTCATGCTGAGCCACCCCGGCAGGGGCGACAACGGGGCAGACACGCACTCACAGCTTGCGTGGCGCAACCTCATCGTGCGGGTGCCACGGTTGACACATGCCAGGCAGGCCGCCGAAACCGGCGGTGCTCCGACTCGTACTGGTCCGTCATCCCGGCGTGACGGGAAATGCTGCCTCGACAGTTCAAGCAGTGCACGCATGCCAGGTCGCCAGGTCCATCAACCGTCGAGAGGTGAACCGGAACGAGGGCCGGAATTTTGCCTACCGCTTCCACGAATCACTGCGTCGAGCCTCTTGACGGGCCGCTCCTGCGGAAGTTGACTGCTCGGCATCGTGCAGGCGATGTCTTCAACTAATTGCCTATGCGCTCTGCCTTTTAAAGCCCGGCAGAGCCGATCGCGCCAGAGCCGCGCGGGCCGGCCTGCCCCTCCTCGCTCCCTCACCCGCAGCAGCAAGGGAAGTGCAACCCGTGTCGATGACAAGACGAGAAGCAGTCAGAGCAGTGGCCGGGACCGTGGGGGGTGCGTCTCTCGCGGGGCCGGTGCTCGGCGCGACGCCGGCGTCGGCCTCGGACGCCGTCACCCGCGGCTCGGGGACAAGCTCCCAGGTGACCAAGGCGCGCGGGTACGGTCCGCAGATCCGGCACACACGCAAGCGTCCGACCGGCTACGAGGTGACCTTCCGCTACTACGCTCCGCACGCCACCCGGGTCCAGCTCAAGGGCGAGTGGTACTTCGAGCGGCCCACCGCGCTCTCCGAACGGCTCACCGGCCCCGACCACCTGGTGGAGACGCCCGGTCTGCTGCCGGCACAGTGGCGGCCGGGCGACGTCCCGATAGCCCACCCCAACTCGACCAGCCCGTACTGGCCGGTGGTCGACATGACCAAGGGCCGGGACGGCGTGTGGACCCACACCACCCCGCTGCCCGGCGGCGTGTACACCTACGGCTTCTTCGTCGACGGCGACGCCGACGACACGACCATCACCGACCAGCTGCCCGACCCTGGCAACCCCGCCTGGAACGTGGTGAACGGAGTCGTCCACGGGACGGCCGTCGACCGCAGCCAGATCTACGTCCCCTCCGACCCGGACTTCGACCCCGACGACGTCACCTGGCAGGGCCCCAGCGAGGGTGCGCGAGGCAAACTGCTGCACGTCACGTACGACTCCCCGGGGCACGTCACACCGGCCGACAAGAACTACCTCGTCGTCTACACCCCGCCCAACTACAACGCCAAGCGGGCGAAGCCGTACCCGACGTTCTACCTCAGCCACGGCGGAGGCGAGAACGAGATGGGGTGGAACACCCAGGGGAACATGGCGAACATCCTCGACAACCTCATCAACAACGGTGCGGTCCAGCCCATGGTCGTCGTCATGCCCAACGCCACCGGGTACGCCAGTTCGTCGCAGGACCAGTTGCACCGCACCGACCTCATCGAGCGGGTGATCCCCTGGGTCGAGGCGCACTACAACGTCTCCACCGAGGCATCCGACCGGGCCTACTCCGGACTGTCGGCCGGCGGCATGCGCACCTCGTACCTGCTGCTGAACAACACCGAGCAGTTCGGCTACTACGGGATGATGAGCGCGGGCCTGCCGCCCGGCACCACGCTCACCGACGCGCAGATCGCCGCCATGAAGAAGGTGTCGGTCTACGTCGCCTCCGGCTGGCAGGACCCCATCAACCCGGGTTTCTCCACCATTCACCGCGGCCCGTTCCGCATGGTGCGGGACCTGACCGACGCGGGCGTGCACGTCCAGACCGTCTTCATCGACGGCGGACACGAGTGGTACGTGTGGCGTCTCCTCCTGCGTGACTTCCTGACGCGGGTCGCCTTCCTGCCTGCGACGACCGCTCCGGCTTCCTGGGGCGTGTGAGGAGAGAACCGGACAGGCGCGCGTGCCTGTCCGGGTCGGGGCGTCACCGCGGGGGCGCCGCTACTTCCGGTAGCCGGTCACCTTCGCGACCCACGCGATGAAGTCGCCGGGGTCGACGTTGGTGGCGTGGCCCTGGTCCCAGTAGAAGGAGTGGCTGACGTCGTCGCCGAGGTTGTCGGCGGCGGCGGCGAGGTTGGCGGAGATGACATGGGAGGTGTCGGTGTCGCTCGTGCCCAGGCGGATCCACCAGTGCTTCGACCGGCCCGCGTTCCGCTTGCCGAGGAAGTACATCGGGTTCATCAGGTCGAGCAGCTCGGGGATGTCGCTGTCGAGCCGCTTGCCGGTGACGCCGGTGGTGTCGTTCTTGAGGCTGTACGCCGTGAAGTGGCGGGCCTCGGTGGTGCCGGTGCCGAACTCGTTGTTCTCGCCGGCGGACAGGTCGAACGCGTCGAAGGCCGGCGCGGTCTTCTTCCGCTTGGCGACGTGGGTGAGGTAGTCGTCCCAGGTGAAGGTCGCCTTGTCGTCGGACCAGGTGATGAAGGTGTTCTTCGCCAGGTACGCCGTGCGCTCGGAGTCCGAGAGGGCCGCCAGATAGGTGGTGGCCGACGGCTGGAGGTAGGTCTCCAGAAGGTACTGGTCGTAGTTGCGGGCCGTGAGCGTGCCGAAGCCGTTCAGGCCCTTGAGCCTGAGGGACGCCTGGTACTCGGCGAACTGGGACTGGAGCGCCTTGGACACGGTCTGGTCGACGACCTTGCCGGTGCTCTGCGTGACGACGCTGCCCCAGTTGAACTCGTAGGCACCGTCGGCGTGTTCCAGGTCGGTGATCGGGCACCAGGCGCCGGTCGCGAAGATCGCGTCACTGGCGTCCGCCGCGCCGGCCGCCTTGAGGTACTTGTCGAAGAGCGGGCTGTCACCGGAGGCGCCGAGGAGCGCGGACACGGCGCCGCCCGCGCTCGTGCCGGTGGAGATGATCCGGTCGGTGTTGCCCGGGATACGGCCCTTGTTGAACTTCACGTACCGTACGGCGGCCTTGAGGTCCACGATGACGGCCGGGGCCGTGCCGTAGTAGGTGCCGGAGGAGTCGGTGAGGCTCCGGCCCCGCGTTCCGGGCTCCACGGCGACGTATCCCGCAACGAGGGCGAGCTTCGCGAGGTTGACCATGCCGTTGACGGCGCCCGTACCGCCACCGCCGGGCGCACCACTGGCAGCACCGCTGGGCGCACCGCTCGGCGCACCGCTGGGTGCCGTGCCCGTTCCGCTGCCGCCGGACATGAGGTCGCCCATCTCCAGCGCGCCCTGTCCCACGCCGGTGGCCTCGGCCACGCTGGAGGGCATGTAGGCGCCCACCGCGTTCGCCAGGACGATGGGAGCGTTCCGGGCGTCGACGGCCTTGCCGTCGATCTTCACCGGGACGCTGACCACGAGGCTCTGGTGGGTGTCGTCCGAGGGGCTCGTGACGTAGTCGCGCGGCTTGTAGAAGTGGTACACCACTTCGTGGTCGGTGCCCGCCGCGTCAGTGATGGTCTCGGTCAGCTCGGTGTAGTCGTCCTTGTCGAAAACAAGGGCCTTCGACGACCCCGAGCCACCGGACGCACTCTTGTCCGAGGCGTTGGCGGTCAGCGCGATCCCGCCCACCGCCGCGACACCGGCGGTCGCCCCGATGCCCAGGACGACGGACCTTCGCTTCACTGCCTTGTGCTTCACAGTCTCTGTCTCCTTGTTACGGCGGGGCCCACCCGTGTCCCGGGAACCGGGTGACCGGGTGACCGAGTACGACGGTGCATCGATTTCGGCCCTGCTGCCGCGCGGCACTCTGGGCAGGTGTTCCGTTGGTGCGGACCCCGCCTTCGCCACGAACCTAGGTGCGCCCTCACGAGATCGTCAACAATTTTGTTGACTTCACAGGTGATGCCCAGGATCACGCGCTGAACGCCGATTACCGCTTGCCGGCAACCGGCCAGGGCGCGCGAGCGCGTCGCCACGAACCCGGCCGTCACGCCGTTACTTGGCCGTGGTCGTGCGACCGCACCCACGGCCTGCTGTTCCAGGTCTCCTGTGACTGCTGGAGCGGTCGGCACTCACGTCGTCCGGCCCGTTCGGGGGCGTCCGGACGTGGCCGGCCGGGCAGCCACTGATGGCCGCGATGCCGGTCACAGCCCTCGCGCCGTCACGGCCCGCCGAACGCCGCCCCGGGCCGGCTCACCGGACCCGCTCACAGGGGTCCATACGAAACCCACAGAAGACGTTCAGGCCGGGGACGCACGATCGGCCGTGGAGTCGGAAGAGATCAAAAGGTGGATCCACGGCATCGTGGACGTACCGCGAGTGATGTGTGTGCTCGCACCCGTGACGCAAGGAGTGCTGTCCAGTGAAGCGCAGGGCTGTTCTGATGGGCCTGGCCGCGAGCGCCGCGGTGCCGACGAGTCCCTCATTCGTGCGTACCGACGCGTGAGGCCACTGTGTCGGTCGGAGTGCGGGAACTCGACTCCGGCCAGGCCCCGTTGGGACGCATCCGCCGACCCGGCGCCGGACCAACGAACCACCGAACCACCGAACCACCGAACCACCGAACCACCGAACAGAAAGCCACAAGTCAAAGATCTGCCCCTCGTAGGACATCTTTCGGAATCGGTGGACAGGTGAGGATTCACCGGTCACAGCGGCACGAAGACCCAGGCGAGGAACTCACCGGTGCCGGAGCTGAATGCCTCGTAGCCGGGCATCGGCGAGGCGACGGGCGGGCCGTGCACCGCTGTGTGCAACGAGTCGGTGTAGCCAGGGCGGGTGAGCCACTGATGGTTGTGAGCGGTGTAGAGGGTGTCGTAGCGGCCGTCCGTCTTCGCCCGCCACCCGTCGAGGGCGGTGGCGAAGGCCTTGCGGGAGGTGCTCAGCGTCAGTCCTCGTACGCCCTGGACACCGAGGGCGTCGCTGGCGTACAGCACGCGCGACACGGGGTCGAGCAAGGTGATCGAGTCGGTCCGGCGTCCCGGCAGGGCGTGCACCTCCAGACTCACCCCGCGCTGCTGCCGGTCCCGGCCGATGTCGAGACGGTCACCGTCGCGAACGTGCGTGACGGATCCGGACCGGCGCGGAACAGACACGCCGGTCGGCACGATCAGGGGAAGGCCGTCGAACCGGTGGACGCCGTCGAGACCAGCGGGATCACCGTCGGTCAGGACTACCTCGAGGTGGGCGTGGCCGATCAGCCGCTGCGCATACCGAGCCAGGCCCGGTGCACTGCGGCCGGAGGCGACGAGCAGCGCCCGCCGCGTGCCGACGACCAGGTACGCCGACTCGTCCGCCGAGTCCCGGATCATCACCAACCCGGTATGGATGTTGCCGAGGAACGCGTACGGGCCGTCGAGGAACGGATCGGTGGGATACCGCGACGGAATGCGTACGCCGTGGAAACGCCGCATGTCGCCGGCGCCGCCGGTCGGCCCGCCGGGGTAGAGGTTCGTCAGGCTGTAGACCATGCGCGCGACGCCCCCGCTGATCCACACGTTCTCGCGGCCGAGTTCGTGGTACGGGTCGGCGAGGATACTGCCGTCGAGGGCGCCTTCAGCCGCCCCGATCATGTCATCGAGGTAGTCCAGGTCCAGTGGCCGCCCGTTGACCGGCGGATCGGCCCGGCCGAACTGCCGGATCTGGTAGAAGTGCGCGGGCAGCAGCGCCAGACCACGCAGCGGCTCGAGCTCACGGCGCAGCTCGCGCAGCATGGCGGCGTAGGTGCTCGTCGTGGCGCTGGCGAAGTGCGCCCATACGTACGCGGAGCCGATCGCGTCGCCAGTGGCCAACATCAGGTTCCGGGCGTCGAGGTAGCCGGTCGATCCCGGGGTGTGGCCGTACATCGCGACGACGTCGATCCGGCGGCCTCCGAGATCGATGGCGTCCACCGTCTGCCCGGGCCCGTTGGCGGTGCTGCCTCCGTCCTGGCGGACCGGGACCCAGTTCGGGGTGGCGGTCGGCCCCCAGTCCAGGTCGGGGTAGTACACGGTGCGGTCGGTCATCTGCGCGACCTTGCCGGTGTGGTCGCCGTGGCGATGGGTGATGGCGACGTCGAAGTCGACCGGACGATGTCGTTCGCCTCCGTCGTCGTCATGGCCGAGCAAGTGGTGGACGACCGTCTTGAGATCGTTGACGCCCGGCGTATCGGGAGTGTTGATCGCGGTGTCGACGAGGAGGGCCCGATCATCTCCTTCGAACAGCCACATCGTCGAGCCCTGGGCGTACTGGCTGCCGTCGGGGCGAGGTGCGAGCTGCTGCATGTTCTCGATGCGCCAGGTCCGGTGACCCCGGTCGCTGAGGGCGATCAGGTAGGCGGTGTAAGCGCCCCACGGGTTGGGGCCGGCGAAGCCGTCGCCCTGGGGGCGCCCGTAGTCGTCGGTGGCGACGGCGACGAACCCCGGGACCAGGTCGTACCAGCTGATCCGCGGCGGGGAGCCCGGTCTCCCCCGGTCCGCGAACGCGGGCGACGGCAGGCCGCCGACAACGGTACCGGCGGCGGCCAGCGCGGCGGCCGCGGCCAGCAGGTTCCTGCGGCTGAAGGTCGCGACGGGTGCTCCGCAGACGTCGTCCGGCGCGCCGCAGAGCGAGGGATCGGTCTCGTTCATCGTCTGTGTCTCCCGTCGTGGTGGGGTTCGCGGTCCGGCTCCGGGCGGTGAGTACTCGCGCTCACCCGCAGGTTCCCTCATGCGGGACGGGGGGCCCGGTGCTACCGCCCTGACTACGGGAGCACCGGGAGCCGGGGGCCTTGTCGGCCGGTGTACGAGGTGGAGCTGCCTGAGGAGGAGGCCGCGCGGGATCCGGCGGGTCCGCGGTCACTGCGAAGCACCAGTGAGCACGGACAGGCGCCGGTCTGCGCGGCGGAATGGGGGCGTACGGGCCGTTGACGGGGACTGTGCTCTTCAAGTTGTGCGGTACGGACGGTGCGTGCTGCTCACCTGCGACAGGAAGGGTGTCGCATGGCTCGTGAGCCGGGATCGCGTGCCATGAACGTAATCCCGCGCAACACTGTGAGCAATATGTGCGACAGCATTGTTTACATCTTTTGAAGCGACCACCTCTGCGCCCCAACTCCGGGGTCCACAAGTCGTGGGACGCGAACGCCCGCTCGTCTCTGCGGACACGGCGGTCACGTTGACGCTTGCGACGTGGCCGCCCGAAGCCACGCGGCACCTCGCCCGCCCACGGGGAGCGCGACTCGGTCGCTGCTGCGGGACGACGTCGGGAAGGTCGACTGCGGGTTACACGTCCTTCGAGTCGCCGCAGTCGACGGCTACCACTGCGTGGTGATCCCGGACTCGGTTGTCGCGCGTGGGAATGTTCACGTGTCGAAGATGGATGAGCGAGGTGGCGGCCCTCCTGGCCTCATGCCGGAGACGCCAGGGACAGACGGATTGGGCCCGTGCGGGTCGAACTTGGGGTCGCGGAGTCTGCCGGAACTGATTGATCGTCAAGCTGTGAGTTCCCGGCCCCACATGTGTGATCCATTGACACGTTGATTTCATAGGGGTTACATATGCGGCGCTTGACGAGATGCCCGTTCGATCTTTGAACACACACAAGGTCCTACCAGGCCACCTGCCCCTTTCGCGACACCCACGTCGCGCCTGCCCGCGATGCGTACCGCGGCCCCTCCGACAATCCGGTACGCCGTGCGCACCTGCCCTCGGTTCTCGCTGCTCCGCCACACAGATCTCCCAGCACCACCCGGATGAAAGAGCCGCCATGCCCAGAATGACCCGCGGACGCGTCGTAGCCCTCTCCCTCACGGGAGCTCTGACCGCAGCCGCTCTGGTGTCCACCACCTCGGCCAATGCCAGTTCCCCGAACTCCCCGTCCGCTGCCCTCGGCCCCACCGTGACGCGTACGGGCACGGGACCGACCGGCTATGAGGTCACTTTCCGCGTCAAGAACGCGACGGCCACCTCGATGCGGATCAAGGGCACTTGGTCCTTCTCGTCGACGGAGTCCGCCAGCACGGATCCGACGAACTCCTCGCCGATCGCGGCGGCCGACTGGGCACCGGGCGACTTCCCGCTCCAGTCGCCCGACCAGCCTGGTGAGGCGTGGGCCGTCGCGTCGATGACCAAGGACGCCAAGACCGGCATCTGGTCGTACACGGTGCCGCTGCCGTCCGGCACCTTCGACTACCAGTTCTATGCCGACTGCGCCTCCGCCACGCTCAGCGGCTGCACCGCGAAGACCGACCCCGCCAACCCGGCCTGGAACAGTACCGGTTCGTCCGCCGTGTTCAGCCAGGTGTACGTGCCCTCCGACGAGAGATTCGGCACCGCCGACCTCTCGTACACGGCGGACGCCCCGGCATCCAAGCAGGGCAAGCTCGCCGAGGTCACCTATCCGACCGCCAACTCCACCACCGGCAACCACCAGTTGGCCGTCTACACCCCGCCCGGCTACAACGCGAAGCGCTCCACCCCGTACCCGGTGTTCGTCCTCAGCCACGGCGGCGGCGAGAACGAGATCGCCTGGTCCACCCGCGGCCGGCTCCAGCAGATAGTCGACAACCTGATCGCCTCCGGCAGGATGCAGCCCGCCATCGTGGTCATGCCCAACGGGAGCGGTCTCACCTCCGGCAGCTACACCACGGAGATCACCGGCACCGTGCTGCCGTACGTCGAAGCGCACTACAACGCCGGCACCGGCGCCGCCGACCGCGCCTTCGCCGGCACCAGCGCCTACGGCACCCAGGCCAACAACTTCCTCTTCAAGAACACCACCGCCTTCGGCTACATCGGCGCCTGGTCCCCGGCCTCCGGCGCCCCCGCCGTCACGGTCACCGGCCAGGGCAACACCCCGATCGACGACGCCTACAAGAACCCCGCCCTGAAGAAGGTCCTCGGCATCCACCTCGCCATCGGCCAGGAGGACCTCGGAGGCAACGCGCCCATGATGACCGCCATCACCGAGCGCGAGGGCCTCATCAACGCCGGCGTCCCCTTCACGTACTACTCCACCGGCGGCGGCCACACCTGGTCCTTCTGGCAGCAGACCCTCTACGACTTCCTCACCCGGGTCGGCTTCCGCGCCACCACCACCGCGGTGACGACCGGCACCTCGAAGCTGACCGCCACCGTCACCCCGGCGACCACCGAACCCGCCACGCCCACCGGCACCGTCCAGTTCAAGGCCGACGGCGTCGCGGTCGGCAAGCCCGTCAAGCTCAGCGGCGGCAAGGCCGTCCTCAGCGGCAACGCCTCCGCCTGGACCGGCAAGACGGTGACCGCCGTCTACAGCGGCGACAAGCTCTACAACGCCAGCACCGGCTGACCACGGTCTCGGCGGGCCGGTCCGCACGCGCGGACCGGCCCCGTGCCCCGCCAACCACACACCTGCAGAAGGAAGGCATCCCATGTCCGCTCTGCATCGGCTGCCCGGTACCGTCGGCGCTCTCACCCTCGCGGCCGCCCTCACAGCGGCCGGGGCCGGGACGCCCGCCGAGGCGACGACGTCGAGCAGCAAGGCATCCGCAGCCGCCCGCGCCTACTACCGGCTCGATGGCGCCGCCGTCCACATCAAGAACACCCGCGCCAACACCGTCACCCTGCGCGCGACCTCTTCGGCCGGCTGGGCCACCACGACCGGCACCGACGTCACCGCCTGGTTCGTCGGAGCGGACGGCACCGCCGCCTTCACCGACCCCACCGGAGTCGCCCGCGCCACCCTCAGCGCCGACCGGCAGCGACTGACGATCCTCATCGACGCCTCCAAGATCACCGGCTTCACCGGCAGCGGCTCCGCCGACCTCTACGTCCGCCCGGCCGCCGGCGCTCTGCGCGCGACCTCCGGACGAGCGGCGTACACCCCGCTCGCGACGGACGTGGGCGACTACACCGTCCCGGAACTGGACGTCACCAGCGACATCTTCGGCAGCGCGTACACACACGGCAAGAGCACCCTGAAGGAACACTTCGGCGGAGTGGTCACCTACGACCCCGACACGCAGGCCGACCTCGCCCTCAAGCTGCCCGGCCTGGAAAACAGCAAGATCGGCACCAGCGGCGCCAAGGTCGAATTACCTCCGGCGACGGCTACTACCCCTCCGAATACGTCCTCAAGGCCGACCGGCTCACCCACGCGTGGTCCAAGGGCAGAACCAGCTACTCCCTCCAGCAGGGCGACCTCGCCATCGACACCGGCGACTATCCGATCACCGATACCGACAGCGGCCGTGAGTGGAGCTGCCTGGGCGGCGACGGACAGGGCAACTACACCTTCAACCTGAAAGTCAGCGGCATCACCTACAACGGACTGCCCGTCGCGCCGAAGACGATCGGGGTCCACGTGTCGATCTACGGCTACAACTACACCGCCGACGCCACCGCCCTCTACGGCTCCGGCACCACTGTCGAGCCGAACTTCGCGCCGCTGAGCGAGAAGGTCGCCGACGCGCCCGAGCGCGCCTCGCGGCCCGAGTGGACCTGGGTCGGCGCGGGTGCCGAGCCCGACCTCGCCGACGCGAAGGCCGACGACTTCTACGTCACCTGGCCCCGTCGTGTGAACGCCTCCGCGCTGCGCGCCTCCGACATCAAGGTGACCCTGCGCAGCACCGAGGGCGACACCTACACCCTCAAAACCGGCCGGGACTTCGAGCTGGACACCTCCAGCGGCGAGACCCAGATCGCCGTCACGCTGCGGAACTGGGCGTTCGAGCCGGTGTACAGCTCCCTCGCCGTCACCGTGGACCCCGCGCACCTCAAGGGCGACAAGCCCCAGACCGGCCTGACCAGTTCGTACGACATCACCAGCGTCTACGCCTACGAGGCCCAGCAGGGCGGCGGCGGCACCACCGTCGACGGCACCGTGACGGCCTACAGCTTCTACGGGCTGGCCAACCTCACCTCTCCGGGCCAGGTAATGTCCCCGGTCACGTACACCCTGAGCACCACGGCCAACGGCAAGACGCAGTACTACGCCGAGGACTCCCAGGGCGCCGGTCGGCTGGTCGGCTCGGTGGCGGACGCGAAGGTCTTCGACGGTTCTGGCGCCGCCGACCGCAATCTGCGTCTCATCGGCAACACCGTCTATGTCACCACCCGCCTCGGCCGCACAACGTCTGCCACCGTCGACGGCACCCCCCTCACCTTCGCCAAGACCTACGGCGGCGGCAGACTCCTGGCCCCCGCGGCTGCCGACGGGGAACTGACGACCATCCCCGGATACGCGATCGACCGCTCTTTCGCCAACTGGGTGAGCCACGAGAAGTGGGCCTGGCAGAGCAGCGTCGCCGTCGGCTGGACCGGCATCGACATCCAGCCCTACACCGGCAAGTTCGAATGGAGCGTCGCCAGGGGGGCCACTCAGCAGTTCACGGCGGACGACGCGTCCGTCACCTGGAAGATCGTCGGGAAGGTCGCCCCGGGCACATCCCTCTCCCGGACCGGTCTGCTGACGGTCGCTGCGAACGAGACGGCCACCACCTTCGCCGTCGTCGCCACCTCCACCAGCGACACCTCCCGCGAGGGGAAGGGAACGGTCAACGTGACTGTGACCGCACCCGCGGCCTCATAGCGGTGCATCGTCGCCGGATCCCGGTCGGGCCCGGGTCCGGCGCTGCGGTTCCGTCGAGTCGCGGCGATCCCAGCCGCTCGGTCTCGGCAGGGCTGCCGCACCCAGCCCTTGTCCACTTGACGAACTTCCGGATGCGGGCAACGCCCAGCGCGGCGACAGCCATCGGTCAACACCTCCGAGGTCACGCACAGCGGACAACAGCGGCATGCGGCAGCCGCGAGAACGGGCACGAGCGTAGCCACCCGCGCCGACGGCGGGGTCCCGCTCTCGATGCGAAGTGACAACCCAGGGTTGACAGTGGCCGACTGACAACCTAGGGTTGACACATGACGCAGATTACTCCGCCGGTCAAGCTCGACGAGCTGATCTCGGCGATCACCGAGAACCACACCAACGCCCTCGACCAGCTGGCCGGCGCGGTGCTGCTGGCCGACCACATCGGCGAGGTCGCCGACCATCTCATCGGTCACTTCGTGGACCAGGCCCGGCGTTCCGGCGCGTCCTGGACCGACATCGGCCGCAGCATGGGCGTCACCCGGCAGGCCGCCCAGAAGCGGTTCGTCGGCAAGCCCGACGCCAAGCGGTCGAACGTGTTCGAGAAGTTCTCCCAGCCCGCCCGCAGCGCGATCATCGCCGGCATGAACGAGGCCAAGGTGGCCGGCAACGCCGAGATCGTCCCCGCGCACCTGGTCCTCGGCCTGCTCGGCACCGAGGGCGCCGCGGTCGGCGCGCTGCGCGCGCAGGGCGTCGACCTCGACCAGGCGCGGGACACGGTGGTGGCCGCCCTGCCGGCGCGCTCCGACGCCGATCCGGTGCTGATCCCCTACGGCGCCCGCGCCAAGAAGGCGCTCGAACTCGCGTCGCGGGTGGCCCTGCGGCTCGACGAGGACGGGGTCAGCACCGGCCATGTGCTGCTGGGGCTGCTGGAGGAGGAGGCCGGTACCGGGGTGCTGTCCTCGCTGGGGGTCGACACGGCGGCGGTCGAGACCTTCGTCACGGAGGCCGCCGACGAGTCCCCGGTCGCCTCGTAGCGGGGCGGGAGATCCGGGCGAGGTGGGGCCCCGGCCGGGGGTGACACCTCGCCCGGTGTTACGTCCGTCTCGTGACCGCCGTACCGGACGCGGCCGGTCTCATCCGCCGGCGCAGGTCCGCCCGTTCAGGGTGAAGGTCCCCGGTGCCTCGTTGCGGCCCGACCACGCGGCCAGGAAGCCGAACGACAGCGTGCCGCCCGCCGGGACCGCGGCGTTGTAGGCGGCGGCCGTGACGGTGACCCGGGAGCCGTTCTGGGACGGGGTCGCGTCCCACATCTGGGTGATGCGCTGGCCGTCGGGGAAGGTCCAGGAGACGCGCCAGGTGTCGAGGGCCTCGGGGGTGGTGAGGGTGACGGTGGCCTGGAAGCCGTCGGGCCACTGGTTGACCAGGTCGTAGTGGACCTCGCAGGCCGGCGCGGCGGCCGTGGCCGTGGCCGTGGGGGTCGGCGCGGTGACCGGCGCGGCGGTGGATGTGGGCGTGGGCGGGGTGGTGCCGGTGCCCTGGGGTTTCGGTGCCGGGGCACGCCGGGTGGTGCCGGTGGGGGTCCGGGAGCCGTCGGGGGTGGCCCCCGGCGCGGTGGTGGACGCGGGAGGCGCGGTGGGCAGTGGCCGACGGCCCGCCGTGGCGGCCGGGGTGGCCGGGCCGGCCGTGTCGTGGCCGGCGTCCGCGGTGTCGCCGAAGGGGCGCAGGGACGCGGTGAGGGCCAGCAGGGAGATCAGCGCGGCGGTGCCGAGGAGGCCGCCGCGTACGGCGCGGGTCCGGCGCGTGCCGTGGTCCGGCGCGGCGGCGTCCTCGTCCGGCGGGGCCGGGCGGCCGGCGGCGCGGCGCACCTCGGCGGCCCGGCGGCGGCGTTCCAGATAGGCGAGGCCGCCCCAGCCGATCACGCCGTCGGCCAGGGCCGCGGACAGCGAACCGGGGTCGGTGCGCAGACAGCCTGCCGCCTCGGCGCAGTCGGCGCACCCGGCGAGGTGACGGGACATCTCCACCCCGGTCCCGGCGCCCGGCACAGCCGCCCCGCCGCCGCTGCCGGACGCGGGCACCTTCCCGGCGCCCGGGGCACCCTACCCCCACAGCCGTCCGTAGGCGCCGCACCCGTCCCCGGCCCGGCCGTCGAGGTGGTCGCGGTGGCAGCGGTCCCGGAAGAGGTCGCGGGCCTGGGCGAGTTCGGCGGTCGTGGCGGCCGGGTCGAGGCCGAGCCGGCGGGCCACCACCGGCAGCGGCAACGCCTCCACCTCGGCCAGCCAGAGCAGTTCGGCGTCCAGGAACTGCATGTCCCGCAGGGCGCGCAGCGCGAGCGGGCGGCGCGCGGGCGGGCCGGTGTAGCGGGCGGCACTGGCGGAGTTGAGCCAGAGGCGGAAGTCGGGAGCGAGGTCGTCGCCCCGGCCGGTGGCCTCCCAGGACGCCGCCGTGACGCGTACGGCGGTCAGCAGCGCCGGGATGCGGGGCAGGAGCCGGACCGGGCGGCGGCCGGTGCCGGACGCGGTGCGGGCGGAGCCGGCGCCGCGGGCCTCCCGCAGGCCCCGGGTGAACGCCTCCGTGGCCAGCCGGGCGGCCGCCGCGGAACCGGCGGTGCACAGGTCGGCGTAGGAGAGGACCGGGTCCCAGCACTCGGCGAACTGCGCGGCCGCGGCGGCGTCCTGGGGCATCGGCAGGTCGGACATGGAACTCCCGCGTCCACGGGCGAGGCCAACTCACCACGCCGACGGTGGAGTTGTGAATACCTCGCGGCAAGGGGCGAGCTTGCCACGGGCCCGGCGCGCATGACAAGCGTCGGAGCGCACAACGGCGACGGGCCCGGCCGCCGGGCGTGCGCCCGCGCGTACCGGACCGCGGCACCGAGCGCCCCCAGCCGGGTCGCCCCGGTCGGGTCACCCCCGGTCAGGCCGCCCCGGTCAGGTCACACCTCGACGGGCGCGTCCGCCGGGAGGCTGTCCATGAAGGAGCTGACGGAGAAGACCGCGTTGCCGGCGCCGGGCGGGCCGTAGCCGGGGGGCGAGGAGAGACCGTAGTCCTCCATGGTCTGCCGGTACGCCTGGAGCAGCCGGATGTGGTACTCCAGCGGCGCGCCGTCGGGGTTGGTCTTGCCGAGCGGGGTGGTCGGCTCGGGGCACCAGGTGGTGAACCGGGGCGTGATGCCGTGCGACATGAAGAAGCGCAGGCCCTCGGTGGTCGACTCGATCGCCTCGTCGACCGTCTTGAAGCCGAACGGCTCGGCCATCTCCACGCCCGCGACGAAGTTGGGGATCACGTTGCGCGCGCCGAAGACCTCGGTCGAGTCCAGGATGCGCCGGTGCCACTCGTCCCGGCCGACGTACCGCTCCTTGCCGGGGCAGTACATCTTGAACAGGTACTCGTCCCACACCTCGAAGTTGGGGTGGTAGATCTGCACGCCGTAGTCCTTGAACCGCTGGACGTCGGACTTGGGCAGTGCCTGGGCGACCACCTTGCCGATCCAGCGGCCCGGGAAGTGCTCCTCGATGGCCTTGGCGTACCGCCCGTAGAAGTCCGCCTCGTCCAGCCCCTGGACCTTGGAGGTGATCGCGCCGCCGGTGAGCGTGTACGCGGTGGAGATCTTGGCGGTGTCGTACTTGTCGATGATGTCGAGCGCTTCGAGGACCTCGTCGACGTCCTTGACGCCCGTGTACGGCCGGCCCGCCGCCTTGTGCTGGCGCCAGTTGTGATTGATGTCGCAGTACTGGCACTCCTCCTTGGCGCCGAAGTACTGGCAGACGCGGAACGCGGTCAGGTAGATCAGGTAGCCCCACTGGATGGTGGGGGCCACCTCCATGACCGACTTCCCGTTGGAGAGCTTGTGCCGGTAGTACTCCGGCATCGGCGGCACGCCGACGTCCGCGATCCGCTTGCCGTCCAGGTAGAGGCCGAGGACGTTGTGCTCGTCGGCGGCGACCCGGTACGGCGAGGACGGGTTGACCCGGACCGAGACGACGGTGCGGCGCAGGTCGTAGGGGCCGCCGGTGAGGATGATCTCCTCGGGCGGGCGGCGCAGCGCGGCCTCGCCCAGTTCGGGCAGGGTGCCGTGGTCGAAGGAGAAGATGAAGTACGACTTCGGCTTCACCTCGCCGTCCTCGTTGTCCGACAGTGCGGACGGGTCGAAGGCCACCCCGCCGCGGAGCAGGTCCTCCTTGAAGACCGCCTCCCGCGGTACGTGCGGGAAGCGCTCCATCAGATCCTCGACCAGCGCGGTACGGCTGCCCATCCTGTGTCTCCTCCCGGCTCGCGTTCGACTTCTCACGGTATGCCCCCGCCCGCGCGTCTTCCCCGCCGGGTCCCCCCTCGGCGCGCCAGGTAGGTTTCCGCCGAGGGCTCCTGGTCCTCGGCGAGATCCTGTGCGATGAGGGAGGGGTGCGGGATGACCGACACCACCGTGACCAACTGGGCCGGCAACATCACCTACACGGCCAAGGAACTGCACCGGCCGCACTCGGTCGACGCCGTGCGGGCGCTGGTGGCCGGCAGTGCCCGGGTACGGGTGCTGGGCAGCGGGCACTCCTTCAACGAGATCGCCGAGCCGGGCGCCGCCGGCGTACTGCTGTCCCTGGCGGACCTGCCGCCCGAGATCGACGTGGACCGGGCCGCCGGCACGGTCCGGGTGGGCGGGTGCGGTACGCGGAGCTGGCCCGGGTGGTGCACGCGCACGGTCTGGCGCTGCCCAACATGGCCTCGCTCCCGCACATCTCGGTGGCCGGTTCGGTGGCGACCGGCACCCACGGCTCGGGGGTGACCAACGGCTCACTGGCGTCGGCGGTGCGCGAGGTGGAGCTCGTCACGGCCGACGGTACGGGCCTGCGGATCGCGCGCGGCGACGAGCGGTTCGGCGGCGCGGTGACCTCGCTGGGCGCGCTCGGTGTGGTGACCTCGCTCACGCTCGATCTGGAGCCGGCCTACGAGGTCGAGCAGCGCGTCTTCACCGAGCTGCCGCTCACCGCGCCGCTGGACGAGGTGCTGGCGGCGGCGTACAGCGTGAGCCTGTTCACCGACTGGCGGGCGCCGGGCTTCAGGCAGGTGTGGCTGAAGCGGCGGACGGACCAGCCGCTGTCCGGCTTCCGGTACGCGGCCCCGGCGACCGGGAAGACGCATCCGGTGCCCGGGATGCCGGCGGAGAACTGCACCGAGCAGTTCGGCGTGCCCGGGCCGTGGCACGAGCGGCTGCCGCACTTCCGCGCCGAGTTCACCCCGAGCAGCGGCGCCGAACTCCAGTCGGAGTACCTGCTGCCGCGCGAGCACGCACCGCGCGCGATCGGCGCGCTGGACGCGATACGGGACGTGCTGGCGCCGGTCACGCAGACCTGCGAGTGGCGCACGGTCGCCGCCGACACCCAGTGGCTGAGCCCGGCGTACGGGCGGGACACGGTGGCGGCGCACTTCACCTGGGTCCCGGACCCGGCGGCGGTGCTGCCGGTGGTGCGGCGGGTGGAGGCGGCGCTGGACGGGTTCGCGGCCCGCCCGCACTGGGGGAAGGTGTTCACCACCGGGCCGGCCCGGCTGCGCGAGCTGTATCCGCGGCTCGGCGACTTCCGGGCGCTGGTGGCGGAGCTGGACCCGGCGGGGAAGTTCAGCAACGCGTTCGTCAGCGACGTGCTGGCCGGCCGAACCGCCGGATCGGTGTGAACAGGGCGGCCAGCGCGATCAGTACGCAGCAGGCGCCGGCCACCAGGGCCACCGGGGCGGTGCCGCGCCGCTGTGCCGCCCAGGTCAGCACGGCCGCGCCGAGCGGCGCCGCCGCGTAGTGCAGGGTCCAGAAGGCGGAGGTGACCCGGCCCAGCAGGTGTTCCGGGGTCACCTCCTGCCGCAGCGACATCGAGCAGGTGCCGGCCATGCCGACGCAGGCCAGGAAGGCCGCGCTCAGCAGGGCCACGGCTGACGCCTCGCGCACCAGGCCGAGGCCCGCGAAGGCCAGTCCGCACACCGCGACCGCGCCGGTCCAGGTGCGGCCGAAGCCGAGCCGGCGGCGTACCCGGGCGACCAGCAGCGCGCCGGTGATGGTGCCGAGGGCACCGGCCGCCATGACCACGCCGACGGTGTGGTCGTCGTGGCCGAGGTCGTGCTTGAGGTGGTAGATGACCAGGTCGTTCAGGCCGAGGGTGAGGAAGCTGAAGCCGAACAGCAGGGCGGTGAGCGCGCGCAGCACCGGCTGCCGGTACAGGAAGCCCACCCCGGTCCGCAGGTCCGCCCAGAGCCCGGGCCGTTCGGCCGGCCCGTCGTCGGCGGCCCGGGCGGTGAACCGTACGAGGACCAGGCAGCCGGCCGAGACACCGAAGCTGACGGCGTTCACGCCGATGGCGGCGGCGGGGCCGGACCAGGCGGCCACCACCCCGGCGCACAGCGGCCCGAGGACGCCGGCCGCGGCGGCGGTCGCGTTCAGCCGGCCGTTGGCCTCGGTGAGCCGGCCGGTGCCGACCAGGCCGCGCACCACGGTGACGTAGCCGACGGCGAAGAACATGCCGACCGCCTCGCACAGCGGCAGGACGGCGTACAGCAGCCACAGTCGCGGTCCGAACAGCCACACCGCCGGGATCAGTCCGTACAGGAGCATGCGGACGAGGTCGCAGCCGATCAGCAGTCTGCGGCGGTCGACCCGGTCGACGACGGCCCCGGCGAACACCGCCGCCAGCACGGAGGCCGCGCCGCCCACGGCGGTCAGCAGGCCCATCCGGGCGATCGAGCCGGTGGCCTCCAGGACCAGCAGCGGCAGGGCGATCAGGGCGAAGGAGTCACCGAGGACGGAGAGGGTCTGGGCGGCCCAGAAGACGCCGAAGTCCCGCTGCCGCCACAGCGGGAGCGGGCCGGCGCCCGTCGGCCGTCCGGTCTTCGGGCGTCCGGTCTTCGGGCGGTGTGCCTCGTGCGTCATCCGGTTCCCTTCCCCCCTGGTGGTGTGCCGGGTCACCGTAGGACGGGCGGGGAAGGGACCGGAAGCGCTTTATGTGCTGTCAGTGGTCCGCGCAGCAGGGGGTCGGGGCCGGGTCCTCGAACGGTACGAGGGTGCCGCCGATGTGCGGCATGGCGGCGAGCACCAGTTCGCCGTTCTCCCACTGGGGGCGGACGAACTCCCGGGTGACGAGCCGGGTGCCGGGGCCGGGTCCGGTGGGGGTGCCGAGGACCCGGACCCGTTCGATCGCGGAGCGGTCCAGCAGTTCCGCGACCGTGAGCGTGCCGGTCAGGGCGGCGGCGCCCGGGTAGAGCACCGCCCGCCCCCGGTCGTCCCAGGCGCCGTCCGTCACGCCGTGGCCCCGGTCGGTGAGCGCGGCGCGCGCGGTGTCGACCGCCGTCCGGGACCGGCTGCCCAGCGAGAGCGCCACCCGCCGCCGGCCGCCCTGCCGCACCAGGTGGGTGCAGCCGAACAGGCCGTCCGTTTCCGGGAGCTGGCCGGCCAGTTCGCGCAGCAGGTGGTCGGCGTCGCGCAGCGTCGTCACCTCGGTGTCGACGGCGATGACGTACGGCGGTGGGGTCACGACGGCAGGACCCAGACCGGGTTGGAGTAGAACCACAGGTCCTGCCACGGGTCGGCGTCGCCGACGACGTCGATGGCCGGGCCGTTCGGGTCGACGGCCGCGCCGTTCGCACCCACGGCGGACCGGTTGCCGTCGGTGCCGCGCAGCCGGAGGTAGACGGGGCGGTCGACGCGGCCGAGGTCGTAGGTGAGGGTGACCGTGCCGGCGTTCTTGTTGACCTCGTAGGACTTGACCACCTTGGCGGAGGGGGCGGTGAAGGTGTCCTTGTCCTTGACCTCGCCGGTGACGTCGCCCTGGATGACGTCGACGCGGGCCAGGGTGGGCTGGAAGCCGGCCCAGTTGGGGCCGCCGGCCAGGGCCACGTCGACGCTGAGGGTGACGCGGGTGCCCTTCTTGACCTGGAGGGCGCCGCCCAGGGTGGCCCAGCGGCTGCCGCCGGTGACCCGGACGTCGAGGCCGGAGAGGAGCTGGCCGTGGTCGACCCAGACCCGGCCGGCCCGGATGCCGTCCATCACGGCGGCGTAGGAGAAGGACTCGGCGCCGACGTGGGTGCGGCTGTAGTAGCCGGGCCAGAAGTCGTTCTCGGTGATGTCGATGGAGCCGTTGTAGACCGGGTCGTCGTAGCGGCCGTTGGTGTCGAAGTCGCCGCCGCCGCGGGCCGCGGTGTCGCCGTAGATCTGGTGCGAGTCGGAGTTGGCGGTGATCCACCAGGGCTTGCCCTCGGCGAGCAGGCTGTCCCACAGGCCGCCGACGGTGGCGGTCATCCAGTCGAAGCCGCCCCAGGTGCGGTAGGACTCCAGCGGGTAGTCGGCGAAGGAGTCGGAGCCGGGGCTGTTGTTGTAGATGCCGCGGGCGCCGCCGGGGCCGAGCGGCGCGGGCAGGCCGCCGGCCTGGTGGCCGGGGGCGCCCTCCATGCCGACGGCTATGCGGTGGCTCGCGGAGGTGGCGTCGCGCCAGGCGCGGATCTCGTGCGGGGAGTCGATGCCCTTGCGCGCCGGGTGGTTGGCCAGCATCAGGGCGTCCTTGACCTTGCGCCGCTTGACCTGGTCGGCGAGGAAGGCGAGGCCGGAGACGGCGAGCGCCTCGTTGGCGGGCGAGGAGCCGGTGGCGGCCTTGACCGCGCCGTCGTAGCCGGTTTCGAACTGCTTGAGGACGGAGACCTCGTTCTTGCCCGGGTGGACGAAGACGGTGCCGTGCTCGGCGGCCGGGATGTTCCACTCCAGGCCCTGGAAGACGAGGGTGTCCTGGTGGGCGCCGCGGGCATCCACGATGTCCGGGTTGACCTTCTCCACACCGATCTTGGCGTGGGTGGCGCTGCCGTGGTCGGTGATGACCAGCCAGTCCATGCCGTGCCGGGCGCCCTGGCGGACCTGGTCGCTGACCCGGTACTTGCCGTCGCTGCTGTACTGGGTGTGGATGTGGTGGTCACCGGCCAGCCACAGGAAGCCCTTCTTGCTGCCGCTGCCACTGCCGCCGCTGCTCCGGCTGCCGGCGAAGGCGGGAGCGGACGCGGCGCCCGCCAGCACGCTGCTCGCGGCCAGACCGGCGCCGAGCAGACCGGCTCTGCGCAGCAGGGTGCGCCGGGACTGCTGCTCGGGGCTGAGCGCCTCGTCGGGGACGGAGGTGTCGAACGCCGCGGGCAGGGGCGCCGTCTCGTGCGTGTGGTCGTGACCGTGGTCGTGGTCGTGATGGTGGTGATGTCCGTGCCCGTGCCCGTGCCCGTGACCCATGTCGCTCCTCCTGGATGGCCGCCGTCTGCGCGGCTGCGTCGCTGCGGCCGCACGGGGGGGGTGAGCGTGGGCCGCGTGAGGAGAATCGACGCACGAGGTGAATACCGGACGACCTGGACATGAGCGCAGGAGGATGACGACACGTCCGGTACGCCATTCCACCGCCGCCGCATGTCGGTCGTGTGACAAGGTGCCGGCCCCTTCTTGACGGTGTGTCAAGCAGCGCGATTCGATCGGCGCACACCCCCCCGCGCCGCCCTGTCCCGTCATGTCCGCGAGCCCCGCGGGCCCCAGGAAGGACCTCCGCCAGCATGCCCAGACCGTACCGGCGCACCGCCGTGACCCTCCTCGCCGCGCTCACGCTCGCCGCCACGACGGCCCTCACCACGTCGTCCGCCGCCACGGGTTTCGCGCCCGCGCCCCCGCCCAACCCGTACGCCGGTCCGGCCGGCACCGCCACGATGCACGGCGACACCGGTTCCTCCGACACCGCCCCGCTGGCCGGTCCCGGCGCCGGCGCCCTGTCCTCGTCCCGGACCGCCCTCGCCTCCGCCTGCCCCACCGTGCTGGCCGGCGCCGACGGCTACCCCGTCGCCCTGTGCACCCCGATCTTCGGGCAGGTCCCCACCGTGCACCTGCTGGACCCGGACGACGGCTCGTCGCTGGCCGAACTGGCCCTGACCAAGGGCTCGTTGCTCGGCGGCGTGTACGCCTACATCGGCCACCGGGACGCGGACGGGGGCTGGCAGCTCAGCGTCGACAGCAAGCTGTCCCTGGCCTCCGTCATCGCCGACGGGGACGCGGTCACCGGCCTCTCCCCCGACTGGCAGGGCCGGGTGTGGTTCGCCACCGGCAACGGTGTCGTCGGCACGGCGGACGACACCGCCGGGACCGTCCGGTCCGTCGCGTTGCCCGCCGGTGAGCGGGTGGCCAACAGCATCTCCACCGCGCCGCAGGGCACGGCCGTCACCACCACCCACGCCACCTATCTGCTCACCGCCGCGGCCGACGGCACCCCGAAGGTCATCTGGCGCAAGCCCTACGACCGGGGCACCGCCCGCAAGCCGGGCCTGCTGAGCTGGGGCAGCGGCTCCACCCCGACCTTCTTCGGCCCCGGCACGGGCACCGAGTACGTCACGATCGTCGACAACGCGGACGACGCCGCCCACCTGGAGGTGTACCGCACCTCGGACGGGTCCGAGGTCTGCCGGATCCCGGTGCTCGCGGCCGCCGGCGGCCCCGGCAGCGAGAACTCCCCGGTCGCCGTTGGCCGCAGCGTGTTCGTCGCCGGCACCTACGGCTACCCGTACCCGGCGGTGCCCGAGGGCGCCGGGGACAGCGTGCCCGCCTCGGCCGACTTCACCGGCGGTCTGACCCGGGTGGACGTCGACGCGGACGGGGCGGGCTGCGCGACGGTGTGGGACAACACCCTGCGCTCGGCGGCCGTGCCGAAGCTGTCGACGGCGGACGGTCTGCTCCGTACGGTGCTGCGCGATCCGCTGGTCCCGGGGACCAGGGGCACCAGCCTGCTGGACCCGTACCGCTACGCGGAGATCGACCCGGCGACGGGCACCGTGGTGCGCGCCGCGCGGGTCGGTGTCGGCGCCCTCTACGACACCTTGCAGATGGCGGGGACGGTCACCCCCGACGGTGCCTACCTCCAGGGCACCGTCACGGGCGTCCTGCGCGTCACCGCCGGATGAGCCGCCGGGGCAGCAGGCCCAGGTCACCGAGGGCGTCCCGGACCAGACCGGCGTACCGGGTGGCGCCGTACTCGGAGGTGTGGGTGTTGTCGCGCTTCTCGTCGGTGAGGTAGAGCGCCTTGGACTCCTCGACGCCCAGCGACTCCACCAGCGCCCTGGTGCGGGCGGTGAGGTCGATCAGGGGGACGTTTTGCTCGGCGGCGAGCGCCCGGATCACGGCCGGATGGTCGACGCCGAGGCCGTTGACCAGGAGGGCGGTGTCGTTGTCCAGGGTCCCGTCGGTGTTGAACCAGCGCCGCACGATCGGCGTGACCAGCACGGGCCGTCCGCCCTCGGCCCGCGCCCGGTCGACCAGCGTCTGGAGATTGGCCCGGTAGGTCGCCGCGTCCGTCGTCTTGTCGTTGTGGGCGAGCTGGATCAGCACCAGGTCGCCGGGGCGGATCAGCGGCCGGACGGTGTCCCACATCCGGGGATCGGCCAGGTAACTGACGGTGCTCTCCCCGGAGTCGGCGTGATTGGCCACCGACACCCCCTTGCGGAGGTACTGCGGCAGCCGCTGCCCCCACCCGGTGTACGGCTCGGCGGGCTGGTCGCAGACGGTGGAGTCACCGACCAGGAGGACCTGCCGGGCGTGCCGGGCCGGGGTGACCCGGATGCCGGCGAGGGCGGGCGCCGTACCGCCGACGGTCAGGTCGAGCCCCGGGCTGCCGTCCGGCCCGGCCGGCTCGCCCTCCGGGGTCCGCACGTCGACGGTGAAGGACCGGGCCACCCGCTTGCCCGCCGCCACCGCCGTCTCGGGCAGCAGCGCCCGCCGGGTCTCCCCGCCGATCGCCGTACGGGAGGCCGCGTCGCCGCCCAGCACCACCCGGACGTCGTACGTCCCGGCCGGCACGTCGAAGTGACAGACACCGGCGACGCAGTTCTCCGCGCCCGGGGCGAGCCGCCCGTCCTGGGCGCGGGCGGGCGCGGCGGTCGCCGGCACGCCGACGCCCAGCACGACCGCCACCGCCAGGGCGGCCCACGACCTTCCGGTACTTCCGGTACGCCTCATCAGTCCCGTGTACACCTGCGGCCCCCCTCTCACACCGTGTCCGCGACCGGAACACCGAAGTCGGGCGTCCCGTCCGGCCGCCAGCCCAGCCGCTGCACCCGGGTGTGCCGGTTGGGATCGTGCAGCGGGTCGCCGTCGATCTCCTTGTACTGGCGGGCGTGGTAGACGAGCACGTCGGTACGGCCGTCCTCGGCGACGGTGAAGCTGTTGTGGCCGGGGCCGTACTGCCCGGTGGTGTCGTCGCTGGTGAAGACGGGGACCGGCGACTTGTGCCAGCTCGCCGGGTCCATCAGGTCGGCGTCCGCGTCGGCGGTGAGCAGCCCCATGCAGTAGTTGGCGTCGGTGGCGGCGGCGGAGTACGTCATGAACAGCCGGCCGTTGCGGCGGATGACCGACGCCCCCTCGTTGACCTTGAACCCGACGCACTCCCAGGCGTACTCGGGGGTGGAGAGCCGTATCTGAGGACCCGTCAGAGTCCAGGGGTTCGCCATCTCCGACAGCCACAGCGCGGTGTTGTTGGCCATGTCCGGCTCGTGCTGGGCCCAGGCGAGATAGCGGGTGCCGCGGTGGGTGAAGGTGGTGGCGTCCAGGGAGAACGTCTCCCAGGCGGTCTTGAGCTGCCCCTTCTCCGTCCACGTCCCCTGGAACGGGTCGCGGTGGGCGTTCTCCAGCACCCAGATCCGGATGTCCCACACACTCTCGGCGGGCGCGGCGGCGAAGTAGATGTACCACTTGCCGTCGATCCGGTGGATCTCCGGCGCCCAGATGTGCGCGCCCATGTCACCGGTGGCGTGCTTGGTCCAGAGGACGGACTCGGCGGCACTCGCCAGCCCGTTGAGGGTGCGGGAGCGGCGCAGGACGATCCGGTCGTACTCGGGGGCGGTCGCGGTGAAGTAGTAGTAGCCGTCGGTGTGCCGGTTGATGTGCGGGTCGGCCCGGTTGCGGACCAGCGGATTGGTGTACGGGGCGGCCGGCGCCGGTGTGGCGGCGTGGGCGGCGGCGGGCACGGCCGTGAGGGCGCCGGCGGCCGCGGCGCCCTTCAGCAGCAGTCGGCGGCCCGGCACTTCGGGGGTTTCGGCGGTGCGGCGGCTCATGCGGTGCCTCTCTCGTTCGAGCGACTCTGTTCGAGGTTGCGAACGGCATCTGACATGACGAACGCCGACAAGGTAGAGGTGTGCCGGGGCGAGGTCAACGGGTCGTGAGCGACGGATCACCCTCGGCGTCGGCGCGGTGGAGGTCGCCGACGGCGTCCGCGTAATAGACGGACCCCGCGAGGTGCTGGGCGAGTTGACGGAAGCTCCAGCCCGCGCCGGGCGAGTGGTCGAGCTGCTCGTCGGTGAGCGCGCCGAGCCGGTCGGCCCAGATCCGGGCCAGCCGGGTGAGCCGGCTGCGGGCCTCGTCGAGGTCCTCGTCGGTGAAGCGGGCGAGGTCCGCCTCGGTGGTGCTGGCGGAGGCGTGCCAGTGGTCGGGCAGCGGCTCCGCGCCGGCGAGCCGGTCCTCCAACTCGGCGAGGTGGTCGACGAGATGGTCGGCGACCCGGCGGATCGCCTTGTGCGGGGTGTAGACGCGGTCGTCGATGCGGGCCGGCCGCCCGTCCCAGTGGGTCCAGGTGGCGGCGCGGGTGAGGACGTGATCGACCATGCCGGTGACGGCTGCAGCGGGGGTGTGTGCCATGTCCGGAACGATAGGTACCGGTTCCTTCGGTCCCGGCCGAAGTATCCACGGGTGCGGGCCGGGTACCCGGACGGTCACATGAGGTCACCGAGCCGGCTGACACCCACGGAAAGGCTGGAGATGACGGACAGAGCACAGCACAGCGACCGGCCGAAGCGGCGCCGCCGGGACAGCTTATGGGCCATCGGCCTGTTCGCCCTGGTCGCCGGCGTCGTCGTCCGCCTGGTCTTCACCGGCCTGTCGGGCTGGCCGTCGGCCGTGCTGGGGGCGGTGGCGATGGCGTTCTGGACACCGTGGCTGATCCAGCGCGTCCGCCGCCGGGAGGCCACCGCCGCCGGCACCGGACCGGACGACATCCCCGGCATGGAACGCCAGATCCTCAAGGGCGCGCCGCCGCCCGCGGACCCGGTGCGGCGCCGGGAGATGGCGGCCCTGGTCGACTCCCGCCGGCGCCGCCTGCGCCGCAACCGCTGGTGGGCGTTCCCGCTGCTGGCCCTGATGTTCTTCGGCACGTCGGTCCTGTGGTTCACGGCGGGCTCCGTCACCGCGGGCAGCCTGATGCTCGTCTTCGCGGTGCTGTTCATGACCTGGCTGACGTGGTTCCACCTGCGTTTCGACCGGCGGCTCACACAGATGCGGCGGCGGTTGCAGAGCTGACCGTCGATTCGGTCGCTCGCGGGCGGCCGGGGCTACGGCGCCCGGGGAACGAAGTCGAACATCGCGTCGCCCTCCGGGCGTACCACGCCGTACGTGCTCTCCGGGACCTCGTTCCACACGCCCGGCAGGTCGCCGAGGGGTTCGGAGACGATGAGCCGGGTGGTGTCGGAGGCTTCGCGCAGGAAGTCCAGGTCGGGGTGGAGGGAGCGGAGGGTCTCGACCCGGGTGCTGTAGAAGAGGGAGCGGGAGGCTCCCTGGCTGGAGTAGCGGAAGGACCACAGGCGCCGGCCGTCGGTGACGGCGACCGTCATCTGGAGCGGGTACTCGATGCCGTGCTGGTGGCCGACCCGTTCCACCAGGCCGGCCATCCGGGCCACCGCGCCCGGCGGGTCGTCCTCCAGGCCGAAGGTGAGCGCCAGGTAGAACATCACCTCGGAGTCGGTCGAGCCCTCGACGTGCAGGAAGAGGTCCGGGTCGACGGCCAGCACCAGGTCGCGCCGGACCCGGGAGAAGTCGGCGACCGCGCCGTTGTGCATCCACATCCAGCGGCCGTGCCGGAACGGGTGGCAGTTGGTCTGCTGGACGGCGGAGCCGGTGGAGGCCCGGATGTGGGCGAAGAACAGGTGCGAGCGGACGTGGCCGGCGATCTCCCGGAGGGTGCGGTTGCTCCAGGCGGGGCCGATCTCCCGGATGACGGCCGGGGTCTCCTTGGCGGTGCCGGACGTCCCGTACCAGCCGACGCCGAAGCCGTCGCCGTTGGTGGTCTCGACGCCCATCTTGGCGTGCAGGCTCTGGTCGATCAGTGAGTGCTGCGGCTTGTAGATCATGTTTTCGAGCAGGATCGGGGAGCCCGAGTAGGCAAGCCAACGGCACATCGTCCCACCGCCCGGTCGTCGTGTTCATCCGCTCCCCTCAGGATCGCAGGACCGTCTGCCGGACGCCCGCTAACGTCGAAGGCATGTCCACCGACCTGGCCGGAGCCCTCGCCGCACGTCCCCTCGTCCTGGACGGCGGCCTGTCCAACCAGCTGGCGGCCGCCGGGCACGACCTGAGTGACGCGCTGTGGTCGGCGCGGCTGCTGGACGAGCGGCCCGAGGCGGTCGTCGAGGCGCACCGCGCGTACTACGCGGCGGGCGCGGACGTGGCGATCACGGCGAGTTACCAGGCGACCTTCGAGGGGTTCGCGGCGCGCGGTGCCGGCCGGGCGCGGGCGGCGGAGCTGATGGCGCTCAGTGTGGAGCTGGCCCGGGAGGCGGCCCGGCGGGCCGGGGACGGCCGGCGGCGGTGGGTGGCGGCGTCGGCGGGCCCGTACGGGGCGATGCTCGCGGACGGGTCGGAGTACCGGGGGCGGTACGGGCGCACCGTGGCCGAGCTGGAGCGGTTCCACCGCCCCCGGCTGGAGGTGCTGGCCGCCGCCGCTCCGGACGTCCTCGCCCTGGAGACGGTGCCGGACGCCGACGAGGCGGCGGCGCTGCTGCGGGCGGTGCGGGGGCTCGGGGTGCCGGCCTGGCTGTCGTACACCGTGGACGGCGACCGGACCCGTGCCGGTCAGCCCCTGGAGGAGGCGTTCGGGCTCGCCGCCGAGGTGGCGGAGGTGGTCGCGGTGGGGGTGAACTGCTGCGCCCCGGCGGACGTGGCGCACGCTGTCGCGGTCGCGGCGCGGGTGACGGGCAAGCCGGTCGTGGCGTATCCGAACAGCGGGGAGTCCTGGGACGCCGGAACCCGGGCGTGGACCGGGCCGGGCACCTTCGACGCGGGGCGGGTGCGGGGCTGGCGGGACGCGGGGGCACGGCTGATCGGGGGGTGCTGCCGGGTGGGTCCGGGGGCGATCACGGAGGTACGGCGGGCGCTGGCCGGGGGCTGAACGGCGGCCGGCCAGGGGGCGAGCACGGAGGCGGGGCGCGCGCCGGGCCCCGGGCCAGGCACGCGCGGGCCGGGCGTATGCCGTGGACACCGGCCGCCGTCCGTGACAGGTTCAGCGCCGAGGAGCGCGGGAGCGGCTGCGGGAGTGTGTCGGACCGCTGTCCCGCCTCACGGCCCGCGTTGCCGCCCGCCTCATCGGGACGGAGTCCGCCTTACCGGGACGGGGTCCGGACGGCGGGTTTGAGGACCTCCTCGCACCAGGTGCGGAAGTCCGTCGGGCTCGCGGTCCCCGGCGTGCGCCGGACACCGTCGTCGAGGCCCTCGTCCTTGGCCCGCGCCATGGCTACGAAGCCGTCCGTCGGCGCGGGTCCGGCGCCGCGTGCGACGAGGGCCGCGCGGACGTCGTCGAGCGACTGCCGTACGTAGCGGACCGGCCGGCCGAGCACCTCGGACATGATCCGCGCCATGTCGTTGGCCGAGAGGTCCTCGGGGCCCAGCACCGGGACCTCGCCCACGCCCGTCCAGGAGCGGTCGAGCAGCAGGCCGGCGGCGGCCGCGGCGATGTCCCGGGTGGCGGCCAGCGGTGCCTTGCGGTCGGGGGCGACGGTGTCGGCGTACACGCCGTCGTCGCGGATCGAGGCCACCTGCCGCAGCAGGTTGTCCATGAAGGACGGGTTGGCCAGCGCCCGGTAGGCCACGCCCGTGTCCGCGATGAGGTCGTCCATGGCCAGCGACGCCGTCACGTGCCCGGCGCGGCCGGCGACCGGCGTGCCGCGGCCGAGCGCCGAGACCCCGACGACGTGTCCGACCCCGTGGGCGGCGAACGCCTTGGCGGCGGGGCGGGTGAACCCCGAGTACACGTCGTCCAGGGTCGGTGCCGGGGCGCCGGACGGGACGACCCAGAAGACGGCGTCCGCGCCCGCGAAGGCGCGGTCGACGACCTCGGGGTCGCCGTGCGAGCCGGTGACGACGTCGACCCGGTCGCGGACCGCGTCGGACAGACTCGCGGGGTCGCGCACGACGACCCGCAGTTCCTCGCCGCGGGCGGGCGCCCCGGCGAGCAGGAGGTCCAGGAGCCGGCTGCCGATTCTGCCGGTGGGAGTGGTAATGACGATCATGTGTCGAGTCTCGGAGCGGGCGCGCATGGCGTCCAATACCTTCCCGGGCGATTGATACCTTGCGGGCATGGATTCCGAAGGCCCGGATCTCGATCTGCGCAAGCTCCGCTACTTCGTCACGGTGGCCGAGCACCGGCACTTCGGCCGGGCGGCGGCGGAACTCTTCATCACGCAGCCGGTGCTCAGCCGTCAGATCAAGGCGTTCGAGCAGGAGCTGGGGTGCTCACTGCTGGTGCGGACCACCCGCAGCGTGCAGCTGACCGCCGCCGGGGAGCGGCTGCGCGAGGAGGGGCGGTCGGTCCTCGCGGCCGTCACCGCGGCGGTACGGCGCGTGCAGGACGCCGACCGGGGCGTGCGGCGGCTGGTCGTCGCCTTCTCCCCCGGGCTGTCCGTGTCGGACGCGCTGCGGGCGTTCACGGCCCGCCATCCCGGCGTCGAGACCGATGTGGTGCCGACCCGCTGGTGGGACCAGGACGCGCCGCTCCGCGACGGCCGGGCCCAAGTCGGCTACCTGCGACGGCCGTTCGACGAATCCGGGCTGCACACCGTCCCCATCGGCCACGAACCCCGGGTGGTCTGCGTACCCGTCAGCCACCCGCTGGCCGGCCGCCGGGACGTCACCTCCGCCGACCTGGACGGCGAGCGGATGCTCGACGCGCGGCGGACGACGTCGATGGAGGAGAAGTTCGAGCTGATCGCCGCCGGCCACGGCATCGCGCTCATGCCGCTGAGCGCCGCGCGGGCCTACTCCCGTCCCGACCTCGCCCTCCTCCCGGTCACGGACTTCCCGGGCACCGAGACCTGCCTGGCCGTCTTCCCGGACCGGCGCGACAAGCTGCTCCGCGACTTCCTGGAGATCGCCACCGCGACCCTGCGTTCCTAGAGGGTTTCGCCGGCGCGCCAGGCCGCGGGCGGGGTTCCAGCCAGGCGGCGGAAGAACGTGGTGAAGTTCCCGGTGTCCGAGAAGCCCAGGCGGCGGGCGCAGGCGCCCACGGTGAGGTCGGTGTGGGCGAGCAGCCGCTTGGCCTCCAGCAGGACGCGCTGGTCCAGGAGTGCCTTGGCGCCGATGCCCGCGGCGGCCCGGGTGGCCCGGGTGAGGGTGCGCACGTCGTAGCCCAACGCCCTTGCGTAGTCCCCCACTTGATGCCATTCGGCGAAGTGTTCCTCGACGGCGGCCCGGTAGCCGCGGAAGACGTCGACCGGGCCGTCCGGGGCGGTGGGCGTGGTGCTCGTGGTGCTCGTGGTGCTCGTGGTGCTCGTGGTGCTCGTGGTGCTCGTGGCGGGCAGCGTACGCAGCAGCAGGGCCGCCAGCAGATGGGAGAGGAGCCCGGGGGACGCGAGGGCCGGGTGGCCCACCGCCGCGTCGTGCTCGCGCCGCAGGTGTTCGGCGGCGAGCAGGGCGAGGGTGAGCCGCTGCCGGTCCAGGTGCCAGCCGGCCGGGGTGGCGGCCTCCGCCGCCGTGCAGCCGGGCGGCAGGAAACCGGGCCGGAAGAGTATCAACGGCCCGTCGCAGGCGTCCACATCACGCCAGCGGTGCACCATGCCCGGCCTGATCCATACGGCGCTGCCCTCCTCCAGTTCGTAGCCGTGGAAGTCGGCCTCGTGCGCGCCGGTGCCCGCGCCGATCAGGGCGAGGACATGGAAGTCGGGGCGCTGGGGGCGGACGCGGCGGCGCTCGGGATCCATCGCGCGCAGCGCGGCGAAGTCGAGGACTTCCACGCCGTACGCCGATCCGACGGCGGGCAGGTAACGCAGTTGCCGTACGGCGTCGTGTCCGCTTTTCACAACCACCGTGCCTCTTTCCGCAAGGGAGCGGAGCCGCTCCGACCTACCGTCGAAGGCCCGAACCAGTTTACGGAAAGGCATGACGATGACGGAAACGACAACCACGGTGCCGGTCGCGGACGGCTCCCTGGACGTGCGGGTGAACGGCGCCGGCGCACCGGCGCTGGTGTTCGTCCACTACTGGGGCGGCTCCGCCGACACCTGGACCGGCGTGCTCGACCACCTGCCGCCCGGGCAGGCCACCGTCCGCTACGACCAGCGCGGCTGGGGCACCTCGCGGGCGCTGCCCGGCCCGTACCACCTCGATCGGCTCGCCGACGACCTCGCCCGCGTCGTCGAGACCTGCGTGCCGGGGCCGTACGTGCTGGTCGGGCACTCGATGGGCGGCAAGGCGAGCCTGCTCCTCGCGGCCCGCCGTCCGGCCGGGCCGGCCGGTCTGGTGCTGGTCGCGCCCGCGCCGCCGCAGCCGCCGGCCGCGGTGACCGAGGAGTACCGGCAGGGCCTCGCGCACGCCTACGACTCCCCGGAGACGGTGGCGCACGCCCTGGACCAGGTCCTGACCGCCACCCCGCTGTCCGGGACCGTACGGGCCACCGCCGTGCGCGACAGCCTGGCCGCCGCCGGCGACGAGGCCCGGCTGGAGTGGCCGTTGCGCGGGATCGCCCGGGACATCACCTCCGCCGCGCGGGACATCGACATTCCGGTGGCGGTACTGGCCGGGGAGCGGGACGTGGTGGAACCGCCGCACGTCCTGCGCGACCACCTGCTCCCGCACCTCCCGGGGGCCACCCTGACGACCGTCCCGGCCGTCGGCCACCTGCTCCCCCTGGAGGCGCCCGGCGCCGTCGCGGCGGCGCTGACGGAGTTCGTCGCGGGGCTCGGCAGCTGAACCGGCGGCCGATCCCGCCGTACCGTGCCGCGACAACCGGTTTCGTTCAGCGAAGGCCACAAACCGGTCGGGCTTCGGCCAAGACCCGACACACCGTCCGCACGGCCGCACGGGCTGCTGTACTGCTGCCCCACCGGCTGATCTGGGGGATCGGGGCGGCAGTTGGAAGCGAACTTCCACGCGCGGGACATCAGCGGAACGCTGATCGTCGGGGACGGCAACGACGTCAATGTCGTGAACCACGTCGTCGTGTTCGACCACGGGTCCACCGCGGCGCCGGCGGCCGAGGGGCCGCCTCGGGTGCGGCGCCGGCCGCGTCCGGCACAGTGGGCCCGGCCGCCCCGGGCCCCGGTGCTGCTCGGGCGCGACGCGGAGTGCGCCCGGGTCCGCGACCGCCTCGCCCAGGGGTACGCGGTCCAGGTCCACGGCCCGTCGGGCAGCGGTCGCACGGCCCTGCTGAGCCGGATCGCGGCGGACCACGGCACTGGGACGGACGCCGCCGTGGTCTTCGTAGCGGCGGCCGGGCGGAGCGCCGAGGACGTGCTCCAACTGGTCTTCGAGGCGTGCCACGACACCGAGGACTACAAGCCCGGTGCCGCGCTGCTGCGGCGGCTGATGGCACCGGTGGAGGCCCTGGTCGTCGTCGACGACTTCGAGGACCCGGACCCCGGCGCGCTCACCGCCCTGCGGAACACGCTGCCCGGCTGTGACGTACTGGTCTCCTCGGCCCGGCCGGGCCCGGCGGAACCGGGCGCCGCCACCCGCGGCTGCCGGCTCGGCGGACTGTCGGCCGACGCGTCGCTCGCCCTGCTGGCGCGGGAGTCGGGCCGCCCGCTGAGCGAGACGGAGGCACGGGAGGCGGCCCGGTTCGCCGCCGAGGTGCACGGCCATCCGCGGGCCCTGGTCGCGGCGGCGGCCCTGCTGGAGGCGGGCAGCGGCACCGCGGCCTTCACCGCGGACGAGGACGCCAGGGCCGCGGGGCTCGCCGGGCGGCTCGGCCCGGCGGCCGCCCGGCTGCTCGGCGCGCTCAGCGCCTTCCAGCCGCTCGCGGTGCCCACAGCCCTCTTCGACGCGGCCGGCGTCGGAACCCCGGCCCCCGGCACCCTGACGGAACTGCACCGGCTCCGCCTGATCACCCACGAGCACGGCGGCTACCGGGCCACCACGCCGCTCGCCGTCCGCACCGCCGAGCAGGCCGGCACCCTGCGGGACGCCGCCGACGCCGCGCCCGGCCTCACCGACTGGCTCGGCCGCCGCCCCGCCCGGCATACCGTCGCCGCCGCCTCGGGCCTGGTCCGCCGCGCCCTCGCGGACGCCGCGCGCCGGGGCGACGACACGGCCGTACGGGACCTGGCGCGGGCCGCCGCGCCGATGCTGGCCCGGAGCCTGTGCTGGGGCACCTGGCAGGAGGTGCTGACGCTGGGTAAAGTGGCCGCCACGCGGCTCGGCGCCACGGCGGACGTGGCGTACTTCGCGCACGAGGAGGACGTCCGGCGCCGGGCGCTGGGCCTGGCAGCGGTCGGCGCGGGCCTCGCCTCGGCTGCCGGGGGCCTCGCGGTCGGACAGGCGATCAACGGCACGGACCCGCCGCCGGCGGACGGCGGGACCGCGGCGGCCGGGGGTTCCGGCGCCGGGCTGGGCGGCCCGCTGGCGGCCGGGCTCGGCGTCCTGGTGCTGGGGATCGCCGGTCTGCTGGCGGGGCTGCTCGCGTCGGGCGACGACGGCACGCCGACCGCGCGCCCCTCGGCCACCGCGACGGCCTCCGGCCCGGCCGCCGCCCCCGTTCTCCCCAGCACCTCCGAACCGACCCGGCCGGACCCGGGCAAGCCCTCCGAGCAGCCGACGAGTCCGGACCCCGGGCAGCGCGTGACCCCCCGGCCCGACACCGAACCACCGGACGACACCTCCCGCCCGGCCTCCCCGCCGACCGTCGGCGAACAGCCGTCCTTCTGCCTGCTGACCGGTCACAACTCGGACGGCTTCACCGCGATCCCGGTGGGCAGCGAGGACACCCGCACGACCACCTACACCGCCTCCGACTGCGACAGCGACGCCGAGGTCACCCTCTCCGTCACACCGGACACCCAGCCGCCGTCCGTCACCGTGGAGCACCAGGGATGCACGCCCAGCGGTGAACGGGAACTGCTCTGCTCCATTCTCATCACCTTCCGCCCCCAGGTCGCCGGCTCCTACACGTCCCTGCTGGACGTGGCCCACGACGGCGACACGACCGGCATGACGATCTACACCGAAGCGCTGCCGGCGGAGGCCCCCGAGGAGGAGGCGGACGGCACCGGCGGCTGAACCAGGAACTCGCACCACACGGTCTTGCCCGGGTCGCGCTCGTCCACCCCCCACTTGTCGGCCAGCGCCGCCACCAGCAACAGCCCGCGCCCGCCCTCGTCCGGCTCCCTGACAGCCGGTACGCCGCCCCCGCTGTCGTGCACCTCGATCCGCAGGCCGCCGCCGTCGCCGTACGGCAGCAGCCGGAGCAGGAAGCCGCGGCCCGGGGGTACGCCGTGCAGCAGGGCGTTGGTGGTCAGTTCGCTGACGCAGAGCAGGATGTCGTCCGTGCGGCCGCGCACGTTCCAGTCGGTGAGCGCCCGGTGCGTGAATGCCCGCGCGGCGGGCACGGAGTGGCGTTCCCGGCGGTAGAACCGCTCACGCGGCCCGGGTGGAGTTTCGCTGTTCACGGAACGATGGTGACGCTGTGTGGTCACGATGAGACAGTGCGCGAGTGCGTACGGATGGGTTGTACGGGCGTGCGCGGGTGAACGTACGCGCGCGGATGGGGAGTTCGACCGGCATGAGCACGAGAAGGCGCAAGAACGCGTCGGCGATGAAGATGGTGGGGGCGTTGCTCGCCCTCTACCGGGAGGCGGCGGGATACACCCAGCGGTCACTGGGCGAGGTCTTCGGCATCAGCGAGCAGCAGATCGCGTCCGTGGAGCAAGGCCGACGCCCACTGAAACTGGACCTCGCCGAGCAGCTCGACGAACTCCTGGAGACCAAGGGGGCGTTGGTCACTGCGCTGAGGAGGATGCCGGAGGTGGACATGATTCCCCTCTGGGCGGAGGAGTATCTGGATCAGGAGCGGGAGGCTATCGCCATCTCGTGGTACGAGAGCCTGCTGGTCCCCGGCCTGTTGCAGACCGAAGCCTATGCTCGGTCGGTTTTCCGCAGCCGCATCCCGGTGTACGACCCGGACGAGATCGAGCAGTTGGTGGCTGCTCGCATCGAACGCCGAGAGCTGCTGCACCGCAAGCCCTCACCGGCCACGAGCTTCGTCATCTGGGAGGCGGCACTGCGAGACCGCCTCGGCGGCCGGGACGTGTACGTGGATCAGCTGCGTCACCTACGGAAGTACGCCGATGTGCCCGGGATCGCGTTGCAGATCCTTCCGCTGGGTCGCACGGCGCATGCCGGGCTGGAAGGGCCGTTCATCCTGCTCGAAACACCCGAGCATCAGCGGCTGGCCTACAGCGAAACTCAGCGGGGTAGCACACTCGTCGCCGACCCCGATGAGGTGGGGATTCTCACCCAGAAGTATGCGATGCTGCGAACGCAGGCCCTCAACACCGAGGATACAAGGGACCTGTTGGATCGTCTTCTGGGAGAGGCATGACCGGCACCGACCTTGAGTGGTTCAAGTCCAGCTACAGCAGCGGTGAAGGCGGCGCCTGCCTCGAAGTCGCTTACATCTGGCGCAAGTCGAGTTACAGCAGCGACGAGGGCGGCAACTGCGTGGAAGTCGCCCACGAAGCCGCCGCCATCCACATCCGCGACTCCAAAACCGCCCCCGCCACCCCCCACCTCACCGTCACCCCCGAAGCCTGGACCACCTTCTTGCACCTGGCTCGGTGACGGGCTCCGCCCCGCCGGTCGCCCACAGGGCTACCTCCCGGTCCCGGGGACCGCACACCGTACCCGGCGTCCCCGGGCCGAAGACCCGTACGGGGTGGGTGGCGTCCCACGCCGTCCACCCCGGCTCACCGTCCCGCACGAACGACACCCACGCCGCGTGCATCGCGTCCGCCAGTGACACCGGCGCCCCCTCCCCCGCCAGCCGCCGCGACTCCGGCAGCTCCCCGCTGTCGAACACGAACCCCAGCTCCAGGGCGTGGCACGCACCGAGCCCCGGCCGGTTCGACGGCCACGCGAACTCGTAGACGTACGCCGATCCGGGCCGCGCGTCCGCGAGCCGGTGCAGCGGCACCCGCAGCAGATGGTCCGTCACCATCTGGCCGACGATCTCGGCGGTCCCCGCGTCGGGACGCAACGCCCGGTAGCCGCGCGGCACGTCGTGCCCGCAGTGGCACCGCGCCCGCGCCCCGGCCAGGGCCACCGCGCCGAGGCGGTCGACGCGGTCGAGGAGCCCGCCGGGGACCAGCCACAGCCGGTACTCGTCGCGGGTCCAGCCCATCAGCAGCCGTACCCCGGGCGCCGCGTCCCCCTCGATCAGCGCGGCCAGCGGATCGCGCGGTACGAGGTCGCCGTCCACGACGATGCCGAAGGACGGCCCGCCGAGCACGGGACTGCTCAGCTTGCCCACCTCGGCCTGAGCGCGCAGCAGCACCTCGCGGTCGACCGCCGCGAACGCCTCCGCCGTGGCCGGGATCTTCAGCCGTGCCGCCATCCGGCGCACCATCCGCCGTACCTTGGCCCGGTCGGAGACCTCCGGCGCCCCGCTCTGCAGCACCGCACGGTGGAACAGGCCCTGGGCGCGCGGCGCGGCCAGCAGCGCGCCCGCGCTGATCGCGCCGGCGGACTGCCCGGCCAGCGTCACCCGGTCGGGATCGCCGCCGAAGGCCGGGACGGCCGCCCGCACCCACTCCAGCGCGGCGAGCTGGTCGCGCAGGCCGGCGTTGGCGGGGGCGTCGGGGAAGAGGCCGTAACCCTCCACGCCGAGGCGGTAGTTGACCGAGACGCAGACGACGCCGTCGCGGGCGAAGGTGCGGCCGTCGTAGACCGGGACGGCGGAGGAGCCCCGGGTGAGGGCGCCGCCGTGCAGCCAGACCAGGACCGGGAGGCGGGCGCCGGGAGACGGGTCGGGGCTCCAGACGTTGAGGTTGAGGCAGTCGTCGCCGGGGACGGAGGGGTCGGAGAGGTACTGGCCGAACGCCTCGGAGTACGGGGGTTTCGGCGCCGTGGGCCCGAAGGCGGCGGCCTCGCGTACGCCGTCCCAGCGGTCCGGCGGCACAGGCGGGCGGAAGCGGCGGGGGCCGAAGGGCGGGGCGGCGTAGGGGATGCCACGGAACACCGCGACACCGCGCTCCCACCGCCCGCGCACCGCCCCGTAAGGGGTCCCGACCACGGGGTTCGTCTGGTTCGCCGTCATCGCCCACCAGCCCTTCGCCACGCTTGGCACCGGTATTCCCAGAGCACCGCGGCCCGCGCCGATATTCCGCTCGGCGCCGACCGGGGTCTTCCCGCCGGGTGCGGGCCGATCTAGATTGGAGCCGTTTAGGAAGCGCTTTCTACGGGTGGCCTCGGAGGTCGGTGTCCATGGTCCGTACGGCGCGCGCGAGCACCTCGGCCGGACCGACGCTCGCGGTGGTGGCGCGCGAGGCGGGGGTGTCGGTGCCGACCGCGTCGAAGGTGGTCAACGGGCGGGAGGATGTGGCGCCGGAGACGCGGCGCCGGGTGTCGGAGGCGCTGGACCGGCTGGGGTACGTGCGCAGGCCCCGGTTCGACACGGTGCGGGCGCCCCGGCTGGTCGACCTGGTGGTGCACTCGCCGGCCGACTCCGGTGCGGGCGCGGTGCTGCACGGGGTGGAGGAGGCGGCGTACGACGCGGGTCTCGAGGTGGTCGTCTCGGCGGGGCTGGACCGGCGCCGGGGCGGGGCGGCGGAGCGCGGTGGCTGGCTGGACAAGCTGATGGTGCGGGGGTCGGCCGGGGTGCTGTTCGACCTGGCGGAGCTGACCGGGGCGCAGTACGCGTGGCTGGCGCGGCAGCGGGTGCCGTTCGTGATGATCGATCCGGTGGCCGAGCCGCCGGCCGGGGTGGTGTCGGTGGGCGCGGCGAACTGGCAGGGCGGGGTGACCGCGACCGAGCACCTGCTGAAGCTGGGGCACGAGCGGATCGCGGTGATCGCCGGGGACCGGGGTACGGCGGTCAGCGGGGCGCGGGTGGCGGGGTACGGGTCGGCGCTGGCGGCGGCGGGGGTGCGGCACCGTGCCGAGTACGTGCGGCACGCGGGGTTCGACCGGGACGCCGCGCGGCGGCGGATGCGGGAACTGCTGGCGCTGGCGGTGCCGCCGACGGCCGTGTTCGTCTGCTCGGACGCGATGGCGCTCGGGGTGTACGAGGCGCTGGCCGAGCGTGGGCTGCGGGTGCCGGACGACATGAGCGTGGTCGGCTTCGACGACCTGCCGGAGGCGCGCTGGGCCACGCCGGCCCTGACCACCGTGCGCCGGCCGCTGGCGGAGATGGCGGCGACCGCGCTGCGGTTACTGCTGCGGATGATGGACGGCGCCCGCCCGGAGAGCACCCGCACGGAGCTGTCGACGCGGCTGGTGGAACGGGCCAGCACGGCCGCGCCGGGCGGCGGCCGAGGGACGCCGCGGCTCAGCCCGCCTCCCACCGCCCCCGCCGGGTGACGCCGTCCATCAGCAGGTCGAGCAGCCGCTCGGCCTGGGCGCGCCGGCCGGGGGCGCCGGCCGCGTAGGTGACGCCCGCGAGGGACATGAGCAGGTCGGCGGCGGGCACGTCGGCGCGGACGACTCCCTGGGCGACACCGGCGCGGCGGAACTCCTCGACCGCGCCCGCCAGCCGCTCCCGGGTGTGCGACCCGAGCTGCTCGTCGTCCTTCAGGAGGGCTCTGAGGGTGTCGGCCATGCCGTGTTTGGCGGCGAGGTGGTCCAGTACCTCGGACATCCAGGCGCGCAGCGCGCGGTCGGCGGGCAGTTCGGCCAGCAGGGCCGGGGCGCGGTCGGCCAGCCGGGCCGTCTCGTAGCGGTAGGTGGCGTCGACGAGCTGCTCGCGGGTGGGGAAGCGCCGGTACAGGGTGCCGATGCCGACGCCCGCGTCCTGGGCGATCCGCTTGAGGGTGACGGCGGCGCCGTCCCGGGCGAAGGCCGCGGCGGCGGCGGTCAGCAGCTTGTCCTCGTTGGCCCGTGCGTCGGCACGGACCGGCCGGTCGGCCGGAGCGGGCATACCTGGCTTCCTCTCGCGGGCTTGCTATCCGGAGCCGACTCCGCTTAGCGTGACGTCCGGTCAAGCGGAGCCGACTCCGCTTGTCTCGACGATAACAGTTCAGGAGAGGGCGGCCCCGCCATGCAGTACCGCACGTTGGGCAGTACCGGAGTCCAGGTCAGCTCGCTCTGCCTCGGGGCGATGATGTTCGGGGCGTGGGGCAACCCCGACCACGACGACTCGGCCCGCATCATCGGCACGGCGCTCGACGCGGGCGTCAACCTCATCGACACGGCCGACGTGTACTCGGCCGGCGAGTCCGAGCGCATCGTCGGGAAGGCGATCGCGGGCCGGCGCGACGACGTGGTCCTGGCGACCAAGGTGTCCAGCCCGATGGGCCCCGGCGGCAACGAACGCGGCGCCTCCCGGCGCTGGATCGTCCGGGCCTGCGAGGAGAGCCTGCGCCGCCTGGGCACCGACCGCATCGACCTCTACCAGGTGCACCGCCCGGACCCCGCCACCGACCTCGACGAGACCCTGGCCGCGCTCTCCGACCTCATCCGCGCGGGCAAGATCCTCTACGCCGGTTCCTCGACCTTCGCCCCCTCGGCGATCGTCCAGGCCCAGTGGACGGCCGAGCGCCGCGCCCGTGAACGCTTCGTCTGCGAACAGCCGCCGTACTCGATGCTGACCCGGGGCGTCGAGGCCGACGTGCTGCCGACCTGCGAGACGTACCGGATGGGGGTGCTCGCCTGGAGCCCGCTGGCCGGCGGCTGGCTGTCCGGCCGCTGGCGCCGCGACGCGGCCGGCCCGTCCCTCAGCCACCGCACCGGCACGATGTCCTTCCGCACCACGCTCTCCCACTACGACCTGGACGTCCCCGCCAACCAGGCCAAGCTGGACGCCGCCACCCGGCTCGCCGCCCTCGCCGACGAAGCGGGCCTGACCCTGATCCAGCTGGCCCTGGCCTTCGTCACCACCCACCCCGCGGTGACGGCGGCCATCATCGGCCCCCGCACCACCGAGCACCTGCACGGCCAGCTCGCCGCCGCGGACACCGTCCTGGACCCCGCCCTGCTGGACGCCGTCGACCGCGTCGTCCCACCGGGCACCGACCTCAACCCCGAGGACACCGGGTACGGGGCGGCAGTGCTGGCCGACCCCGCGCGCCGCCGTCGGGCAGGATGACCCGCCGAGCCGCCACTACTTGCCGGTGCCCACCGGGTCCACCCGCAGCGCCGGCTCCGTGCTCTCGGTGACGGCGAGGTTGACGCTGACCGGGATGGTCAGGGAGTGCGTCTCGTTGGGCGGGGTGACGACCAGGGTGTCGAAGGTGACGCCGCTGCCGCCGGAGGTGTTCGGCGTGTAGTGCAGGGTGAAGCGGGCCTCGTCACCGGCGGCGATGGTGACCAGCGGGGCTTCCAGGTCGGTGCGGGCGGCGCTGACGGAGTCGTCGTCGTTCCTCAGATCGACGCCCGGGAAGCCCTTGAGGTCGCACGCGGCGTCCGAGGTGTTCTTCAGGTGGACAAGGATGTCGCCCTCGCCCATGCCGTGCTTCTGGGTGGCGGTGAGCTGGTCGGTGGTGCAGGTGTCGCTGCTGACGCCGGCGCCGGTGTCACCGTTGGTGCTGGCGTTGGTGCCGCTCGGCTCGGTGTCTCCGGAGGAGGCGGCCGACGACTCCGAGGACACCGGCGCCGCATCCGTCGTCGTCGACGCCGTGTCGTCGTTCTGGCACGCGGTGAGGGAGAGGCCGGCGGCCACCGCGACGGCCAGGAGGGAGTAGTTCTTGACCCGCATTGTCGCTCCTTGAATCGGTGCCGCTCACGTTTCCGTGTGAGCCCTTGTGCCCCGTAGGACGGCCCGGATCACCGGACGCGTTGCGTTCGGGCACCCACTCATACATGGCTGTTACACAGACACGTGTGCGTAACAGCGCCCGTCCGTCTTCTGCTCCGCGGGAGCCCGGGAGAGGTGGACGCGCTGTACGGGGAGCCGACCGGGGCCGGGTACCACGGGGATCTGAAGCCCTGGGACGCCGTCTGGGGGCAGCGGTACGCCGTCGTCCTCGACCCGGACGGCAACGGCGTCGACCTGTTCGCTCCGCTACCCCAGTAGCTCGGTCGGGCGTGCCCCGGTCAGCTCCCGCACCTCCCGGGTGAGGTGCGCCTGGTCGGCGTAACCGGACCGGGCGGCCGTCTCCGCCAGCGGGACGCCGGTCCGGGCCAGGGCGAGGGCGCGTTGCAGGCGCAGGACGCGGGCCAGGGTCTTCGGGCCGTAGCCGAAGGCGGCCAGTGAGCGGCGGTGCAGCCGGCGGGCGCCGAGGCCGAGTTCGTCAGCGGTGCGGGCCACCGGGCGGCCCGCGTCCAGGGCGGCCGCGATCCGGGACAGCAGCGGGTCGGGCGGGTCCGCGTCCGCCGCCCGGGACAGGGCCGCCAGCTCCAGGCCGAGCACCGGGTCCGGCGCCGCGCCGACCCGGGCGGTGAGGCGGCGCACCTCGGCGGCCGGCCAGAGGTCGGCGAGTGGGACCCGGCGGTCGCGCACCTCGTGCGCCGGTACGCCGAGCAGGGCCGGGGCGGTGCCGGGCGGGAAGCGGACGCCCGCCCACCGGGTACCGCCGCCCTCGGTGGCGTACCCGCGGGTGTCGGGGCCGGCGACCAGCAGCCGGCCCTCGTGCCAGAGCAGGTCCATGCAGCCGTCGGGCAGGACGCGTCCGGTGCCGTCCGGGACGCTGGTCCACAGCACCGCGCCGGGCAGCCGGGACGGCCGTTCGGTGTACACCGGCCCAGGCTACTTCGGGCGCCCGGGGCTCAGCTCTCCTTGTCCCGCGGTCCCGGACCGGGCCCGTCCTCGCCGCGCGGCGTGGTCTTCGCGTGCGCCCGCAGGCGGGCCGTCACGTCCTCCGGCGGCAGGAAGCGGGACCAGCGTTCCGGGAACTCGGAGGGCATGTCCGGGTCGGCCTCGCCGTGCACCGCGGTGCGGGCCACGTACTCGGCGACCTGGGCCTGCCGGATGCGCTCGTTGGCCTCGCGGGCGGCGGCGGTGGCGGCGGCCGGCCAGACCCGGTCGATGGCCGCGTTGACCGCCGCGCCGACCAGCACCGCGAACGCGGACACACCGATCCACAGCAGCACGGCGACGGGCGCGGCCAGCGAGCCGTAGATGGTGGGGCCCTCGACCGTGCTGGTGAGGTAGATGCGCAGCAGGAAGCTGCCGAACACCCACATCGCGAGGGCGACCAGCGCGCCGGGCACGTCCTCGATCCACGGCGAGCGCACCGGCACCGACACGTGGTAGAGGGTGGTCAGGAAGGCGATCGACAGGACGATGACGACCGGCCAGTACAGCACCTGGACGACCGTCGTCGACCAGGGCACGATCCGCACCACCGCGTCCGGGCCGGCCACCATCAGCGGCAGCGCGATCGAGCCGATCAGCAGCGCGACGATGAACAGGCCGAAGGACAGCAGCCGGGTCTTGACCAGGCCCCGGACGCCGTCGAGGCCGTACATCACGGTGATGGTGTCGATGAAGACGTTCACCGCGCGGGAGCCCGACCACAGGGCGAAGAGGAAGCCGATGGAGATGACGTCGGGCCGGCCGCCCTTCATCACGTCGTCCAGGATCGGCTCGGTGATCTCCTTGACGCCCCGCTCGGAGAGCACCGCGCGGGACGCGTCCAGGATGTTCACCCGCAGGCTGTCGGTGGTGTCGGCGCCGATCCACAGGTCCACGTAGCCGAGCAGCCCGAGGACGCTGAGCAGCAGCGGGGGCACCGACAGCAGCGTGAAGAACGCCGCCTCGGCGGCCAGGCCCAGGATCCGGTACTCCATGCAGGAGTTGACGGTGTCCTTCAGGAGCAGCCAGGCGGTCCTGCGCTTGGAGACGTTCCGGTAGAGCGCGCGGGCGCGATGGAGCCGTCCGGACGGCCGCTCGGGGGGTTCACTTGCTGGCTGCACGACCTAAAGGTATCCGCCGGGAGCGGCACCCCTCATCCCGCGGTGACCCGCCGCACGGCGGAACCGGAGCCGATGCGTCTGGCATGTCCGCGTTGACCGTAAAGTCGCCGCCCCGGCGGCGGGCCGGGCACGCGGTACCGGTGGCCGGGCCCGGGTAGGTTGCCCTGCATGACAGGCAGCACCCACACCGTGACGAACCAGCCGCCGCCGCTGGTCGGGTACGACGTCTACGCCGCCGACCGGGCGCTGACGGACGCGGTCGGCCGGCATCTGGCGCCGGAGCTGGCCGAGGAGGCAGCGGCGGAACTGTCCGGCCTCGGCCGCAGCTGCGGATCGGCGCAGGCGCGGGAGTGGGGCACACAGGCCAACGAGCGGCCACCGGTGCTGCGCAGCCACGACCGGTACGGGCACCGGCTCGACGAGGTCGACTTCCATCCGGCCTGGCACCGGCTGCTCGGCAAGGGCGTCGCGGCGGGGCTGACCGCCGCCTGGTCCCGGCCGGGCGGGCATGTCCGGCGGGCGGCGGCGTTCCTGATGTGGACGCAGGTCGAGGCGGGCAACGGCTGTCCGCTGTCGATGACGCACGCGGCGGTGCCCGCGCTGCGCGCCGACCCGGACCTCGCCGCCGAGTGGGAGCCCCGGCTGACCTCCACCATCTACGACCGGGAGCTGCGGCCCGCGCATCTGAAGGCCGGGGCGCTGGCCGGGATGGGGATGACGGAGAAGCAGGGCGGCAGCGACGTCCGGGCGAACACGACCGCCGCGCGGCCGCTGGCCGGGGACGACGGGGCGTACGAGCTGACCGGGCACAAGTGGTTCTGCTCGGCGCCGATGTCGGACGCCTTCCTGGTGCTGGCGCAGGCCCCGGCGGGCCTGACCTGCTTCCTGGTGCCGCGCGTCCTGGCGGACGGCAGCCGCAACGTGTTCCTGATCCAGCGGCTGAAGGACAAGCTGGGCAACCGGTCCAACGCCTCCGCGGAGGTGGAGTTCGCCGGCACCTGGGCGCGCCGGGTCGGCGCGGAGGGCGACGGGGTGCGGGTCATCATCCCGATGGTGGCGGCGACCCGGCTGGACTGCGTACTGGGTTCGGCGGGGCTGATGCGGCAGGCGGTGGCGCAGGCCGTCCACCACGCCACCCACCGCGCGGTGTTCGGCACCAAGCTGGTCGACCAGCCGCTGATGCGCAACGTCCTGGCCGACCTCGCCATCGAGTCGGAGGCGGCGACGGCGCTGGGGCTGCGGCTGGCGGCGGCGTACGACGACGGCTCGGAGAGCGAGCGGGCGCTGCTGCGGCTGGCGGTGCCGGCCGCCAAGTACTGGGTGACCAAGCGGTGCGCGCCGGTGGCGGTGGAGGCGGCCGAGTGCCTGGGCGGCAACGGGTACGTCGAGGAGTCCGGGCTGCCCCGGCTGGTGCGGGAGTCGCCGCTGAACTCGATCTGGGAGGGCGCGGGCAACGTCCAGGCGCTGGACGTGCTGCGGGCGCTCCAGCGCGAGCCGGCGGCGCTGGACGCCTATCTGCGGGAGGTCGGCCGGGCGCGCGGCGCCGATCACCGGCTGGACGCGGCGATCCGGGACCTGCTGACCGAGCTGGCGGACCTGTCGCACGCCGAGGCGCGGGCCCGCCGGCTGGCGGAACGGCTCGCGCTGGTGCTCCAGGGTTCACTGCTCGTGCGGTACGCGCCCCCGGAGGTCGCCGACGCGTTCTGCGCCGCGCGGCTGGGCGGCGACGGGGGCGCGGCCTTCGGCACCCTGCCCGCGACCCTGGACCTGGCGTCGGTGGTGGAGCGGGCCCGGCCGGTGGCTTGATCCCGACGGTGGTACCGCGGTCGTCGGGGGTGGTACGGGGGGTGGTGCTGCGCCGACACGGCACCACCCCCCGCGCACTGGCCCGTTTCAGGCGGGCGTGCGCCGCTCGGGGCGACGCGGGACAAGTCTGGAGTACCACGCAGCCGTCCACCAGGGTTGCAGGGGGTTGCAACTTCGCCGCGCGCTGTGCGCCGACTGTGTCCCGGGCGCCGGGGCAAGCGGTCAGAATGAGACGGATACGCCAGACGGTGTGCGAGCCCATCTCTTGACCCATCTCTCGACCCATCTCTTGACCCATCTCTTGAGAGGACGAAAGACCGTGACGCCCTCGCCGATGGACGTGACGCAGGTGGCGGCCGTGGACGCGGCGCACGCGGCCCGGATGCTCGACGCGGTCCGGTCCGCCCGACTGGCCGGCGGTCCGGCCCCGGTCGCGCCCCGCCCGGTGATCGAACGGTCCTGGGAGCGGATGCTGCGCGGCGGCGTCGACCCGGACCACGACTTCCGCGCCGGGCTGCTCTCCCGCGAGGAGGTGGAGCGGCGGCGGGAGACGTCGCCGCTGCGGCACGTGCTGCCGGTGCTGCGGGAGGGGCTGCTGTCCGCCGTGGACGTCGCCCAGCACATCATGGTCGTCGCGGACGACGAGGGCCGGGTGCTGTGGCGGGAGGGCAGCCCGCGGGTGCTGCGCAAGGCCGACGAGCTCGGGTTCGAACTCGGCGCGGACTGGCGGGAGGACGTGGTCGGCACCAACGGCATCGGCACGCCGGCGGTCATCCGGCGGCCGGTCCAGGTCTTCGCCGCCGAGCACTTCGTCCGCTCGCACACCGGCTGGACCTGCGCCGGGGCGCCCATCACCGACCCGCGCGACGGACGGCTGCTCGGGGTGGTCGACGTCAGCGGGCCGCTGGAGACGATGCATCCGGCGACCCTGGCCTGGGTCGGCGCGGTCGCCGGGCTCGCCGAGGCCCGGCTGCGCGAGCTGCGCCTGCGGTCGCTGGAGCGGCTGCGCGCGGTGGCGGCGCCGGTGCTGGCCCGGATCGGCGGGCGGGCCCTGGTGGTGGACCGGGACGGCTGGACGGCGGCGGTGGCCGGGATGCCGTACACCGAGCGGATCGCCCTGCCGAAGTCCATGGCGGCCGGGCCGCTGTCGCTGCCGTCGCTCGGCCCGTGCGCGGTGGAGCCGCTGGCCGACGGCTGGCTGCTGCGGGCCGCCGAGGAACCGGCGCCGTGGGGGGCCACCCGGATCGTGCTGGACCTGAGACAGCCGCGCCGCTGGTCGGTCGGGGTGCTGGGCGGCGTCGGCTCCTGGACCCACGAACTGAGCCCCCGGCACGCCGAACTGCTCTACCTGCTCGCCGTCCACCGCCGCGGGCGCAGCGCCGCGGGCCTGGCCGAGGACATGTTCGGCGACCCGGCCCGCACGGTGACCGTCCGGGCCGAACTCTCCCGCGTCCGGCGCTATCTGGGGACCCTGCTGGCGCACCGGCCGTATCGTTTCTCCGAGGACACGGAGGTCGACGTGCTCCTCCCCGACGCCCCCCACGACCTGCTCCCCCACTCGACGGCCCCGGCCGTGACGGAACGGCGCCGGGCGGCGGCCGCGCGCGGCTGAGCGATAGGCGGGTGAGCGCGAGGCGGGTGAGCGATAGGCGGGTGAGCGCGAGGCGGGTGAGCGCGAGGCCGCCGCTGATCCGCTTCCTGCTGTCCCGCACCGGCCCGGCCGAGCACAAACTCGTCCTCACCAACCACCACGCGCTGCTGGACGGCTGGTCC
>NZ_JBFAAP010000033.1:0-80034 GCF_040639815.1 Streptomyces sp. NPDC023723
GCGCGGACGTACCGGCCGCCAGATGGAACTGCTGGAACACGAACCCGATCCGCCGCGCACGCAGCGCCGACAGCCGGGCGTCGGTCAGCGTCCCGGTGTCGTGGCCGTCGACGCGCACGGTGCCGGAGGTGGGCCGGTCCAGGGTGCCCAGCATGTGCAGCATGGTCGACTTGCCCGAGCCCGACGGGCCGACCACGGCGACCAGTTCACCGCGGGCCACGGTCAGCGACACCCCGGCCAGCGCGTGCACCGTGCCCGCGTACGTCTTCACCACGTTCCTCAGTTCGATCATGGAATCCTCGGCGGCCCCGCCCGTCATGACCATCACGGCATCCCCACCGTCATGCCCTCGGTGACCCCGTCCCCGCTGATCTCCACCCGGCCGTCGGCGAACAGCCCGGTCTCCACCGGGACGTACGAGGCCGACGACCCCTTGACCGCCTCGACGGCGAAGCCGCCCTCGGGCAGCGCCACCAGCGCGGCCACCGGCACGGTCAGCACGTTCTCCCGCCGGCCGGCGGTGAAGGTGACGTCCACCGACGCCAGCACATAGGGCGCGGCGGCCTTACGGGCCTGGTCCCCGTCGAGCGCCACCGCCACCTTGCCTACGGTGGTGGTGTCGTCCTCCTCGCCCTCCCCGGCGGAGATCTCCGTGGCGACCTCGGTGATCCGGCCGCCGACCTCCGTCCCGTCCGGCAGTACGACGCTCACCTTCGCGCCCTTCTCCGCCAGCCGCAGATCGGCCGTGTCCAGTTCGACGCTGACGGACTGCGCGGTGGAGGTGTACGTCAGGACCTTCTGGCCGGGGCCGGTCGAGCCGCCCTCCTCGGCCTGCAGGGCGTCCACCCGGACCGCGCCCGGCGCGAAGCGGACCTGGCCGTTGTCCACGACACCGGTCTCCTCCAGGCCGGCGTCCCGCTGCCACGCGCTCACCGCGTCGGCGGTCGCGTCGGTGTACTCGTCGTCGACGGAGAAACCGGTGTAGCCGAGCGCGTCGAGGTTGCGTTCCAACTGCCGCACGTCGTCGCCCTCCAGGCCGGCGCGCAGCGCCCGGTAGGCGGGCGCCGAGCCGTACATGAGGACCACGGGCCGCTCGTCCACGCGGTACAGGGCCTCGCCCCGGGTGACGCGGTCGCCGGTGGTGGGCAGGTCGGTGACGGTGCCGGGGGAGTGCCCGGTCACCGTCGAGGAACTGCCGTAGCCCAGCTCCCCGTCCTCGGTCACCCCGTCGGTCAGGGTCTGCCGGGTCACATCGGCGGTGGCCGGCGGCAGCCGCCGCTGAGCCGAACCGTCGGACCCGCCGTCCCCGAGCCCCACTCCGGCCGCGCCGGCCGCCGCCGCGCCGCCCACCGCCGCCAGCACCCCGAGCGCGGCCACCAGCCACCGGGTGCGGCGGCGCCGGGGCGGTGGCGCCTCCGGCCCGGCGCCGGACGCGGCCGGCGGCCCGGCCTCCAAGACGGCCGCGTCACTCATCGCCGCCTCCCCGCGGGGCGTCGGGGGTGTACTCCTCGCAGGCACCCTCGGCCTTTTCGAAGTCGGGGTCGTCCAGCACCTCCTTGTTGATCCGCAGGCCCTTGCCGGGATCGGGGTCGGGGAAGTCCTCGACGCCGTTCTTCCGCATGCACGCGGCCTGCTCCCGCATCCGCTCCTCGGCCTCGGCGTTGGCGGTCTCGTTGCCCTCCATCGGGTTGAGGTCGCGGCAGGCCTCCATGGCCTTGTCCATGACGTCCTTCTTGACCCGGCCGGTGATCCGCACGCCGCCGCCCTCCCCCGGGTCCTCGACGTCCAGCCCGTGCTCGCGCAGGCACTCGGCGTACTTCACGGCCTTCTCGTCCTCGGCGTTCCGGCTGGCCGCGGCCTCCTCGACGGCCGTGTCGCCGTCGCCCGGGCCGCCGCAGCCGGTCAGGGCCAGCGTCACCACCAGGGGCACCGCCGACCACAGCGCAAACCAGGCGCGTTGCTTCCGTGTCCGCATGACGTCCTCTCCTCACCTCGCGACGACGTACGGCGCCGCGACCTGAGGAAGCGAACCGGACGGGCCGTTTCCGCGGCGTTTCCGCGCCCGGCACAGCCGGAGCTAACGGGGAGGAAACACCGGGTGCGGCACCCTGACCGCAGTGCCGACAGGGGAGGGCGTGGGGGATGCGGGTCCTGGTGGTCGAGGACGAACCGATGCTGGCCGACGCGATCGCCGAGTGGCTGCGCGGGCAGACGCACGCCGTGGACCTCGCCCACGACGGCGCCGCCGCCCTGGAACGCGTCGGTGTCGTCGACTACGACGTGGTCGTCCTGGACCGCGACCTGCCCGTCGTGCACGGCGACGACGTGTGCCGCGAACTGGTCGCCGACGACCGGCCCACCCGGGTGCTGCTGCTCACCGCCGCCGCCGAGGTCACCGACCGGGTGCACGGCCTCGGCCTGGGCGCCGACGACTACCTCACCAAACCCTTCGCGTTCACCGAACTCGCCGCCCGGGTCCTGGCGCTGGGCCGACGCTCCCGGCCCGCCGCCCCGCCGGTGCTGCGCCGGGCCGGCCTGACCCTGGACCCGGCGCGCGGCGAGGTGTTCCGGGACGGCCGCTACGTCCCGCTGTCCAAGAAGGAGTTCGCGGTACTGGCCGAGCTGCTGCGGGCCGACGGCGCGGCCGTCTCCGCCGAACAGCTCCTGGAGAAGGCGTGGGACGAGAACGCCGACCCGTTCACCGGCGCGGTGCGGCTGGCCGTACTGAAACTCCGCCGCAAGCTGGGCGATCCGCCGGTGGTGGAGACGGTGACGGGAGTGGGGTACCGCATCCCGTGACCCCCGACCGCACCCGGCCCCGGCGGCCACCGCTTCGCCGGTCGGGCCGGCCGCCCGTACGGCTGACCCTGCGCGCCCGCCTCACCCTCACCTACGGCGGGCTGTTCCTGCTCGGCGGCATCCTGCTGCTCGGCGTCACCTACGCGCTGCTCGGCCAGCGTCTGGGCGGCACCACCACGAAGCTGCTGTCGCTGACCCCGACCGCCACCCGGTCCTGGACGGCCGCCGCCGCGCCCACCGCCGGTGCCGCACCGGCCCCGGAGAGCTCCGGCGGACCCACCGCCGGTGACCGCGTCCTCGCCGGGGGAGAGAGCACCGGCCCCCCGCCCCGCGGCGTCGACCTGGACATGCTGCTGGCGGACGAGCGCGACCGCTGGCGCGACGAGGCCACCACGTCCCTGCTCACCCAGGGCGGCATCGCGCTCGGCGTGGTCGGCTGCGCGGCGGCCGGCCTCGGCTGGGTGGTGGCCGGCCGGGTGCTGGCCCCGCTGCACCGGGTCACCGACACCGCGCGCCGCATCGCGAGCGCCCCGGCCGCCGACCGCGGCCTGCACGAACGCATCGCGCTCAGCGGCCCCCGGGACGAGGTGAAGGACCTCGCGGACACCTTCGACACGATGGTCGAGCGCCTGGACCGCTCCTTCGACGGGCAGCGCCGCTTCGTCGCCAACGCCTCGCACGAACTGCGCACCCCGCTCACCCTGAACCGGGCCCTGGTGGAGATGGCCATGCACCGGCCGGCCGCCTCCGCGGACGTACGGCGGCTCGGCGCGGACCTGCTGGAGATCAACGCCCGGCACGAGCGGCTGATCAGCGGCCTCCTGCTGCTGGCCGGCTCCGAGAACGAGATCGCCGAACGCCGGCCGGTGGACCTCGCCGACCTGACCGCCCACGTGCTGGCGCAGACCGGGCCCGAGGCCGGCCGGGCGCGGATCACGGTGACCGCCCGGGCCGAGGAGGCGGTCGCCCTCGGCGACGCGCTGCTGCTGGAGCGGCTGGTGCACAACCTGGTCGAGAACGGCATCCGGCACAACACCGGCGCGGACGGCTGGGTGCGGGTGGTCAGCCGGACGCCCGGCGCGGACCGGGTGGAACTGGTGGTCAGCAACACCGGCCCCCGGATCCCGGCGTTCGAGGTGCCGGTGCTCTTCGAACCGTTCCGCCGGCTCGGCACCGACCGGGTGGTCACCGGCCGCGGCGCGGGGCTCGGCCTGTCCATCGTCCGGGCCGTCGCGCACGCCCACGGCGGCGAGGTGACGGCCCGGCCGCGCGAGTGCGGCGGTCTGACGGTACGGGTCACCCTGCCCCGTGCGCCGGACTGGCCGGCGGGCCCCGGCCCCGCCGGGGCGCCGCGCGCGGTTACCGCCCGAACAGGGCCGGATCCGACGCCAGCGCCGCGAGGCGGGCCCGCGGGTCCGGGACCAGCCGGCGCGCCTTGAGGTCCATCAGCCCGCCGACCGCGTCGATCTCCGCGGCCACCGTGCCGTCGGCCTTGCGCACGGTCTGCCGGATTCTGAACGTCTTGCCCTCGCCCCACTCGAACGCGCAGGTCACCTCCACCTCGTCGCCGGCCAGCAGTTCCCGCCGGTAGCGGATGGTGGTCTCCAGGGCGACCGGGCCGACGCCCTGGCCCACCAGGGCGGCCTGGCCGATCCCGGCGGCCCGCAGCAGCGACCAGCGGGCGTGCTCCGCGTAGTTGAGGTAGACGGCCTGATTGAGGTGCCCCTGCACGTCCGTCTCGTACCCGCGGACGGTCACCGGAACGGAGAACGGTTGGTTCACGGCTGCTGCCTCTCGTCGTGGACGGCCTGACCCACCGATCCTGGCACGCTCGTCACACCCGGCGCGGTGACGCCAGCAGGTAACGGGCCCTGGTCCGCGGCTCGGTGTACTCGCCGGCCTGCCAGCCGGCCCGCTCCAGGGTGTCCGCCGCCGCCCGCAGCGCCCCGGCGTCCGGCGCGTGCACCGCGACCGCGTCGGGCTGCGGGGTGGCCCGCACCCGGTAGCCGTCGGTCTCCGGGTCCGCCGGCCGGTGGCCGGCCGCCTCCAGGGCGAGCGCGGCGGCCCGCACCAGATGGGTCCGCTCCCACCCGCAGGGCCGGTCCGCGGCGCCGTCCGGGTTGGTCATCCGGCGCAGCTCCAGCAGGCCCTGCCAGGCACCGCGCACCTCCCGCAGCCGCCCCGGCCCGGCGGGCCCCGCTTCCTCGCCGCCGACCCGCGCGGCGAACACCCCGTCGTCGGCGGCGGGCGCCGCCCGGGCGGCGGCCGGTACCGGACCGGTCCGCTCCGGCGCGGCCTCCCGCAGCCGGTGACCGGCCGGGGTCAGGAAGTGGTCGTGCGGCGGGCGCGGATGCCGGAAGGCGATCCCCTGCCGCACCAGCGCCGCGAGCTGGGCCGGGGTCCCCGTCAGCCGTCCGGTGACCGGGTCGGCGGTGTCCACGAGGCGCCGCTGCGCGGCGGTGGGCGGTCGGGTCACGGCACGCACCTTCCCTTCGGCTCCGGCGAGTTCTTCGGCCGCTCGGGCCCTGCCCCGCAGCGTAATCCGGTTCCGGCCCGGCTTCCGCGCGAGTGCCGGGGGGCCGGGGGTGCCGGGCGGGCGGTCCGGCGGCGGATTCGCGCCAGATTGGCCGGTGACGGTTTCCGGCCGCCACCCGGCCGGGTCCGGCCGGCCGTCCCCGGCCGGCCGCCCGGCGGCGTACGGCCGTCGCGAGCCCCGTACCCGGGTCGTGGCCAGGGAGTCGTCCGCCGGCGCCGGGCGGCCGTCCGCCGCTCCCGCCGCCCGGCCGACGGCTGTCACCGTACCGAACGCGCCCGCGTGCGCGCCGTCGTACTGTCTCCTTCCGAGCGCCGGAGCGGCGTAATGATTCCGGTGCCGCCTTCACGCCCTTCCGTGCTGTGTTCCCTCGGAACGAATGGGGGCACATGGCCCCTGTTGCGGGAGAAGTCGGGTCGGCTGCCCTGCCGGACAGCCGCTGACAAGGGGTGGGGGAGATGATCCGCGTACTGGTGGTGCACGACGAGGAACTGCTGCGGTCGGCATTGGTGCAACTGCTCAGATCCGACGGCACGCTGGAGGTCTCGTCCCTGTCCCCGCGCGCCGGCATACCGGAACCCGACGTGCTGCCGACGGACGTCTGCGTCGTGGACGGCGAGTGTCTGCACGGGCCGCGGGAGGCCGAGGGCGCGTCGCTCCGGGCGCGTTGCGGGGAGCGGCTCGTCGTCCTGGCGACGCCCAGCCGGCCGGGCGTGCTGCGCCGGGCGTTCGACGGCGGCGCGTTCGGGCTGGTCGACAAGAACGCCCCCGCCCAGCGGCTGATCACCGCGGTGCACACGGTGGCCGCGGGGGAGCGCTTCCTCGACACCACGCTCACCGTGGCCCTGCTGGAAGGCGCGGAGATGCCGCTGACCAGCCGGGAGCTGAGTGTGCTGTCGCTGGCCGCGCAGGGCGCGCCGATGGCCGAGATCGCGGCCTGTCTGCACCTGTCCCGGGGGACCATCCGCAACTACATGGCCACGGCCATCCGGAAGGTGGGCGCCCGCAACCGGGTCGACGCCATACGCATTCTCCAGAACGCCGGCTGGGCGTGACGGGCCGGCGTCAGCTCCCGTGCCGCGGGACCGAGTTCCAGTGACCCGTCAGGTCACGGTAGAGCGACGACCGGGACAGCACGTCCGGGTGGCTGCCGCACACCGCGCGCACGCCGTCCAGCACCAGCACCCGGTCGGCCCGGACGGCCGACGACAGCCGGTGCGCCACGACCAGCAGCGCGCCCGGGCGCCGGGCGAGCGCCTCCTCGGCCCGCGCCTCGGCCGCCGGATCGAGATGACAGGTGGCCTCGTCGAGCAGCAGCAGCGGCGCGGGTGACAGGTAGGCCCGCGCCAGCGCGATCGACTGCCGCTCCCCGGCGGACAGTTCGGCCGGACGCACCGGCCCGTCGAGCCCGCCCAGCCGCGCCACCAGGGAGCCCAGGCCGAGGATTCGGACGGCCGCGTCGAGGTCCTCGCGGTTGCGGTTCGCCGCCGGACGCAGATACGCGAGGTTGTCGCCGACGGTGCCGGAGAAGACGTACGCCTCCTGCGGGACCACGGCCCGCAGCGCGGCCAGTTCGGTGGCCGCCCGGCCGGTCACCGTCCGCCCGGCCACCCGTACCTCGCCGCGGTCCGGCGCGAGGGTCCCGGCGATCAGCCGGACCAGTGTCGACTTGCCGATGCCGCTCGGTCCGACGACGGCCAGGTGCTCGCCCGGGGCGACGCGCAGGTCCAGCGAGTCGAGCACCGGTTCGGCCCGGACGCCGTAGGAGAGGGTGACGGACCGCAGTTCGACCGCGGGCGGGCGGGCCCGCCGGACGGCGGCGGGTGCCGCCGGGCCGGTCCGCGCCCTGGCGGGCGGCGGTTCGCGGCTCCCGGTCCGGTCCGGCTCCCCGGGCCCGGTGATGCGGTCCAGGACGACCAGCAGCCGCGCGCCCGCCGCGCCGAGCGCGGTCATCAGGGTGTGCAGGGCGGGCAGCAGGGACTGGACGAGGTAGGTGAACGCGCCCAGCAGCGCGCCCGCCGTCACACCCCGGCCGCGCAGCCACGGTACGGCGACCAGCAGCGTCAGTACCGGCAGGTGGCCCGCCACGCCCAGCGCCGCCGTCCGCACCGCCGCCCAGCCGGCCAGCGCGCGGGCCGCCGCGGCGGCGTCGGCGACCAGGCGGGCACCGTGCCGGGCGGTCACCGGGCCGGTCCCGCAGGCCGTGAGGTCGCGCAGCGCCGTCCGGGTCCGCGCCGCGTGGTCGCCCAGCGCCTCGTCGGCCATGAGGGCGCGCCGCTGCGCCGCCGCCATCGGCCGCAGCGTCGCCAGGAACAGGGCGAGGCCGGCCAGCAGCGGAGGGAGGACCACCACCAGCAGGGCCGGGTGCAGGGACAGCAGGCCGAGCAGCGCCCCGGCGGCGGTGAAAACGAACGAGCGCAGGGTGAGGACCAGGCCGGCGAAACTGTCCCGGGCGATCTCGACCTGATTGGTCAGCCGGGAGACGGCCGCCCGGTCCGTCCCGCCCGGCCCGGCCAGGGCGCCGGTCAGCGACCGGTCGACGGCCCGCCGGACCAGACCGTCGCGCAGCGGCTCGGTCAGCCCGGCCAACTCGGCGAACACGCCCCGGACCACCGGCGCGCCGAACAGTACGGCGACCAGGGCGGCCGCGAGCCACAGCAGCCCCCGGCGGGTGTCCCCGGCGAGAAACCCCTGGTCGACGGAGTGCGCGACCCCGTACCCGACCAGGAACGCCTGCGCCGCCTCCACCAGCGACCACGCCATGAGCCGGACCAGCACGCCCTTGCGGCGCCCGAGGAAACGCCGGGCGGCCGGGCCGATCCGGCGCAGCGAGCCACGTCCGTCGGGTGCGTGGCCCGCCGGGCCGGGGGCGGCCCCTTCCCCGGTCGGCACGCCACTTCCACCCTCCCCGACCCGGGCACTCACGGCCGTACCTCCTCGGGGGCGGTCCGCGGCGCCGGGGTTCCGGCGGCCGCCCCGGCGCCGAAGACCGCCCGGTAGTCGGCCGTGTGCCACAGCTCGCGGTGCGGTGCCACGGCCCGTACCCGGCCGTCCTCCAGCCAGATCACCAGGTCCGCCCGGTCGGCGACCGACGGCCGGTGGGCCACCACCAGCCGGGTGCCCGGCCGCGGGGAGCGGCGCAGCGCCCGGTCCACCTCGTGCTCCGTCGCGGTGTCCAGACTGGACGTCGCGTCGTCCATGATCAGCAGCCGGCCGGCGTGCGCGAACGCCCGGGCCAGCCCGAGCCGCTGGTGCTCGCCGCCGGACAGCGGAGCCGCCGGCAACGGCGTACCGGACCCGCCCGGCAGCCGGCGTACGAAGCCGTCGGCGCCCGCGGCGGCCAGGGCGGCCCGCACCCCCTCGGCCGGGACCCGCCGCGCCCCCGCGGCGACCGCCTCCGCGACCGTGCCCTCGCCCAGCACCGGGCGCTCGAAAGCGAACGCGACCTCGGTGCGCAACGCCTCGCGGCTCAACCGGTCCAACGGGACGCCGTCCAGCAGTACCCGGCCCTCGTCGGGGTCGGTCAGCCGCCCCGCCACGGACACCAGCACCGACTTGCCCGCCCCGCCGCGGCCGACCACCGCGACGGTCGCGCCGCCCGGCACCCGCAGGGCATCGGCGCGCAGCACCTCCCGGCCGTCCCGCACCACCCGAACCCCGCGCAGCTCCAGCGTCCCCGGCCCGTCCGCCGAAAGACCCGCCGTGCCGTAGGCCAGCGCGGGCAGCCGTTCCAGCTCCAGGGTCCGGGCCCGCGCCGCCCGGCCCCGGACGACCGCGCCCAGCAGCGAGGCCGCCCCGCCGACACCGGCCGTCAGCTGCGCGTACCGGCAGGCGGCGAGCAGCCCGCCCACGCTCAGCGCGCCCGCCGCCAGCCGCAGTCCGCCGACGGCGGTGGCGGCCAGGACCAGCGCCGGCACCAGCACCCCGCTGCGGCCCAGCGCCCGTCCGTGCAGCGCCCACATGCGCCGGCCCAGGGCGGCCAGTTCCGGCAACGGGGCGAGAATGCGCGCGCGTTCGCGGGCCGTGGTGCCGGCCGCGGCGATGGTCGCCGCGCCGTCCAGGGACTCCAGCAGCCGGGTGGCGATCTCCGACTGGACCCGCTGGTAGGCGGCGACCGACGCCCCGGTGTCCCGGGCGAACGCGCGCAGCACCAGGGCCAGGGCGGGCAGTCCGGCAAGTACGCACGCCGCCACCCATACGTCGACCAGGGCCAGCGCCGCCAGCGCGCCCACCGGAGTGATCAGCGAGGCCGCCAGGGCCGCCCGGGCCGCGGGGGCGGCGCCCGCGTCGGCGGCGTTGAGGGTCAGCCGGGTCCCGACGTCCCCGGGGGTGAGGTCCCGCGCCCGGTCGGGTACGCAGTGCAGCAGTCCGGTGAAGGCCCGGGAGCGGACGGCGGCCGTCCAGCCGGCCGTGCAGCGGCCGGTGCACAGCGCGGTGAGGCTGTCCAGCAGCAGTTCGCCGAGCAGCAGCCCGGCGCTGAGCGCGAGCCAGCGGCCCGGGTCACCGCCGCGCAGCAGCAGGTCGAGGGTGCGGCCGAGCACGAACGGCTGGGCCACCTCGGCCACCGCCGCCCCCACCGAGCACAGCAGCACCAGCAGTTGTGCCCGGCGCCTGGTCGTCATCACCGCGGGCCCCCTTCCGCCCGGCACCGGAGCGAACCCGGCGCCCCGGGCGAGTGCCCGGGGCGCCGGTGCCGAGCGACCTCGGTCAGTTACAGGTCGTGACGCTGAGGCTGCTGTCGCCGCAGAGCAGCAGGCTGGCGCGGCTGCCGGTCTCGACGTCGCCCATGGCCTCGTCCTTCGGGGTCTCCAGCGACTGCAGTTCGAACAGGTTCATGACAGTTCCTCTCGTACGGCAACGGGTTCCGTTGTTACATCACGACCCCTGATGAGGCCGAGTCTGGGGGCGCCGCCCGCGAGCGGCGGCAGGAACGGCAGCCCGGCGGGCGGGTCGCCGTGCACGGCGGCGACGGCCAGCAGACAGCCGGCCGTGCCGGTGGACAGGTCCATGGACAGCCGCATCATCTGCTCGCCGGGGAAGGCGAGCCGGCCGCGATACGACATGGCGTGCCAGGACAGCGCGTCGAGCTGGCGCCGGACGGCGCCGGGCCCGGTGCCGGGCGTCGTGGCCGTCGTGCGGGCGAGGTACAGCACCATCCCGGCCACCCCCCGGTACAGGCCGGGCTGGGCGTAGAACATGGCCTGCGCCGCGGCCACGATCTCGTCGCGCGCCCGGGCGAACTCCTCGTCGGCGCGGTGCGCCAGGTAGTCGTCGAGCACCATGCCGATGCCCACGCTGCCCGCGCCGAGGTAGGGCATGGTGCGCCAGCCCTCGTCGACCTGGAGCGCGCCGCCCGCGCCCCGGACACAGCGGGCCAGGTCCTGGCGCAGGGCGTCGCGCGCGAGGTCGAGGAGTGCCGAGTCCCCGGTGCGTTCGTAGAGCCGCAGGTAGAGCAGGGCGGGGCCGGTCGCGCCGTGCAGCAGTCCGGCGCGGGGCCGGGCGGTGGAGCCGGCCCGCGCCGCACGGGCCGTCAGGTCGGCGCAGCGCAGGGCGGCGGACCGGGCCGCGGCGTCCCCGGTGGCGGCGGCCAGCGCGTCCAGGGCGAGGCCGATACCGGCGGTGCCGCTGTGCAGGTCCGGGGCCAGGTGGTCGAAGGACTGGTCGAGGAGGAGTTCGGTCAGGTCGAGGGCGCGGTCGCGGTGCCCGAGGTGATCCAGCGTCCAGGCGATCCCGGCGAGTCCGTCGTGGAAACCGAACGGGGTGCCCGAGGGCGGCTGCTTGGTGCGGTCGAGCAGCCACTGCTCCTCGGCCTCGACCCGGTCCGCGCCGCTCACCGCGAGGGCGTACAGCACTCCGGCCGCGCCGTGGCCGAAGGCCAGCCCGCCGCCCGCCGTCGCGAACTGCGCGATGTCGCCGGGGAACAGCCGGTCGGTACGGGACGGTGTCGCCGACGCGTGGATCGCCGCGGCCATCGACTCCCGGCTGCGCGGCCAGTCACCCGGCGCGACGGGAACGAACGGCCCGGCGGTTCGCGGAGCGGACCCGCCGGACGCGCCGGCCGACGCGGCCACCGCCGACGTCCCACCCGCACTGGCCGACGCGGCCACCGCCGTCGCTCCACCCGCACCGGCCGTGATCTCCTCGACCGCCGCGTCCAGCCAGCCCCGGTCCACCGGGAAGTGTTCCGCGATCAGGTCGGCGAGATGCGCCGCCTTGTGCCGGTCCAGGGCGAACAGGCTGGTCAGCGGCAGGAAGAGGGCGAGCCGCAGACAGGCCAGCGCGTACCGGTCCACCGCCACGCCGCGCCGGTCGGCGGGCGCCACGAAGGCCGGGTTGGCGACGGTCTGCCGGCCGGGCTCGTCGACGTGGTGCGCGGCCTCGAAGTCCAGCAGGGCGACGCTGTCGTCGTCCCGGACCATGATGTTGAACAGATGCAGGTCGTTGAAGACCACGCCGCGCGCGTGCACATCGGCGACGGCCCGTTCCACCCGGGCGTGGATGTCCAGCGCCCAGTCGGTGTACTCGGCCAGCCGCCGCTCGCCCGGGTCGGCCTCGATGAGCGGGTGGCGGCGCGCGAAGAACGTGTTGAGCGGCTTGCCGTCCAGGTGTTCCAGGACCAGGAAGTGGTGGTCGCCGATGGTGACGTGGTCCAGCACCTCGGGGGTGCAGTCCAGCCCTGACAACTGCTCCAGCGCCCGCCGTTCGCGGTGCAGCCGGGTCACCGCGTCGGCCCCGTCGGCCGCGAGGCCGGCGTGCGGACGGGCCTCCTTGAGGACGACGCGCTCGCCGCTGCGGGTGTCCCGGCCGAGGTAGACGCCACCGCCGTTGGAGAAGTGCAGCGCCGACTCGATCGTGTAGGGCAGCTCCGCCACGGTCAGCGCGGAGCGGGCGGCCAGGTGCGGCCGCAGGAAGGCGGGCACGGTCACCCACTCCGGTACCCGGAACACGGGCCCGCGCAGGTCGGGCACGAGCACCCCGTCGGGACCGGCCACGGCCGGCCGCAGCTCGCCCTCGGCGTCGTAGCAGTCGCGCCGGGTGAAGCCGCCGTACCGCACGTGCACCGGACCCTCGCCGAGCCGCAGGTCACTGAGGATGTGCGGTCCGGGTTCGGCGGCCAGCAGCTCGGTCAGCTCGCCCGCGAGCCGTTCGAACCGCTCCTCGTCGGCCGGGTACACGGTGATGAACTTGCCGCTGCCGGCCCGGTCCGCGTACTTGGCGTTGCGCTGGTGCAGCAGATAGCGGCTGGGCACGAACTTGAACGCCGTGCCTCCCTCGACGCAGTGCCGCCACACCCGCTCCAGCACCGACTCGGCGTTGTCCAGACAGGCGGAGACATGGATCTTCCAGCCCTGGTCGGGCAGGTCGGCGTCGACCGGGCGCAGCGCCAGCCAGTCGCCGCTCTCGTGGCGCTGCCAGCCCGCCGGGACGGGCGCCGCGGCCAGTGTGTACCGGGTGCGTCCGCTGCCCGGCCGGGGCGCGACGCGGTGCGGTGCGTCGTAGAAGCACGGGTCCGCGTCGCAGTACACGGCGTAGCCCTTGTTCATGTGCCCGCTCCCTCCCACCGTCCGTCGACCGCTCATGACGGTGCCACGGGGCGCGGGGGCCCGAACAGTTGCCGCTGTCACCACTCCGACGTGCGGAACGCACGGGTAACTTCCGGCTAGGGGGCGCTCGGGGGCCCGGGCCGGACGTTCCAGGCGGCGATCACCGGCCGCCCGTGCTCGGTGCCCAGCCGGCACAGCGTGCCGGTGGCGAGCTGGAACAGGGCGCCGTCGGCGGCGGGCAGGCCCAGATGGCGGGCGGTGAGCACGCGCAGGAAGTGGCCGTGCGCCACCAGCACCACGCACCCCTCGGTGTCCGCGAACGCGGCGTCCACCTTGCCCAGCACCCGGTCGGCCCGCGCCCCGACCTGTTCGGGCGTCTCCCCGGGATGCTCCGGCGGTCCGGGCGCGACCCCGTCGGTGAACAGGAACCAGCCCGGCCGGTCCCGCTGGATCTCCGGGGTGGTGATCCCCTCGTAGCCGCCGTAGTCCCACTCGTGCAGGTCGGGGTCGATCCGCACGCCGTGCAGCCCGATCAGCTCGGCCGTCTCCCGGGCCCGCTGGAACGGACTCACGAACGCGGCCCCGATCCGGTGCGAGCGGATCAGCGGCACCAGACTCCGGGCCTGCTCCCGGCCGTGCTCGGTCAGCGGCACGTCCGTCAGCCCGGTGTGCCGCCCGGACCGCGACCACTCGGTCTCGCCGTGCCGTACGAGGAAGAGATCACCCATACCGCAAGGCTACGGCCGGTCTACTGGCGGTACCCGTCCAGGAACCGCCCGATCCGCCCGATCGCCGCCTCCAGGTCCTCCGCGTGCGGCAGGGTCAGGATGCGGAAGTGGTCCGGGTCCGGCCAGTTGAATCCGGTGCCCTGGACGACCTGGATCTTCTCCCGCAGCAGCAGGTCCAGGACGAACTTCTCGTCGTCGTGGATGCGGTGCACCTTGGGATCGATGCGCGGGAAGGCGTACAGCGCGCCCTTCGGCTTCACGCACGACACCCCGGGGATCTCGTTGAGCTTCTCCCAGGCCACGTCCCGCTGCTCGCACAGCCGGCCGCCCGGCGCGGTCAGCTCGTGGATGGACTGCCGGCCGCCGAGCGCGGCCTGGATGGCGTACTGGGCGGGCGCGTTGGCGCACAGCCGCATGGAGGCCAGCATGGTGAGGCCCTCCAGGTAGTCCCGGGCGTGCTGCCTGGGCCCGGTCACCACCAGCCAGCCGGAGCGGAACCCGGCCACCCGGTACGTCTTCGACAGCCCGCAGAAGGTGAGCACCACCAGGTCGGGGGCGAGCGCGGCGGTCGAGTGGTGCACCGCGTCGTCGTACAGGATGCGGTCGTAGACCTCGTCGGCGAGGACCAGCAGACCGTGCCGGCGGGCGAGGTCGAGGATGCCCTCCAGGACCTCCTTGGGATAGACGGCACCGGTGGGGTTGTTGGGGTTGATGATGACGACCGCCTTGGTGCGGTCGGTGATCTTCGACTCCATGTCGGCGAGGTCCGGGTACCAGTCCGCCCGCTCGTCGCAGAGGTAGTGCACCGCCTTGCCGCCGGCGAGGGTGGTCACCGCCGTCCACAGGGGGAAGTCGGGGGCCGGGATCAGCACTTCGTCGCCGTCCTCGACCAGCGCCTGGACGGCCATCGACACCAGTTCGGAGACGCCGTTGCCGAGCCACACGTCGTCGACGCCGACCTCCAGGCCGAGGGTCTGGTAGCGCTGGGCGACGGCCCGGCGGGCGGTCAGGACGCCGCGCGAGTCGGTGTAGCCGTGCGCCTGCGGCAGCATCCGAATCATGTCCTGGAGGATCTCCTCCGGCGCCTCGAAGCCGAACAGCGCCGGGTTGCCGGTGTTCAGGCGCAGCACGCTGTGGCCCGCCTCCTCCAGCGCGTTGGCGTGCTCGATCACCGGGCCGCGGATCTCGTAGCAGACCTCGCTGAGTTTGTTCGACTGCCGGAACTCCATGCGCCGCGTCCCCTCCGCTATCTGGTGTTGCTTGGTTTTACCAAGTACTCGCTTGGAAAGTCCAACATATTGTCTAGACTGCGTCGCATGTCACCTCGCCGAAGCTACGACCAGTACTGTTCCGCCGCCCGCGCGCTCGACGTCGTCGGTGACCGCTGGACCCTGCTGATCGTCCGGGAGCTGCTGGCCGGACCGCGCCGCTACACCGACCTGCACGCGGACCTGCCGGGGGTGAGCACGGACGTCCTCGCCTCCCGGCTGAAGGACATGGAACGCGACGGCCTGACCACCCGCCGCCGGCTGCCCCCGCCCGCGGCGGCCTACGTCTACGAACTCACCGGGCGCGGCCGCGAGTTGCTGCCGGTGCTCCAGGCGCTCGGCGGCTGGGGCGCGGGCGAGATGGCCGAGCGGCGGCCCACCGACGCGCTGCGCGCCCACTGGTTCGCGCTGCCGCTGCTGAGCGCCCTGGACGGCGAGGGCGTGGTCGAGGTCCGGCTGCGCGAAGGCGACTTCCACGACGGCGTCTTCCACCTCTACGCCGGCGCCACGGACGGCCCGGCCTACGGCGAGGGCCCGGCCCCCCGCGAACCCGACGCCCGGCTGGCCCTGGACGCCCGCACCTGCGCCGCCGTCGGCCGGGGCGAGACGAGCATGACGGAGGCGGTCCGGGCCGGCCGTATCGAGGTCACCGGGGACGGCGTACTGGCGAAGGCACTGCGGGCGGCGGCCGGATAGAGGCACCGGGGCCCTTACGCGTGAAGGCCCGCCGGGCAGGCGGGCCTTCACCCTCCAGGTCGCCGGGTCAGGCCCCCGGCGGCACCCCTCGGGGCCGGCCCGAGCCGCGGGTCAGGGCGTAGCCGCCGATGCCCGCCAGCGCGGCCAGCACCGCGCCGACGCCCGTCCACACCCACCGGTCCGACCACCAGCCCGAGGACCAGCCGTCCTCGGGCTCGATCGCGGAGAGCACCGCCGAGTCCGACGACTCCGCCTCGTCGTCCTGGGCGGAGGTGACCGCGATCCCCGGCACCAGCGGCTCGGCCAGCGAGCCGTCCACCGCCGCCGCGCCGCCCATGTCCTTGGAGTCCGCCCGGACCTCCGTCTCGACCGGCAGACCGAGGTCGGAGGTCGGCAGGTCCAGGGCCGTCAGCCGGACGTAGTAGGTGCCCGGCAGCGGGTCGTTCGCCCACGGCTCCGCCCACGCCCGGACCGTGCGCAGCACACAGGCCAGCTCCACCGAGCCGACGCCCGCGGCGGCGGTGCGGGTCTGCGCGCCGTACTGGCAGGACTGCCGGCGGCGCAGCCCGTCGTACACGTCGACCTGCCAGGTCTGGGCGGCGTGCGTGTCCGGCAGTTTCACCGTCGCCGTCACCGTGGGCCGCTGCCCGGCGTCCGCCGGGAACGACCAGTACAGGTAGTCGCCCGCGGAGCCGCTCGCGGTCGCCCGCTGCCCCTGCTCGATCTCCGTCGCCGTACGGAACGACGTACCCGCCAGGGTGGGCGCGTCCGAATCCGTACCGGCCGAGGGGCTCGGCGAGGAGTCCGCCACCGCCGGTCCCGCCGCCACCGCGAGCGCCAGCAGTGCCGCGCCCACCAGTCCTGTGATCCGCATCAGTTGGTCCTCCAGACCGCGACCCGCCAGCGCGACACCCAGCCCCACACCAGTCCGGCGAGGAAGCCCGCCACGACCAGCAGGCCCAGCAGCCACCAGCCCCGGCCGAGACCGAAGGACGCCACGTCGGACGCGTCGCTCGGACCGTCCACGACGTCGACGGTCAGCTCCAGCGGCAGCCCGGGCGTGGTCTTCACACCGGAGGCCGCCGAGAAGGAGTGGGTCACTTCGAGACACACGGTCTCGGTGACGTCCTCCTCCGCTTCGTCCTCCGCGTCCGCCTTGGGATAGCGCAGGCCGGTCGAGATCACGTCCGTGCGCCCGTCACCGGCGGCCTCGCCGCGCACGATCTCCCGGCCGTGCGCGGTGACCGCCCGCAGCAGCACCCCGTACGAGGGGTTCACGGCCCGGTCGGCGGACACGCTCACCGAGGAGCGCAGCTCCTGCCCCGGCTTCAGCTCCACCCGGTACCAGCGCTGCTGGCCGAACTCCTCGCGGTCGGTGTACAGCCCGGACTTCAGCGTCGGCGCCGCCGCGCAGCGCTCCGCGCCCTCGGTGGCCACCGGTGTCACCACCGGGTCGGCCGCCCGGTCCACCAACTGGTTTACCTTGTCGGTGAGTTCCTCGGTGTGCTGCACCGAGGTGTACGTCCCGCCGGTGGCCTCCGCGATGCAGCTGAGCTGCTGGCGCATCTTGGAGTTGGGGACCAGGCCGAGCGTGTCGATGGTCAGCCCGATGCCCTTGGCCGCTATCTCGCGGGCCACCTCGCACGGGTCGAGCGGCGCGCAGGTGTCCTCGCCGTCGCTGATCAGCACGATCCGCTTGGAACCGGTGGACTCCCCGAAGTCGCCGGCCGCCGCCAGCAGCGCGGGACCGATCGGCGTCCAGCCGGTCGGCGTCAGCGTCGCCACCGCCGTCTTGGCCTCCGTGCGGTCCAGCGGACCGACCGGATACAGCTGGGCGGTGTCCTTGCAGCCGGTCTTCTGGTTGTCGCCCGGGTAGTCGGCGCCGAGGGTGCGGATGCCGAGCCGCACCTCCTCGGGTGTCGCGTCGAGGACCTCGTTGAACGCCTTCTTCGCCGCCGCCATCCGGGACCCGCCGTCGATGTCCGCGGTCCGCATGGAGCCGCTGACGTCGAGCACCAGGTCGACCTGCGGGGCGTCCTCGCCGGTGGGTTCGCCGGCCGACGCCGGGGCCGGGAGGGCGAGCCCGGCCGTCAGCGCGGCGAGCAGGGCGCAGACCCCCGCCGCCAGCCGTTTACTTGTGATCATCGGCGGATCCTATTGACCCGGAGTGCCCCGCTCCAAAACGGCCGTTGGCGGACGGGTTCAGCTGCGCAGGGGATTGGGCAGTGCCGCCCACCGGTCCCCGGGCCGCCGCGGTGACAGCCGCATCAGCGTCAGCGCCTTCGCGGGCAGCGGCTCCGCGCACAGCGCCGCCAGGTCCGGCGTGCCCGGCAGGTCCCGGACCGCCGTCTCCAGGGCGTCCCGCAGTGCCGGTCCGCTGCCCGCCACCTGGGCCAGCGCGCCGGCCACCAGCGAGCCGAACAGCTTGCGGCGCAGCACCGTGACGTCGTCGGTGACCATCCGGGCGGGCAGTTCGGGCACCGGGACGCCGTGCCGGGCCAGCCGGGCCGGGCTGACCCGCAGGTCGGCCAGGTCCCGGTAGACCAGCCGCAGCGGTTCACCCGCCGGGGAGAGCACCACCAGCAGGTTCTGGCCGTGCGCCTCCAGCGCCACGCCCAGCTCCAGGGCGCGCAGCCCCACCCGCAGCGCGAGCCGGGCGAGCCGGCCGGTCCAGCCGGGCGACCCGGGCAGCGCGGTGGTCGCCAGCGCGGCCACCGGCAGCACCCGCTCACCGGGCGCCGCGTACCCGTCCGGTGACTCCCGCAGCACGGCGGCCAGATCGGGGGAGTGCGCGGTGGCCGCGCCCAGCGTCCGGGTGATGTGCAACAGCCCCTCGCCGCGCGCCGCGAGCACCTCCCCGAACTCCGACAGGGTCGCCGACGCGGCGATCGAGGCGACCGAGATGTCCCGCACCGAGGAGGTCAGCCGGGCACTCAACGCGGTCTTGACGTGCGGCCCGCCGGGCACGGCGAGGGTACGCAGGGACATCAGCGGATGCGCGTCGAGCCGGCCGGCGCTCTCGACCGCCCCCTTCAGCACATGCGCCGCCTGCCACGGATGCACCGGCAGCAGCAGCCGCCCGCCGTCCCGCAACTGGGCGGGCCAGTGGCCCGACACCAGACAGTCCGCCACCGGCACCGGGATCCGCGCCAGCGGCACCACCGGCCCGTGCTCGGGCCCGTAGGCGAGCTGCTCGGCCACCGAGAAGCCGGGCCGGGACCGGCAGTTGGGGTGGAACGGATGCCCGTCGACCACCCGCTGCTCCCACTCCCAGCCACACTCCGGCCATCCCCGCGAAGGGGCCGGCCGGCCCGCCCGGGACAGCGCCAGCGAGGCGACACTGTGGCCGAGTTCGGCGGCGAACCCCTCGGCACCGGGTACGGCGAGATCGGTCATCAGCCGCGCCGGATCGGCGTACTCCGACTCGTCGCAACGTACGGCGCTGACATAGGCGTCGGTGCGATACGGGTCGGCGTCCGGGCCGGCCAGCCGGCGCCCGTCCCGCAGCCGCAGGACCAGCCCCTCGGCTGCGGGCGCCCGGCCGGTGATCCAGGGCAGTGGCTCATGGACCAGCGCACGCCAGAGCCGGGACAGCACGGCCGCGCGGGCGCCCGGGAGCTCGGCCGTGAACCGGGGGAGGAGGCCGGGACGGACGGCGGCCAGTTCATCGGCGACCTCGGCCTCGGCGCTGGGGGGTCGGTGCACGGTCGGTCTCCTCGGGTACGGGCTGGGGTACGGACAGGGCGTCACGGGGCAGTGGCGAGGGCAGACATACTGATCGTCTCCGCCCATGACAGACCGTAGGGAACGAGTGGAACGCGTGGATGTCCTGCCCCCGCCCGCCGGCGACGACGCCGCGACCCGTGACGACGTCGCGGCGCTCGCCGACGCCCACGCGGCGGTGCCGCTGCTCAACTGCCTGCTGCGCGAGGTGGCCGAGCCGCTGCCCGGCCCCGGTGCCATCGACGGCGGTCGCGCCGGCCACAGGAGGGGCGACCGCCCGGTGTACCGGCTGCCCGGCACCGGCCGGCTGCTGCGGGTGCGCGGTGGCCGGCGCCCCGCCGAGCCGGAGGTGCGCACGGCGGCCGGCTGGCACCGGGTCGACCACACCGAGCTGGTCAAACTCGTCGCCGAGGAACTGCGCCGGCACACCGGCCTGCCCAACCACGAACTGCCCACCGAGATGACCGACAGCCGGGACGCGGTGGCCGCCCTGCTCACCGCCCGGGCCCGCGCCGTCCCGCCCGCCGACCCCTACCTCCGCTCCGAACAGGCCCTGCTCACCGGACACACCCACCACCCCGCGCCCAAGGCCCGCGGCGGCGGCCCGGCCGCGGCCTGGCTGCCCTACGCCCCCGAGGCGCACGCCCGCTTCCCGCTGACCCTGCTCGGCCTGCGCGCGGACACGGTCGTCGAGGAGGGCGACACCAGCGCCCTCGACACCCTCGGCGAGGCCCCGCCCGGCTACCGGCTGCTGCCCGCCCACCCCTGGCAACTCGCCCTGACCGCCGACGCGCTCGCCCCCGCCTTCGCCGACGGCCGCCTGATCCGGCTCGGCGAGAGCGCCGCCCCGGTCTGGCCCACCGCCGCGATCCGCACCCTGTACGCGCCCGAGCACGACCTGTTCCTCAAGTTCAGCCTGGACGTGCGGATCACCAACGACATCCGCCGGCTGTGGCGGCACGACCTGCTGCGGCTGCGCCGCACCGACACGGCGGCCCGCGCGGCGTTCGCGGCCGCCGGCGGCCCCGCCGCCTGGCTCGGCGACACCGGCTACCGCACCGCCGCCTTCGCCTTCGAGGAGCTCGCCGTCCTGGTCCGCGACGGACTCGGCGGCCATCTGCTGCCCGGCGCCACCCCGCTGCTCGCCGCCGGGCTGGCCGAGGGCTTCGCGGACAGCCCGCTCGCCGCCACCGACGACCCGGACGGCTGGTGGGCGGCGTACCTCGGCCAGGTGATCCCCCCGGCCCTCACCGCCTTCCACGACCACGGCGTCGTCCTGGAGGCCCACCTCCAGAACACCCTGGTCGCGGTCGACGCGCACGGAACGCCGGTACAGGCCCTGTTCCGGGACGCCGAGGGCGTGAAACTGCTGCCCGAGGTGGACCGGGAGGCCGGCTGGGAACGGCTGGTGTACACCCTGCTCGTCAACCACCTCACCGAGATCGCCGGGGCCCTGGCCGAACGGCACCCCGGACTCGACCCGTGGCCCGCCGTCCGCCGCGAACTCGCCCGGCACCCGCTCCCCGAGATCCCCGCGCTGCTCACCGCGCCCACCCTGCCCGGCAAGACCAACCTCCTGCTGCGCTGGACCGGCGCGGACGGCGCCGCGGCCCGCTATCTGCCGCTGCCCAACCCGCTGGCCGGATAGCAGCGTTCAGTCGGGATAGGCATGGGTCTGGGCCGCCTTCACCGTCGCCCACACCTCCGCGCCCGGCTGGAGGTCGAGTTCGGCCGCGGCGACCGCGCTGAGATCCGCGGCGAGTGCCAGCTCACCCCCGAGCGCGGCCCGGATCTGGTCCCCGTGCGTCTCCAGACCGGTGACCTCGCAGCGCCACAGGTTGCGGGCGCTGGAACCGGTGGGACGGTCCCGGTGCAGGGTGACCGCGCTCGGCGGGAACGCCACGAAGACCGGCCCGGTGAGGTCCTCGGTGGTGACCACGGACGGCCCGGAGCCGAGCCGGACGGTGTGCCCGTCGGCCTCGCCCCGGTACAGGTTCAGGCCCACCAACTGGGCGATGTAGTCGGTACGCGGCCGGCGGGCGATCTCGGCCGGACCGCCCTCCTGGACGACCCGCCCGTGTTCGACGACGACCAGCCGGTCGGCCAGCACCATCGCGTCCAGCGGGTCATGGGTGACCAGTACGGCGACGGCCTCGAACTCGGCCAGATGACGCCGCAGCTGGGCCCGGACCTCCAGCCGGGTCCGGGCGTCCAGCGCGGCGAGCGGCTCGTCGAGCAGCAGCAGCCGGGGCCGGGTGGCCAGCGCGCGGGCGACGGCGACCCGCTGCGCCTGCCCGCCGGACAGCCGGCGCGGCTTGACCCCGGCGTGCTCCGCGAGCCCGAGCCGCGCCAGCCACTCGGCGGCCCGGGCCCGCGCCTCCGCCTTGCGCACGCCCTGACAGCGCGGCCCGAAGGCCACGTTGTCCAGCGCGGTCAGATGCGGGAAGAGCAGGTAGTCCTGGAAGACGACGCCGACCGGGCGCAGTTCCGGCGGGGTGCGCTCCAGCGCCGCGCCGTCCAGCCGCAGGTGCCCGGCGGTCAGCGGGGCCAGCCCGGCCAGGGCGCGCAGGGCGGTGGTCTTCCCGGCGCCGTTCGGGCCGAGCAGGGCGACCACCTCGCCGGGCGCGACGCTCAGCGCGACGTCCAGCCGGAACGTGCCCCGGTCGACGACGAGACGGGCGTCGAGCCCGGCGGCGTGGGCAGTACCGTACGTCTTCTCGGTCATCCGGCGGTCATCCAACGGTCGCGCAGCCCGGCGAGGACCGCGACGGACACGGCCAGCAGCAGCAGACTGAGGGCGGTGGCCGCCTCGGGGTCGCTCTGGAGGGCCAGATAGACGGCGAGCGGCATGGTCTGGGTGCGGCCGGGGAAGTTGCCCGCGAAGGTGATCGTCGCGCCGAACTCGCCCAGCGCCCGGGCCCAGGCCAGCACCGCGCCGGCCGCGACCCCCGGCGCGATCAGCGGCAGCGTGACCCGGCGGAACGCGGTGAACCGGGAGGCGCCCAGCGTGGTCGCCGCCTCCTCGTAACGCGGGTCGGCGGCGCGCAGCGTGCCCTCGACGCTGATGACGAGGAACGGCATCGCGACGAACGCCTCCGCGATCACCACACCGGTGGTGGTGAACGGCAGGGTGAGCCCGAACCAGTCGTCCAGCCACGCCCCGACGACACCGTTGCGGCCGAGCGCCATCAGCAGCGCCACCCCGCCGACCACCGGCGGCAGCACCAACGGCAGCGTCACCAGGGCCCGCACCAGACCGCGCCCCGGGAACTCCACCCGGGCCAGCAGCCAGGCCAGCGGCACCCCGATCACCATGCTCAGCGCCGTCGCCGCCGTGGCGCACAGCAGCGACAGCCGCAGCGCCTGCCACACCTCGGCGCTGGTCAGCAGCTCGGGCAGGCTCGACCAGGGGGTGCGTACCAGCAGGGCGATCAGCGGCACGATCAGAAACGCCAGCCCGAGCACCGCCGGCACCAGCAGCGGCAGCGGTACGCCCCCCACCTGGGCCCGCACCCGGGGGCGCCGGCCGCGGGCCTCGGTCACGGCTTCAGGAACCCGGCCTCGGTCAGCACCTTCTGCCCGGCGTCGGACCGCACCAGGTCGATGAACGCGTCGGCGGCGGCGGTGTTCTGGGAGTCCTTCAGCCGGGCGATCGGGTAGTCGTTGATGGCCTCGGCGGACTCGGGGAAGTCGACGCCCTCGACCTTGTCACCGGCCGCGTGCACATCCGTCTTGTAGACGACGGCCGCGTCGGCCTCCTTCAACTCCACCTTGGTCAGGGCCGCCTTGACGTCCTGCTCGTAGGAGACGGGCGTGAGCTTGAGATCACTGGCGTCGAGCGCCGTCTGGGCGGCGGCCCCGCACGGCACCTCCTCGGCGCACAGCACGACCTTCAACTTCGAGTCGGTCAGGTCCTTCAGCGAGGCGACCTTGTCGGGGTTGCCCGGCAGGGTGGCGATCTCCAACTGGTTGCGGACGAAGGTGGCGGGCGTCCCCACCGCGTCCCCGGCGTCCGTGACGATCTTCATGGTCTTGGGGCTGGCCGAGGCGAACACGTCGGCCGGGGCGCCCCCGGTGATGCTCGCCGCCAGCGAGTCGCTGCCGCCGAAGCTGAACGTCACCTTGGTACCGGGGTGCTCCTTCTCGAACGTCTTGCCCAGCGTCGTGAAGCTCTCCTGCAACGAGGCCGCGGCGAAGACGGTCACCGTGCCGGACAACTTGTCCGAACCGGCGGACGCGGACGCGGAGGCGGACGCGCCGGAGGCGGCCGAGTCGTCGTCGGACGACGAACAGGCGCTCAGGGTGAGCAGAGCGGCGACGCCCACTCCGGCGGTGAGCAGGGTACGGGTCATCACGGATGCGCTCCCTAGAGGTCCTGAAGATCCTGACGGACGAGGCTGTCCTGATGATAATGCCGCAGATGCGAGGTAAAAGTCTGTGGTGGGTTCGCATCAGCGTGATCTACGGTCCATGGAGTTGGCATGTGCGTTGATACAGAACCTTACGCACGGTCGATATGCACATTGGTCGACTTCACGCGGGCGGTGGCCTCCACACCGACCTCCAGGCCGAGTTCCTCCACGGCCTCGCGGGTCAGCAGCGACACCAGCCGGTGCGGTCCGGCCTGGATCTCGACCTGGGCGGCGACGTCGCCGAGCTTCACGGCGGTGACGATGCCGGGGAACGCGTTGCGCACCGAGGTGTACGAGGTGCCCTCCTCGCCGCCGCCGGCCCTGGCCAGTTCGACGGAGAACGCGGCCAGGTCCCGGCCGTCCACCAGCCGCCGGCCGGCCTCGTCCCGGTGCGTGGCCACCCGGCCCGCGTCCGCCCATCGGCGCGCGGTGTCGGAACTGACGCCGAGCAGCCGCGCCGCCTGGCCGATCGTGTAGGACTGCATGGGCGTCACGATACGAGACCGGAGGCTGTCCTCGATCCGCGCCCAGACCGTCTGCCGGGATTCCGTGCCCCGGCGTCAGCGTCAGTCAGCAGGAAGCCGCGTCGGGTGGCCGCAGCCGACGTACTACAGCGACATGGGCAGGCGGAGGTCGATACGGGAGTACGGGACGACCGTCTGCGCGAGGACGTCGACAGCCGTGGTCGTCCAGGGACCGGCACCGATGCAGGCGCGGTCGGCGAGGACGGGAACGCCCCGGCGTTCGCAGATCCGGATGAGCAGAACACAGGTGCCGAAGCCGGCGGCGACAGGTCTCCTCGGGCCCGGCGGTCGCGACCGCCGGGCCCGAGGACAACGTGGCCGCTTCGTGCGGCTGCCCGGCCTGCCGGCGCGACGGTTAGGCAGGCCGGGCAGGACCCGGGGGAGGTGTTCAGTCGTTCAGGGCGTCGATGAGTGCCTTCGTGACGTCCACCGTGGACGCGGTGCCACCGACGTCGCGGGTGAGGATGCCCGCGCCGGTGGTTGCTTCGATGGCCCTGCGCAGACGGTCCCCCTGCTCCGGAAGACCGAAGTGGTCCAGCATCAGAGCGGCGCTGCCGACGGCGCCGATCGGGTTGGCCAGGCCCTGTCCGGCGATGTCCGGGGCGGAGCCGTGGACCGGTTCGAACATGCTGGGGAACCGGCGTTCGGGGTTGAGGTTGGCGCTGGCGGCGAGCCCGAGGCTGCCGGCCAGGGCGCTGCCGAGGTCGGAGAGGATGTCGGCGTTGAGGTTGGAGGCGACGACGACCGACAGGTCCTCGGGGCGGAGGACGAACTTGGCCGACATGGCGTCGACCAGCACGCTCTCCGTCTCCACGTCTGGGTAGTCGGCGGCGACGCGCTTGAAGACGTCGTCCCACAGAACCATCCCGTACTGCTGGGCGTTGCTCTTGGTGACCGAGGAGACCTTGCGGCGGCTCCTGGTGCGGGCCAGGTCGAAGGCGAAGCGCATGATCCGCTCGCAGCCGACCTCGGTGAACAGGGCCGACTGGACGGCTACTTCGCCGCCCTGGCCACGCCCTGACAGATTGCGCCCGCCGAGTCCGGCGTACTCGCCCTCGCTGTTCTCCCGCACGACGACCCAGTCCAGTTCGGTGGTGTCCGCCTTGCGGAGTGGACTGGTGATCCCGGGCAGGAAGTGGACGGGGCGGACGTTGGCCCACTGGTCGAAGTTCTGGCAGATCTTCAGGCGCAGCCCCCACAGGCTGACGTGGTCGGGGACGGTGGGCCAGCCCACGGCGCCGAAGTAGATGGCGTCGAAGGCCCTGAGCCGCTCCAGGCCGTCGTCGTCGATCATCTTGCCGGTCCTGGTGTAGTAGTCGCAGCCCCAGGGGAACTCTTCCCAGGCGAAGGAGAACGCGTTGCCGGAGTTCTCGGCCAGCGCGTCCAGCACGGTCCGGCCTGCGGCGACTACTTCGGCGCCGACTCCGTCGGCTGGAACGGCGGCGATGCGGAAGGTGCGGGTCTCGGTCACGGGAAGCCTCCGGCTGACGGTGAACTGCCCCGGTAGGCCCCGGGTTCGGGGCGAAGGGGTCCGGTTCCTGGAGTCAACATGGCCGTGCCGCCGAGCGTCCAAGACGTGTCTTCGATACGACCCATAGGAAGCGCTGATCGGTGCGGACCGTGCGGCGGCGCCCGGGTCAGGACGGTCCTGTCCCGGTCCGTCGGCGTGCCAGCGCCCGGGTCAACTCCAGGAAGGCACGGGCGGCCGGCGTCAGGTGTGCGGGCAGGCTGATCATCGCGACATGCAGATGTGCCGTCGGTACGAGTGAGGCGACCACCAGACCGCACCGGCGGGCCAGACGGGTCCAGGCCGCGGGCAGCACCGCCAGGCCCACTCCGGTCAGGACCAGCGGCAGGATGGAGGTGCGGTGGTCGACGACGGCGACGATCTCCGTGTCGGCGCCGTGCGCGGTGATCTCGTCGACGATGGTCCGCATCAGACTGCCCGGCCGGGAAGCGATCAGTTTCCGCCCGGCGAGTTCCGCGGGGTGCAGTACGGCACCGTCCTCGAATGCCGCGTCGGCCGACGCGACGACGACGAAGGGCTGCTCTTCGACAGCGAGGACGTCGATGCCCGGCGCGGTGACGGGCTTGGCGGCTCCCAGCAGCCCGAGTTCGCACACACCACTGCGGACCAGAGCGATGGTCTCCTCGGGTGTGAACGCCGCACGGGTGGCGACCGTGACCGACGGATGCAGCTCGCTGAACCGGTGGATCAGCGTGGTCAGCGGTTCCATGCCCGGTGACGGCATGGCGGCGACCTCGAGCGTGCCGCCTCCCAGACCGGCGAGCGCGCCGGCCTTTTCACGTACGGCGTCCATGTCCCGCAGTACCCGGCGACTTGGTTCGAGGAGCTCTCGGCCGGCGTCGCTGAGGACCACTCCGCGGCCCATGCGGTGGAAGAGAGGGACACCCAGGTCCGCCTCCAGATTGGCCATCGCCTGCGACAGCGACGGCTGCGCCACGTGGAGCACGGCGGCTGCCCTGCTGAAGCCGCCGTGCTCCACGATCGCGAGGAAGTACTGCAGTTGCCGGGCGTCCATACCGTCTCCTGTGCTGCCGCGATAAGCCTGGCCTATTGAAGCGGCAGCACCCGGGGAAAGGCGACCCGGTCGACGGGTCAGGCAGAGTCGACGGGTCAGGCAGAGTGGGGCGACGCCACCGAGGCCGATGTGTCGTGGACAGGCAGCGGGCGGTCCTCGTCCGCCTCGTCCCGCACCGGTTCCGCCGGACTGCCCGCACCGCTTCCGGCTTCCGAAGGACTCTCCCCGTCCCCCTCGTCGCCGGCCAGGACCCGCCGGGCCCGCGCCAGGTCCAGCGTGTTCTCCCAGCGGGCGACGACGAGCGTGGCGACCGCGTTGCCGCAGAAGTTGACCAGGGCCCGGCATTCCGACATGAACTTGTCGATGCCGAAGACGAGCATGATTCCCGCGGCCGGTACATGGCCGACCGTCGACAGCGTGGCCGTCAGCGCGATGAATCCGCCGCCGGCCACGCCGGCCGCGCCCTTGGAGGTCAACAGCATCACGGCCAGCAGACCGAGCTGCTGGCCGGCCGACAGCGGGGTGTCGGTGGCCTGGGCGATGTACAGCGTGGCCAGGGAGAGGTAGATCGCCGCCCCGTCCAGGTTGAAGCTGTAGCCCGTCGGCACCACCAGTCCGGCTGTCGGCCGGTCCACGCCCATGGACTGCAGTTTGCGCATCAGGCCGGGCAGTGCGGGCTCGGCCGTCGACGTGCCCAGGACCAGCAGGAGTTCCTCCTTGAAGTGGCGCAGCAATTGGAAGATGTTGAGCCGGACGTACGCCGCCAGCACACCGCCGAGGACCACGACGACGAACAGGATCGAGGTGACGTAGAAGAGGAGGATCAGCGAACCGAGACTCGTCAGCGTGGAGAGACCGAACTTGCCGATCGCGAACGCCATCGCGCCGAAGGCACCGAGTGGAGCCGCCTTCATCACGAAGGACAGGACCGTGAACACGACCTCGGTGAGACGGTTGACCGATGCGATCAACGGCTCGCCGGCCTTGCCGACCATCTTCAGGGCGATGCCGAAAATGACGGCGAGGAAGATGACCTGGAGGATGTCTCCCTCGACGAACGCTCCGAAGAAACTGTCCGGGACCAGGTTCGTGAGGAACTCCCACCAGTGCTGGTGTTCGCCCTTCTCGACGTACTGACCGGCGTCGCCGGACAGCTCCAGTTCGCCGACGTCGGCGTGGACACCCTCGCCGAGCGGGAAGACGTTGATCGCCACGAGGCCGACCGCCATGGCCACGACGGTGCCCGCCTGGAAGTAGACCAGCGCCTTCACCCCGGTGCGGCCCACCTTCTTCAGGTCGGCCACCCCGGCTATCCCGCCCAGGATGGTGAGGAACACGATGGGGCCGATGAGCATCTTCATCGCCGCGACGAACGTCGTACCGATCGGCTCCATCGATGTACCGAGATCCGGCCACCGCCACCCGAGCACGATGCCGATGACGATCGCCACCAGCACCTGCACGTACAGCTGCCGGTACCACGGCTTGGCCCTGGCCACAGCACCGTCCGCGGTTCCGTCCGGGGTATGCACCATCGCAACCTCCATCCAGGCATGACTGGGCATCACCGGCGCACGACGAGGATTCAGGTGCGGCACGCACAGACGTGACGGTGAGGCCCGTGCGGTACCGGGCCCGACCAGTACCGCCTCGACTACCGGGTCAGTGAAGCGGCTCACACACCAAGAGGTCCACGACCAAAAAGCGATGACCCGGATAGGCCGTGCCTATGGGCGGAGGTGCAGCAGCGGCCCCCTGGCGGGCCGGGGGGAGCCGCGCGTGAACGATCACCGCGGAGGCGCTGTACGCACCCGGCGTGACTGTGTTCTCCCCCGCGGCATCGGCCTGTCGCCCAGCCAGACCTGTCGCCTGGGTCCAAGCGGACCCGGATCGTGCCCGAGCAGGCGCCGGTGATGCCCGACGCCGGCGCCCGACGGTGAGCTGCCGCGCTCCGCCATCGAGCCCGAGACCGTGATCACCGAGATCGTCCGGTCGGCCGCCCCGGCGTGCGAGCGGATCATCCGGGCGCTTCGCGCTTCGCGAGGCCGGCGCCGAACAGCTGGTGACGCCCCGCTGCGGCCACTGCGGGCGCGGTGTCCGCTGACCGGCCTCGGCGACGGCGTGAGCTGCGGAAGCACCCCCCTTGCCGGACGCGCTCGCGCCGGCCGACCCCGACGCCGGGCCCGTCCGCCCTGGGACGCCACAGACCCGACCTCTTCAACCACCGGCCGTTTGCTCTGGAAACGTGGCGGCTCTGGCGACTGCGGATTCGCTATGAACAATGCGCCGATCTCCATCAGGGGCTGCTTGAGATGGCCTGTAGCCTTTCACTCCGGCAAATCACCTATCAGGCCCCAGAGTCAACGAACCGGCCTCAGTAATCGCTGGTAAGTCCGCCAAGGGGCGCCAGATAAGCCTTTCAATCAACTCGCCTCTATAGAAGCGCTGTACTACAGTCAGTCCGTCGGCATAAGTAACCAGGATGGCTTCAGTGCCGCGCGACATTCCTTGCAGGACGCCTTTTCCCGCTCCTAGGGCGAGAATGAAAGGAAGTTCAGTCTCTCTTGCTGGTGCTTGCCGGCGCTTCGCTTACCGCCGACAGGAAAGATAGGGGGCGCACCTTGGTCAACGGAACGCCGTAACCTTGGATACATCTCGGCCGAGCATTTTCACCCTCCACGCTGTTCACCACCAGTGGAAGCCATGGACGTGGTCCGCCCGCTGGGCCACTCCTCACCGGCGATCACCCTCGGTTACTATGCACACTGCATGCCGGCGGCCGGAAGCAAGGGACGCACGGCTGTCGACGCGCTGCAGGGGAGGACGGGAAGCAGCATGCCGATCCGAGCTCCCCAGATTCTCCCCGCGGCCAACGGCGGGCGAGCTCGCTCAACGAGCGGTCCAGGAGGCGGTCGTGGAATGTAAGGTCGAGAGGGCAGGTTGGCTCCGGAAATGCTGAGAAACGTCACCGCCACCCGCTACGTGGAGCCCCTCACCTCCGGCGGCTCCGTCCCCGCCGTCGTCGAGGCCGATGACCTCGGCATGTACGTCGTGAAGTTCACCGGCTCCGCGCAGGGCCGCAAGGCGCTGGTCGCCGAGGTGATCGTCGGGGAGCTGGCGCGGGCGCTCGGGCTGCGCTTTCCCGAGCTGGTGCTGGTGGGCTTCGATCCGGCGATCGCCAGCGACGAACCGCACCAGGAAGTACGGGAGCTGCACCTCGCCAGCGCCGGGGTCAATCTGGGCATGGACTTCCTGCCGGGGGCCGCCGACTTCACCCCCGAGGTGGCGAAGAGCTTCCCGGTCGATTCGCTGGAGGCGGGCCGGATCGTCTGGCTCGACGCGCTCACCGCCAACGTCGACCGCACCGTGCACAGCTCCAACCTGATGGTCTGGCCGACGTCCGGCACGGCCCGGCCGCGCCTGTGGCTGATCGACCACGGCGCCGCCCTCGTCTTCCACCACCGCTGGGACGGCGCCGACCCGGGGAAGGCGTACGACCTGCGCCACCACGCCCTCGGCCACTACGCGCCCGACGTGCGTGCCGCCGACGCCGAGTTGGCGCCCGAGGTGACCGAGGACCTGCTGCGCCGGGTCCTCCAGGAGGTCCCCGACGCGTGGCTGGCCGACTTCGCGACCCCGGACGAGGCCCGCGAGCGGTACGTGACGCATCTCCACGCGCGGGTGCGGGCCTCGGCGCAGTGGCTGCCCACCGGCTTCCCGACCCAGGAGGAACGCGCCGCCGAGGAGGCCCTGAAGGCGGCCCGCACGCAACGGGACCGTCCGGACTGGCTGAAGCGGGTCCCCGACCTGCACGGCAGACCGGCGGCACAACAGGATTGGTCGGTGCATCTGGAATGAGCGGTCGTGTCGAGATCGAGTACTGCACCCAGTGCCGCTGGCTGCCGCGCGCGGCCTGGCTGGCGCAGGAACTGCTGACGACCTTCGAGGCCGAGCTGGACGAGCTGGCCCTCAAGCCAGGCACCGGCGGCGTCTTCGTGGTCCGGGCCGACGACGAGGTGATCTGGGACCGCCGGGAGCACGGCTTTCCGGAGCCGACGGCCGTCAAACGGGCCGTACGCGACCGAGTGGCCCCGGGCAAGACCCTGGGCCACTCGGAGAAGACCGGCTAGCGCTCAGCCCTTGAGCTGCTCGTACGCCGGCAGCGTCAGGAAGTCCGCGTAGTCCGCGTCGAGCGAGACCGTCAGCAGCAGGTCGTGCGCCTGCTGCCAGTTGCCGGCCGTGAACGCCTCCTCGCCGGTCTCCGCGCGGATGGCGGCCAGTTCCTCGGCGGCGACCTTGCGGGCCAGTTCGGCGGTGACCGGCTCGCCGTTGTCGAGGACCACGCCGGCGTTGATCCACTGCCAGATCTGGGAGCGGGAGATCTCGGCGGTGGCCGCGTCCTCCATCAGGTTGAAGATGGCGACCGCGCCGAGGCCGCGCAGCCACGCCTCGATGTAACGGATGCCGACCTGGACCGCGTTGACCAGGCCAGCGTAGGTGGGCTTGGCGTCCAGGGAGTCGATCGCGATGAGGTCGGCCGCCTCGACGTGGACGTCCTCGCGCAGCCGGTCCTTCTGGTTGGGCCGGTCGCCGAGGACCTTGTCGAAGGACTCCATGGCGATCGGCACCAGGTCCGGGTGGGCCACCCAGGAGCCGTCGAAGCCGTCGCCGGCCTCGCGGTCCTTGTCGGCGCGGACCTTCTCGAAGGCCACCTTGTTGACCTCGGCGTCCCGGCGGGACGGAATGAACGCCGCCATGCCGCCGATCGCGTGCGCGCCGCGCTTGTGGCAGGTGCGGACGAGGAGTTCGGTGTATGCCCGCATGAAGGGCGCCGTCATCGTCACCGCGTTGCGGTCCGGCAGCACGAACTTCGCGCCGCCGTCGCGGAAGTTCTTCACGATCGAGAACAGGTAGTCCCAGCGGCCCGCGTTCAGGCCGGAGGCGTGCTCGCGCAGTTCGTAGAGGATCTCCTCCATCTCGTACGCGGCCGTGATCGTCTCGATCAGGACGGTGGCCCGGACGGAGCCCTGCGGGACACCGACGTAGTCCTGGGCGAAGACGAAGACCTCGTTCCAGAGCCGGGCCTCCAGGTGCGACTCCGTCTTCGGGAGGTAGAAGTACGGGCCCTTGCCCTGGTCCAGCAGGCGCTGGGCGTTGTGGAAGAAGTACAGGCCGAAGTCGACCAGGGCGCCGGGCACCGGGCTGCCGTCGAGCCGGAGGTGGCGCTCGTCCAGGTGCCAGCCGCGCGGGCGCATGACGACCGTGGCGAGCTCCGCGTCGGCCTTCAGGGCGTAGGACTTGCCCGACTTCGCGTCCGTGAAGTCAATGTTCCGGGTGTAGGCGTCGATCAGGTTGAGCTGGCCGAGGACGACGTTCTCCCAGGTGGGCGCGGAGGCGTCCTCGAAGTCGGCGAGCCAGACCTTGGCGCCGGAGTTCAGCGCGTTGATGGTCATCTTGCGGTCGGTGGGGCCGGTGATCTCGACCCGGCGGTCGTTCAGCGCGGCCGGGGCCGGGGCCACCTGCCAGGAGTCGTCCGCGCGGATCGCGGCCGTCTCGGGCAGGAAGTCGAGGGTGACGGTGCGGGCGATCTCGGCGCGGCGCTCCGCGCGGCGGGCGAGGAGCTCGTCACGCCGGGGCGTGAACCGCCGGTGCAGCTCGGCCACGAAGGCGAGCGCCGCGTCGGTGAGCACCTCCTCCTGCCGGGGCAGGGGCTCGGCGTCGACGATGGCCAGCGGGGACGGCGCTGGTGCGGACATGAGCTGTCACTTCCTTCACAGGCACTTCTGAGCGTGGGGTGGCGTGAATGGATAGTAGTTTCCTCATGGTGGAAGTTCAATGTTTTGTTGATGTCGAGATACCGCCTGGTTCACCCAGGGCGGTCTCTTCTCACTCAAGGTGGCCGAGGTCCGCCTCGGTGTCGATGTCGTAGGGCTGTGCCACGTCCGCGCACTCGACGAGCGTGAGCTGCCCCGCGTGCTCCTTCAGATAGGCGCGTGCCCCCCGGTCCCCGGTGGCAGTCGCGGTGACACCCGCCCAGTGTGCCGCGCCGAGCAGCACGGGATGCCCGCGTACGCCGTCGTAGGCGGCCGAGACCAGGGACGTCTCGTCCCGGAAGGCGGCGCGGACCCGGGCCATCGCGGCGGCGCCGATACCGGGCTGGTCCACCAGGCAGACCAGCGCGGCCCGTGCCCCCGTACCGGCCAGGGAGTCCAGTCCGGCGCGCAGCGAAGTGCCCATGCCGCGCTCCCAGTCCGGGTTGTCCACCAGGACACACTCGTCTCGTCCGTCCAGTCCGTCCATTCCATCCGGTCCGTCCGGTCCATCCGGTCCATCCCATTCGTCCAGAGCCGCCCGGGCGCGTACGGTGTCCGCCCGCGCCCCCACAACCACGTGCACGCGGGCGCAGCCGCTCGCACGCAGGGCGCGCACCGCGTGCTCGGCCAGCGTCCGGCCGCGGTGTTCCAGCAGTGCCTTGGGGCGTCCGCCCAGTCGTCGCCCGCCGCCCGCCGCCAGCAGCAGGCCGGTGACCTGGTCTCCGTACTCCGTCATGGGTCCTGCATACCGGAGTTCGTGAACGACGCCCCGGGGAGCACCGGGTTTCGGGGCGCTTAATTTCAGCCCCCGCTGTGGCGCGGGCGTACCGGGTGGCGTTTACTGACCCGCGTCCCTGTGCGCCCGACCAGCGCCACCGGGGGCCGGGGGAACGGAACGAGCGAGGGCGCACGACGGGGTGCGAGGGGGAGGGGCCGTGTTGCGTGGCGTGGGGCAGAAACGAGTGGCCGACGGTGACGAGGACGTGCGGGTCAAGGAGTTGCGGACCGCGGTGGCCGGGCTGCGCCGGCGGCTCGCCGCGCTGCCTACGGAGTTCCCCGACCGGGGCGTCGCCGAGGACGAGTTGGCCACGCTCGCCGCGATGGCGGCCGCCGGTGTGCCGGAGGTGCCGCGGCTGCGTCACTCTCTCCTGCTGCTGGCCGGCGCGATCGGCTCGGTCAGCGCCCTGTCGGCGGGCCTGACGGAGGTCCGGCACGCGGTGGAGCTCTTCGGGGAGCCGCCGCGCTCCTGAGGTCTTGTCGGGTCGGCGCGCTCCTGAGGGCCCCTCAGGCCGCCGAGCCGCCGCCCGAGGCGAGCAGGGTCTCGGACAGCTCCGCCGCCACCTGCCGCAGCACCGGCACGATCGTGGCGGTCGCGGCCTCGGTGACGCGGCCGGCCGGGCCGGAGATCGAGATGGCCGCGGCGGTGGGGGAGTCGGGCACCGGGACGGCCAGACAGCGCACGCCGATCTCCTGCTCGTTGTCGTCGATCGCGTACCCCTGCCGCCGCACCTCCTCCAGCGCCGCCAGGAAGCCGTCCGGCGTGGTGATCGTCTTGTCGGTGGCGGCGGGCATCCCGGTGCGGGCCAGCAGCGCCCGCACCTCCTGCGGCGGGAAAGCGGCGAGCAGCGCCTTGCCCACGCCGGTGGAGTGCGGCAGCACCCGGCGGCCCACCTCGGTGAACATCCGCATCGAGTGCTTGGACGGCACCTGCGCCACGTAGACGATCTCGTCCCCGTCGAGCAGCGCCATGTTGGCCGTCTCGCCGGTCTCCTCGACCAGGCGGGCCAGATGCGGCCGCGCCCAGGTGCCCAGCAGCCGGGACGCCGACTCGCCGAGGCGGATCAGCCGGGGGCCGAGCGCGTAGCGGCGGTTGGGCTGTTGACGGACGTAGCCGCAGGCGACCAGCGTGCGCATCAGGCGGTGGATGGTGGGCAGCGGCAGGCCGCTGCTCGCGGACAGCTCGCTCAGGCCGACCTCGCCGCCCGCGTCCGCCATCCGTTCGAGCAGGTCGAAGGCGCGCTCCAGGGACTGGACGCCGCCGCTCGCGGAGGATTTGGCGGAGTCGGTGGTGCTGGCGCTGGACGTCGGCACGGCGCGTTCCTTTCGGGGCGGACGGGAGGGCAGAAGCCTACCCGGCGGCCGGTTGACTCCCTGCTTGTGCATAGCTACGTTCTGTCTGTCGAAATACTAATTCCACTTTGTGGAAACGTCCAGGGGGCGGCCGAGGTCATCGGGTCTCATCAGGTGTCATCAGGTGTCATCGGGTGCCATTGGGTGCCCCTTGACGGCGGGCGGACCCTGGGGAGAAGCTCCTTCAACAGAACGTTGAAGTCCGTTACGTGGTGGTAAACCGTGTACGCCGAGAGGGGTTCGGGTGTCCGAAGCTGAGCTGGTGCTGCGCTCCACGCGGGTCGTCACTCCCGAGGGCACCCGCCCCGCGTCGATCGAGGTGACCGGGGAGACCATCACGGCCGTCCGGCCGTACGACACCCCCGTCCCGCCGGGTGCCCGCCTGGAGGACGTCGGTGACCACGTCGTGCTGCCCGGCCTGGTCGACACCCACGTGCACGTCAACGACCCCGGCCGTACCGAGTGGGAGGGCTTCTGGACCGCCACCCGGGCCGCCGCGGCCGGCGGCATCACCACCCTCGTCGACATGCCGCTCAACTCCCTGCCGCCCACCACCACCGTCGAGCACCTAGACGTCAAGCGCCGGGTGGCCGCCGACAAGGCGCACATCGACGTCGGCTTCTGGGGCGGCGCGCTGCCCGACAACGTGAAGGACCTGCGCCCGCTGCACGAGGCCGGTGTCTTCGGCTTCAAGGCGTTCCTGTCCCCGTCCGGCGTGGACGAGTTCCCGCACCTCGACCAGGGCCAGCTCGCCCGTTCGCTGGCCGAGATCGCCTCCTTCGACGGCCTGCTGATCGTGCACGCCGAGGACCCGCGGCACCTCGCCGCCGCCCCGCAGCAGGGCGGCCCGCACTACCGGCACTTCCTCGCCAGCCGCCCGCGCGACGCCGAGAACACCGCCATCGCGGCCCTCGTCGCCCAGGCGAAACGGTTCGACGCCCGCGTGCACGTCCTGCACCTGTCCTCCGGCGACGCCCTGCCGCTGATCGCCGCGGCCCGCGCCGAGGGCGTCCGCCTCACTGTCGAGACCTGCCCGCACTACCTCACCCTCACCGCCGAGGAAGTCCCGGACGGTGCCAGCGAGTTCAAGTGCTGCCCGCCCATCCGCGAGGCCGCCAACCAGGATCTGCTGTGGCAGGCGCTGGCGGACGGCACCATCGACTGCGTCGTCACCGACCATTCGCCGTCCACCGCCGACCTCAAGACCGACGACTTCGCCACCGCCTGGGGCGGCATCTCCGGCCTCCAGCTCAGCCTGCCGGCCATGTGGACCGCCGCCCGTGCCCGCGGCCACTCGATCGAGGACGTCGTCCGCTGGATGTCCGCGCGGACCGCCGCGCTGGCCGGGCTGACCGGGAAGGGCGCCGTCGCGGCGGGCCGCGACGCCGACTTCGCGGTCCTCGCCCCCGACGAGACGTTCACCGTCGACCCGGCCGCCCTCCAGCACCGCAACCGCGTCACCGCGTACGCCGGCCGGACCCTGTACGGCGTCGTGAAGTCCACCTGGCTGCGCGGACAGCGGGTGCTGCACGAGGGCGCGTTCAGCGAACCGCGGGGGCGGCTCCTCGTCCGCACCCCCTGACCCTCTCCCGACCGTGCCCGACGACCGAAAGGCAGAACTGATCACCGTGACGGCGACCTCGATGTTCACCGGCGACGCGAACCCCTACGGAGGCGGTGACCCGTACGCGGACTACCGCACCGCCGACTTCCCCTTCACCCAGCACGCCAACCTCGCCGACCGGCGGCTCGGCGCCGGTGTCGTCGCGGCCAACGACGAGTTCTTCGCCCAGCGGGAGAACCTGCTGGTGCCCGAGCGGGCCGAGTTCGACCCCGAGCACTTTGGCCACAAGGGCAAGATCATGGACGGCTGGGAGACCCGCCGCCGCCGGGGTGTCTCGGCGGACCACCCCTGGCCCGCCGACGAGGACCACGACTGGGCGCTGGTCCGGCTCGGCGCGCCCGGCGTGATCCGCGGCATCGTCGTCGACACCGCGCACTTCCGCGGCAACTACCCGCAGGCGGTGTCGGTGGAGGGCACCTCGCTGCCGGGCTCCCCGTCCCCGGAGGAACTCCTCGCCGAGGACGTGAAGTGGACGACGCTGGTGCCGCGTACCGAGGTCGGCGGCCACGCGGCCAACGGCTTCGCGGTCGACGTCGAGCAGTGCTTCACCCACCTGCGGGTCAAGCAGCACCCCGACGGGGGCATCGCCCGGCTGCGGGTGCACGGCGAGGTGGTCCCGGACCCGGCGTGGCTCGCCGCGCTCGGCACCTTCGACGTGGTCGCCCTGGAGAACGGCGGCCGGGTGGAGGACGCCTCGGACCGCTTCTACTCGCCGGCCACCAACACCATCCAGCCGGGCCGCTCGCGCAAGATGGACGACGGCTGGGAGACCCGGCGCCGCCGCGACCGGGGCCACGACTGGATCTCGTACCGGCTGGCCGAGCACTCCGGCGTCCGCGCGGTGGAGATCGACACGGCGTACCTGAAGGGCAACTCGGCCGGCTGGGCCTCCGTGTCGGTCAAGGACGGCGTGGACGGCGAGTGGCGCGAGATCCTGCCCCGCACCCGCCTCCAGCCCGACACGAACCACCGCTTCGTCCTCCCCGAGGAGGCCGTGGGCACGCACGCGCGCGTGGACATCCACCCGGACGGCGGCATCTCCCGGCTGCGGCTGTTCGGCGCCCTCACCGCGGACGGCGCGGCCCGGCTGGCCGCCCGCCACCAGGAACTGGGCGGCTGACCCGGGAGACGCGCGGCTGTCTGTCCGGCCCGTCCGGCGGACAGCCGCCGTCTGCCTGTCGCGGCCCTGAGGAGGACCCGGGGCGGCGACCGGCAGGGCCCGACCGGCGGGCGGGCAGCGCTCCACCCACGCCGGATGAGACAGGTCCCACGCGCCGGATGAGACAGGTCCCCGTGCCGCGATGAGTTCCGGGTGCCGGCGGGGTCTGCCCTGATGACAGCGGACCCTCCGTGCCAGACGCGCGGGACGCGCACGAAAGGCAGGCACCCGTCATGGGCAAGCTCGTCCTCACCACCTTCGTCACCCTCGACGGCGTCTACCAGGGGCCCGGCGGCCCCAAGGAGGACACCCGCGACGGCTTCGCCCACGGCGGCTGGACCGTCCCCTACGACGACGAGGACTCCGGCCGCTTCATCCTCGGCCTCTACGACCGGGTCGGCGCCTTCCTGCTGGGCCGCCGTACCTACGACATCTTCGCCGGATACTGGCCGAAGGTCACCGACCCCGCCGACCCGGTCGCCTCGAAGCTGAACAACCTGCCGAGGTACGTCGCCTCCACCACCCTCACCGACCCCGGCTGGACCGGCACCACCGTGCTCGGCGCCGACCTCGCCAAGGAGGTCACCGCCGCAAAGGAACGCACCGACGGCGAGCTCCTGACGCACGGCAGCGGTGTCCTCGCCCGCTCCCTGCTCGCGCTCGGCCTCGTCGACACCGTCCACCTGCTGACCTACCCGGTGGTCCTGGGCGCCGGCCGCCGGCTGTTCGAGGCGGGCTCCGTGCCGACCGCCTTCCGGCACACCGGCGGCCGGGTCACCGCGAAGGGCGTGAGCATCCAGTCGTACGAGCCGGCGGGACGCCCCGAGTACGGCACGTACGAACTGCCGGAGAATGACTGACGCGGCTGTCGGACGCCTGTGCGAAACTGCGCGGGTGTCTGCCTGGATAACTCCGCGCCGCCTGGGCGCACTTGCCGTGCTGTACGCCGTCTTCGTCGGCGGCTGGTATCTCGGCCAGCCGCTCGAAGGGGTCGGCTGCGAGCCCTACGAACCGCCGGTCACGGCCGACGCGCCCGCGTCGTTCGGGGAGCCGGGCGCCGCCGCCGACACCCTGGCCTGGACCGCCGAACAGTTCTTCACCAGCGACATCGTCAGGGCGGAGGCCGTGGGGGCGGACTGCGACGGCGAACCCCGCCCCCGCCTGCTGGCCTGGGCGACCGGCGACTGGCGCTGAGGCGCGGCGCGCCGGGGAATCGGGGAGGGGATCGAGTGGTCCGGGCGAGCCGGATGGTCCGGTCGGGCCGGGCGGGTCGGAAAGCCGTGGGTTAACCGGGTGAAAACTCATCGGGCGGGACGGGGGAAATCTTCTCCTTGTCATTGACATGCCATCATCTACGCGCGTCATCATAGGGGCATGCGATTTCCCCCACACGCCGCCCGCATCGGCGCGGCCGCCGCTGCCCTGACCGCCCTGCTCGTGGGCGGCACCGTCTCCGCGACCACTGCCACCGCCGCCCCCGCGGCGGTCGGCAGCATCTGCTACAGCGACCTGCCGTCCCAGGCGCACGACACCCTCGACCTGATCGAGCAGGGCGGCCCCTACCCGTACTCCCAGGACGGGACCGTCTTCCAGAACCGCGAGGGCATCCTGCCCAGCCAGTCCAGCGGTTACTACCACGAGTACACGGTGATCACCCCCGGCTCGTCCACCCGCGGTGCCCGCCGCATCGTCACCGGTGACGAGTACCAGGAGGACTACTACACCGCCGACCACTACGTCTCCTTCGACCTGGTCGACTACGCCTGCTGATCACCGCGCCCGCAGACCCTCGCCCCGCGGACCCCCCACCCACATTGGCCGCGGGGCGAGACCTTCGGGCCGAGACCTTCGGGCCACAGGCGCCGCCATGTCCTGACAACCGGACTGCGCAACTTCCCGTCAACAACGCGCAGAGCTACGCTCGCCACGTGCCGAAACCAGAAGTCGACCCGCCCGCGACGCCAGACCTCGGCGTGGACCGGACCAGTCCGGTGCCGCTGTACTTCCAGCTGTCGCAGCAACTGGAGGCGGCCATCGAGCAGGGCGTCCTCACGCCGGGCAGCCTGCTGGGCAACGAGATCGAACTGGCCGCCCGGCTCGGCCTGTCCCGGCCCACGGTCCGCCAGGCCATCCAGTCGCTGGTCGACAAGGGCCTCCTGGTACGCCGCCGCGGCGTCGGCACCCAGGTCGTCCACAGCCAGGTCAAGCGCCCCCTGGAGCTGAGCAGCCTCTACGACGACCTGGCGGCGGCAGGACAGCGCCCCGGCACCCAGGTCCTGGTCAACGACGTCGTCCCGGCGACCGCCGAGGTCGCCGCCGCGCTCGGGGTGGCCGAGGGCGACGAGGTGCACCACATCGAGCGGCTGCGCCTGACCCACGGCGAGCCGATGGCGTACCTGTGCAACTACCTGCCGCCCGGCCTCCTCGACCTGGCCACCGGCCCCCTGGAGAGCACCGGCCTGTACCGCCTGATGCGCGGCGCCGGCATCACCCTGCACAGCGCCCGCCAGTCCATCGGCGCCCGCGCCGCCACCGCCGCCGAGGCCGCGCGGCTCGACGAGGCCGAGGGCGCCCCGCTGCTCACCATGCGGCGCGCCACGTACGACGACACCGGCCGCGCGGTCGAGTACGGCACCCACACCTACCGGCCGTCCCGTTACTCGTTCGAGTTCCAGCTCCTGGTGCGGTCCTGAGGTCGGTTCTGAAGTCCGGCATATGCCCCCGGCGTGTCGCGCCCGACACCCATGCCCGACAATAGGGCGTTTGGGTTGGTGGGCGCACTGGCCCTCGCGTAGGACAGAACCACGACAGAACCACGACCGCACGCAGCAAGACAGCACAGAGCAAGAAGGGCACCGCCTCGTGGCACGGTTTCGGACCTGGACAGGCATCGCGCTGGCAGGGGCATTGTCACTCTCCCTCGTCGCATGCAGCAGCACCGGCGGCAAGCGCGCCGAGGACGCCCGCAAGGCCGCCGCGGCCCAGGGGAAGGCGGCGGTGAACACCCCCCGCTGGACCGTCGCGATGATCACCCACTCGGGCGACGGCGACACCTTCTGGGACATCGTCCAGAGCGGCGCCGAGCAGGCCGCCGTCAAGGACAACATCAACTTCCTGTATTCCCACGACGACGAGGCCCAGCAGCAGGCGCAGCTGGTGGACGCAGCCGTGGACAAGAAGGTCGACGGGATCATCGTCACGCTGGCCAAGCCGGACGCGATGAAGGCCGCGGTCGCCCGCGCGGTGAAGGCCGGCATTCCGGTGGTCACCGTCAACTCCGGCTCGGCCGAGTCCAAGGAGTTCGGCGCGCTCACCCACATCGGGCAGGACGAGACGATCGCCGGCGAGGCGGTCGGCGAGGAACTGAACGAACGGGGCCGCAAGAGCGCCGTCTGCGTCCTGCACGAGCAGGGCAACGTCGGCCACGAGCAGCGCTGCGACGGCGTGGCGAAGACCTTCGACGGCAAGCTCCAGCGGCTCTACGTCACCGGCACCAGCATGCCGGACGTGCAGTCCGCCCTCGAGGCCAAGCTCCAGACCGACAAGAGCGTCGACACGGTGGTCACGCTGGGGGCGCCGTACGCGGACACCGCCGTCAAGGCCAAGCAGGGCGCGAACAGCAAGGCCGAGATCGACACCTTCGACCTGAACGCCAAGGTGGCGGCCGGCCTGAAGGACGGCACCCTCGGCTTCGCCGTCGACCAGCAGCCCTACCTCCAGGGCTACGAGGCGGTCGACCTGCTGTGGCTCTACCGGTACAACGCCGACGTCCTCGGCGGCGGGCAGCCGGTGCTCACCGGGCCGCAGATCATCACCAAGGACGACGCCGACGCGCTGGCCGACTACACGGAGCGGGGCACCCGATGAGCGCCGCCGACGCCCCGGTCACTGACGAAAGGATTCTGCGGACCTCTCCGCTGCGGAAGCTCCTCGGCCGTCCCGAGCTGGGCTCGGTCGTCGGCGCGATCGCCGTCTTCGTCTTCTTCGCCCTGGTCGCCGACAGCTTCCTGCACGCCGCCAGCCTCAGCACGGTCCTGTACGCCTCCTCCACCATCGGCATCATGGCCGTACCGGTCGCGCTGCTGATGATCGGCGGCGAGTTCGACCTGTCGGCGGGCGTCATGGTGACCTCCTCCGCCCTGCTGTCGTCGATGTTCAGCTACCAGATGACCGCCAACGTCTGGGTCGGCGTCGGTGTGTCCCTGCTGGTCACCCTCGCCATCGGCGCCTTCAACGGCTTCATGCTCAGCCGCACCAAGCTGCCCAGCTTCATCATCACGCTGGGCACCTACCTGATGCTGATCGGCATGAACCTCGGCTTCACCAAGCTGATCGACGACACCGTCTCCACCAAGTCCATCGCCGACATGGAGGGCTTCGCCGCCGCCAAGGACGTCTTCGCCTCCACGATCACCATCGGCGGCGTCGGCTTCAAGGTGACCATCCTGTGGTGGCTCGCGCTGGTCGCGCTGGCGAGCTGGATCCTGCTGCGCACCCGCGCCGGCAACTGGATCTTCGCGGTCGGCGGCAACCAGGACGCCGCCCGCGCGGTGGGCGTCCCGGTGACGAAGACCAGGATCGGCCTCTACATGGGGGTCGCCCTCGGCGCCTGGATCTCCGGCCAGCACCTGCTCTTCTCGTACGACGTCGTGCAGTCCGGCGAGGGCGTCGGCAACGAGCTGATCTACATCATCGCGGCCGTCATCGGCGGCTGTCTGATCACCGGCGGCTACGGCAGCGCGGTCGGCTCGGCGGTCGGCGCCCTGATCTTCGGCATGACCAGCAAGGGCATCGTCTTCGCCGAGTGGAACCCCGACTGGTTCAAGTTCTTCCTCGGAGCGATGCTGCTCCTCGCGACCCTGCTCAACGCCTGGGTCCGCAAGCGCGCGGAGGCCACCAAGTGACGACTCAGCCCACCGACACCCGTACCGCGCTGGTGGAGCTGTCCGGCGTCAGCAAGCAGTACGGCAATGTCCGGGCCCTGGAAGGGGTGTCCCTGGCGGCGCACGCCGGTGAGATCACCTGTGTGCTCGGCGACAACGGGGCCGGCAAGTCCACCCTCATCAAGATCATCGCGGGCCTCCACCAGCACGACGGCGGCTCCCTCACCCTGGACGGCGAGGAGACCCGGCTCTCCTCGCCGCGCGACGCCCTGGACCGCGGTATCGCCACCGTCTACCAGGACCTGGCCGTCGTCCCGCTGATGCCGGTGTGGCGCAACTTCTTCCTCGGCTCCGAGCCGCGCAAGGGCGTCGCCCCGTTCAAGCGGATGGACGTCGACCTCATGCGCCGCACCACCCGCGCGGAACTGCTCCGCATGGGCATCGACCTGCGCGACGTCGACCAGCCCATCGGCACCCTCTCCGGCGGCGAGCGCCAGTGCGTGGCGATCGCCCGCGCGGTGTACTTCGGCGCCAAGGTGCTGGTCCTGGACGAGCCGACCGCGGCGCTGGGCGTCAAGCAGTCCGGGGTGGTACTGAAGTACGTCGCCGCCGCCCGCGACCAGGGGCTGGCCGTCGTCTTCATCACCCACAACCCGCACCACGCCTACCTGGTGGGCGACCGTTTCGTACTCCTGAAGCGCGGCACCATGGTCGGCAACCACACCCGCGACGAGATCACCCTGGACGAGCTGACCCGGCAGATGGCCGGCGGCAACGAACTGGACGACCTCCGCCACGAGCTGCGACGGCGTTAGCCCCGGTCATAGCCCTCGTCCTAGCGCCGGTCCTAGTCCCGGTCCCGGAGCGGGCCCTCCAGGAGGTCGCGCAGCTGGGACCGGGCGGTGACGCCCAGCTTGGGAAAGCTGCGGTAGAGGTGCGAGCCGACCGTACGCGGGGAGAGGAACAGTTTCTCGCCGATCTCGCGGTTGGTCAGCCCCCGCGCGGCCAGCTCGACGATCTCCCGCTGCTGCGGGGACAGCCCGGCGAGCGCGTCGGCGGCGGCGCTCGTGCCCGTGGCCGGGCCCGCGCCCGTGGCCGCGTCCGTGGTGTCGAGACCGGCGGCGCGTGCCTCGGCCCGGGCCCGCGCGGCCCACGGCTCGGCGCCCAGCCGGCGGAAGACCTCCAGGGCCTCGGCGAGCGGCCCGCGCGCCTCGGCGATCCGCCGGCGCCGCCGCAGCCACTCGGCCAGTTCGAGCAGGGTCTGGGCCCGCTCGAAGGGCCAGTGCGCCAGTACCGGGTCCGCCAGGGCGGCTCGGAAGTGCGGCTCGGCGCCCGCCGGGTCCCCGGGGTCGGCCAGCAGGCCACGGGCCCGGCTGAGCAGCGCCCGCAGCCTGGGCGAGGCGTCGTCGCCCAGGGCGCGCGCGGTCCGCTCCACGACCTGGACGGCCTCCTCGCGCCGGCCGCAGCGCACCGCGGCGGCGGCCAGCTCCGCGACGGCCGGGTAGGACGCGTGGTAGTGCACCGGCGCCCCGTCCGCGTCGAAGACCATGCGGAACTGCTCGTACGCCGTCTCGTACGCCCCCTCCGCGACCGCCGCCGCACCGAGCGCGCGGCGCGCGAAGACGGCGACCGAGCGGCTCTCCAGCGGATCGATCGCGGCGAGCGCCGCACCGGCCCGGGCCCGGGCCGCCGCGACGTCCCCCTGGAAGGCCAGCACGGTGGCCGACACGGCCGCCGCGCAGGCCACGGCGTGGTCCAGACCGGCCGCCCGGCCGACCACGGTGGTACGGGCGCAGGCCGCGAGCGCCTGTTCCCACCTCCCGCGCTCCACATAGGCCCAGGCGATCGCGCCGCCCAGCCCCTCCGGCAGCGCGCCCTGCACCTCCCAGCGGTCGAAGGCCTCGTCGAAGGCACGCACCGCCCGCGGGGTCTCGTCCAGCAGCCAGGCCATGATCCCGACCATGGTGAGCCGCTCCGGCGCGGCTCCCGCCCACGTCGTCAGCGCGGGCAGCAGGGAGACGAGCGCGTCCCGGCCGTCGAAGGGGTCCGCCACGGTACGTATCCAGACGGGCGGGCCCGCGTGCGTGATCCGGGGGTCTGCCGGGAGGCGTCGCAGGATGTCCTGGACGCGTCGGCGGTGGTCGTCCCGCCCGGAGTAGTAGCGGACCACCGCGGCGTCGGCCAGCAGGTCCAGCGCGGCGCCGGGCCGGGTGACGGCCATCGCCTCGGCCGCGTCGGCCAGCCGCGGGAAGACCGCGGAGTGCCGTACGGTCAGGGCTGCCAGCCGGCCGGCCTGCGCGGAGGCGCGGGCCAGCAGCGCGCTGTCGTCGGTACGCGCGCGTGCCGCCGCGGTCAGTTCCTCGACCCAGGGCAGATCCCCGGTGAACACGGCCGCGCCGGCGGCCTCGACCAGGAGCCGGGCACTGTCCGCACGCCGTGGCGCCAGTTCGGCGGCGCGGCGCAGGGCCTCGGCCGCCGCCGCGTGGCCGCCGCGCCGGCGGGCCCGGCCGGCGCTGCGCTCCAGCTCCGCCGAGACGGCCGCGTCCGGGCCCGTCGCCGCGGCGGCGAGGTGCCGGGCGCGCCGGTCCGGTTCGTCGCGGAGCAGCCCGGCCAGCGTGAGATGAGCCTCGCGCCGGGCGCTCGGAGCAGCGGAGTGATACACGGCCGACCGGACCAGCGGATGACGGAACCGCACGTCATCGCCGGTCCGTCGGATCAGCCCGGCCTGCTCGGCGGGCAGCCATGGCTCGTCTTCCGGGGCGGGGAGCTCGGCCGGTGCGGGGTTGGTGGCGGGCTGGGGGAGGGCGGTTGCCGGCAGGGGGCTCTGAGAGGCGGTGGCCGGTGGGAGGGCGGCCTGGGAGGCGGTGGTCGGCAGTCCGGCCGGTGGGAGGGCGGCCGGGGGAAGGCCGGTGATCCGCGGGCCGCCGGTGGCCCGGGAGTCGGCGGTCGGCGACAGCCCGGTCGACGGCAGGGCTGCCGGTAGGAGGGCTGCCGGTAGGAGAGCGGTCGGTAGGAGGGCGGTCGGGGGGAGCGGGGACGCCGGGAGGGATGACGTCGGGTCCGGGGCGTCCAGGGCGGACAGGAGCAGCAGGGCGCGGGTGGTGGCGACCGGCAGGCCGTTCAGCCGGGCGGCGAGCATCCGCGCCGCGCGGTCGGTGAGCGGGAGCGGCCCCGCGAACGGCGGCCCGGCGGCCGTCTCCCGTACGGCGGCGGCCCGCGCGAACTCCACCAGGGCCTGGGGATTGCCGTCGGCCTCGTCGAGAATCCGCGTCCTGGTGCGGCCGGCCGGGCCGTCCGGCCGCCGGTCCAGCAGCCGGCCGGCGGCGGTCCGGTCCAGCGGCCCCAGGGTGAGCGCCGGCACGGTCCCGTCGAACCCCGGCAGCTGCTCACCCGCGCGGACGGCCACCAGCATGGTGACCGGTTCGCCGTCCAGCCGCCGGGCGGCGAAGGCCAGTACCTCCAGGGAGGCACGGTCGAACCAGTGGGCGTCGTCCAGCACGACGAGCACGGGCCGCCGGCCACCCGGCGCCGACAGCAGACCCAGCACGCCGAGCCCGAGCAGCATGGGGTCGGGCGAGCCCGTCCGGCGGCGGGGGGCGGGCGCCGTTGCGGAGGCGGACGTCAGGGGACCGGCCGCACTCGCCCGCACCCCCGTATCCGGCCCCATCCCGAAGGCGGCCCGCACCGCCGCGCGCTGTGCGCCCGGCAGACCGTCCACCTCGTGCCGCACCGGCCGCAGCACCTGGTGCAGCGCGGCGAACGCCAGCCCCGACTCCGACTCGCTGCCCACCGCCCGCAGCACCCGGGCACCGCCGGCCGCCGCCCGCCGCGCCACGTGCTCCAGCAGCGCGCTCCGGCCCATGCCCGGCTCACCGGCGACCACCACCACCGACTCCGCCGACGCCGAAACCGACGTCGACGCCGATGCCAGGTCCACCGCGCGGAACAGCCGCGCCGACTCGGCGTCCCGGCCGACGAGCGGCTCTTCCGCACCCTGCCCGGATCCGGCGGCCCCGTCCGGGCCACCTGGGTGCACGTCCACGGACTCTCCAGACACTGTGGCTCCGCGGCGGGTTCGCCCGCCGCAGCCGTCCAGGCTACAAGCGCCGGTACGGGGCCGGACGCCCGACTGCGGTCACGTGACCGATACCGCAGCGACCGGCCCCCGCCCTACGCTCGCGGCCGAACCCAGCACCCGAACCAGCCCTGGCATCCAGCACCGGCGTCCAGCACCCGAACCCAGCACCCGCACCGAAAGGCACCACCGTGCGCCACCACCCCGCCCCCGCAGTGCCCACCGCCCCCGCAGTGCCCACCGCCCCGGTAGTGACCACCGCGCGGGGCGCCGTCCGCGGCCTGCGCCAGGACGGCACCGTCGCCTTCCGGAACATCCCCTACGCCGCCCCGCCCCGCGGCGCCGCCCGGTTCGCGCCGCCCCGGCCGCACGCCCCCTGGGACGGCGTACGGGACGCCACCGTGCCCGGCCCCAACGCGCCGCAGTCCGAACGCCGGCTCGGCAGCGTGGACATGTCCCCGTACTTCGGCACCGGCTGGGCCAAGGGCGAGGACTACCTCACCGTCAACGTCTGGGCACCCGAGACAGCCGACGGCGGCCTGCCCGTCATGGTGTTCGTGCACGGCGGCGCGTTCGTCGCCGGATCGACGCGGTCCGCGCTGTTCGACGGCACCGCCTTCGCCCGCGACGGCGTGGTCCTCGTCACGCTCAACTACCGGCTCGGCGTCGCCGGCTTCCTCGACCTCCCCGGCGCGCCCGCCAACCGCGGCCTGCTCGACGTACTGGCCGCGCTGCACTGGGTCCAGGAGAACATCGCCGCGTTCGGCGGTGACCCCGGGAACGTCACCCTTTTCGGCCAGTCCGCCGGCGCGACCGTCGTCGCCGGCACCCTGGCCGACCCGGCGGCCGCGGGTCTCTTCCGCCGGGCGATCGTGCAGAGCGGCAGCGGACTGGGCGCGTTCACCCCCGAGCAGGCCGCCCGGGTGACCGGGGCCGCGGCCGAGGCCCTGGGCGTCGCCCCGCACGCCGACGCCTTCGCGGACCTCTCCGACGAACGCCTGGTCGAGGCCGCGTCCCGGCTGGCCGGCATCGACCTGCGGACGGACACCGACCTGGACCCGCTGATCGGCCTCAGCCCGTTCAGCCTGGTCCTCGGCACCCAGCCCGCCGTATCGGTCGCGGCCGGCGCCGGCGCCGGCGTCGACCTGCTCGTCGGCACCAACGCCGAGGAGGGCAACCTCTACCTGGTCCCGTTCGGCCAGTACGCCACCTCGACCGCCGAGGACGTGGCCGACGTGGCGGCGCGCGCCCACCCCGACCCGGCACGGCTCGTCGCGACGTACCGTACGGCCCGGCCCGCGGCGTCCCACGGCGAGCTGCGGTCCGCCGTCATGGGCGACGCGCTGTTCGGCGCGGGCAGCCGGGCCCTCGCCGACGCCCACGCGGCGCACCCCGGATCAGGCACGTACGCCTACGAGTTCGCCTGGCGTTCGCCCGCCCTGGACGGCCTGCTCGGCGCCAGTCACGCGGTCGAGCTGCCCTTCGTCTTCGACGTCGCCCATCTGCCCGTGCTGCACGGCCGCACGGCGCTGCTCGGCCCCGGCCACCCGCCCGCGGACCTCGCCCGCCGCACCCACGACACCTGGATCCGCTTCGCCACGACCGGTGACCCGGGCTGGCCGCGGTACGACTGCGCACACCGCACCACGATGCGCATCGCCACCGAGTGGACGACGACCGACGCCCCCCACGCCGAAGAACACGGGGCCTGGACCACCTCGGCCTGATCCCCGCCCCCGGCGACCGACCCATACCCCCGCGCCCGGCCTCCGCCCCGCCCCGGCGACCGACCAACACCCCCGCCCCGCCCCGGCCCCACCCCCGGCGACCGCCCGGCACGCCCGCCCCCGCCCCCGGGCCCGGCGAGGGCCCGGCACCCCCCTCACCCGCACCGTTCGGCACCCGCCAGGGCGGTACGGCACAATCGCACCCGATGAGCACCTACCGCGACCTCACCGCCCCCATCGGCTCCCGCCGAGCCACCGTGCTGCGCACGGTCGGCACCAGGGAACGCCGCTCCCACCTCACGGCCCCCCGCGTGCCCACCGTGGGCATCGACATCGGCGGCACCAAGGTGATGGCGGGCGTCGTCGACGCGGACGGCACCATCCTGGAGAAGGTCCGCGCGGAGACCCCGGACAAGTCCAAGAGCCCCAAGGTCGTCGAGGACACCATCGTCGAACTGGTCCTGGACCTCTCCGACCGGCACGACGTGCACGCCGTCGGCATCGGCGCGGCCGGCTGGGTCGACGCCGACCGCAACCGGATCCTGTTCGCCCCCCACCTGTCCTGGCGCAACGAGCCGCTGCGCGACCGGCTGGCCGGCCGCCTCGCCGTCCCCGTCCTGGTCGACAACGACGCCAACACGGCCGCCTGGGCCGAGTGGCGTTTCGGCGCCGGCCGCGGCGAGGACCACCTCGTCATGATCACCCTGGGCACCGGCATCGGCGGCGCGATCCTGGAGGAGGGCCAGGTCAAACGCGGCAAGTACGGTGTCGCCGGTGAGTTCGGCCACATGCAGGTCGTCCCCGGCGGCCACCGCTGCCCGTGCGGCAACCGCGGCTGCTGGGAGCAGTACAGCTCCGGGAACGCCCTGGTCAGAGAGGCCCGCGAGCTGGCCGCCGCCGACTCGCCGGTGGCGTACGGGATCATCGAGCACGTCAAGGGCAGCATCGGTGACATCACCGGCCCGATGATCACCGAGCTGGCCCGCGAGGGCGACGCCATGTGCATCGAACTGCTCCAGGACATCGGCCAGTGGCTCGGCGTCGGCATCGCCAACCTGGCCGCCGCCCTCGACCCGTCCTGCTTCGTGATCGGCGGCGGCGTCAGCGCCGCCGACGACCTGCTGATCGGCCCCGCCCGGGACGCGTTCAAACGCCAGCTCACCGGCCGCGGCTACCGGCCCGAGGCCCGGATCGTCCGCGCCCAGCTCGGCCCCGAGGCCGGCATGGTCGGCGCCGCCGACCTGGCCCGCCTGGTCGCCCGCCGCTTCCGCCGCGCCAAGCGCCGCCGCGTCGAGCGCCACGAACGCTACGAGCGCTACGCGCAGACCCGCCGCACCGAACGGGAGGCACTGTGACGGAGACCCTGCCGCACCAGAGCGAGCCCGCGCGCGGGACCGAGTCCGGCACCCCGGGCGAGGACCGGCGGCACAAGATCCGCCGCCGCGCCCTCACCCTGCTCATCATCGTGCTGCTGATCGGCGTGCCGGCCGGCTATCTGCTGATCTCCGCCGAACAGAGCCGCAGCAGCGGCCGGGACAAGGAGGAGAAGTACTCGGCGACCGGCCTGACCGAGGGCTGGCCCTCCAAGCTCCAGCGCCGCCTCTACCAGATCCCGGTCCCGCACCCGGCCGGCAAGGTCGCCTACTACGAGACGAACAACTGGAAGACGAGCCGGCTGTACGTCCAGTTCGAGACCACCGGCGCCGGACTGGACGCCTTCCTCGCGGGCGTCGGCGTCGACCGCGCCGACCTGCGGCGGGACGACATCTCCATCAGCGACCGCGACCAGCGGGTCACCGGCTGGGACTTCGCCGCGGCGGGGACCGGACAGTGGTGGGGCCTGATCCACACCCAGAAGAACCCGGCCCCCACCCAGGACATCGTGGTCAACCTCGCCAACCCGGGCCTGCCGATGGTCTACGTCGTCTCGCGCACCGTCCCCTGACCGGCCCCGGCAGGCGTCCGGAGCCGATTGTCAGACCCCGCCCGTAAAGTCGAAGACAGCTGATCCGGCGAACGGGACGGGAGGTGACAGGACGTATGACGGACATGGTGGGCGCCATGACGGACATGCCGGGCGCTACGACGGACATGCCGGGCCGCCTGACGGACATGTCCACGACGGACGCCGCGGCGTCGGCCGGCGCGGTACGGCTCGCCGCTGTCTTCCTGCCCGCCCCGCTGCCGCGCGAGGGCCGCGTCGCCTTCTGGGACCCGGACGACGACACACCGTCTTCCGGGCCCGCCGGACTGACCGTGGTACGCCCGCACGGCACCCGGGTACGCCGCCGGACCGTCCCCGCGCTGACCCTCCCCGTCGAGGAGGCCCTGCCCCTGCTGGTGCGTGCCCGGCACGATCCGGCCGCCCACCCGGCCACCGCCTGCTGGGGCGCCGCCGCCCTGCACGCGCTGCGGCTCGCCGCGCGGGGCCGGCTGCTGCCCGGCCTGACCGCCGCCGGCCACGACGCCTGGCGGGCCGGCCCGCTGGACCCGGACGACATCGCCCACCTGCGGGCCGTCGCCGCCGCCCTGCCGCCCGAAGGACACGCGGTCCCGCTGGACGGCCCGGGCCCGCTGCGGCTGCCCGAACCGCGCGCCCTGATCCGCTCGTTCCTGGACGCCGTCACCGACACCCTGCCCCGCACCCCGGCCGCGCCGTACGCGCTGGGTCTGCCGTTCGCCGCCCGCCCGGCCCAGCGGCTGCCCGGCGCCCGGGACTGGGCCGCCGAGGTCGCCGCCGGCATGGACGCGGGCGTGCGGATCTCACTCCGTCTGGACCTGTCGCCGTTCGACCTGTTCGACGCCGCGGCACAGACCACCGCCGCCGGACCGGGCGACCCGGACCCCGGGCGGGCGGCGGGTGCCGCGGTGGTCCAGGTGCACAGCCTCGCCGACCCCACCCTGGTGGCCGACGTGGCGGATCTGTGGTCGGGCGCGGCGGACCCCGCCTTCGGTCCGCGCGCCCGGGTCGACGCGGCCCTCGCGGTCCGGCGCGCCGCCCGGATCTGGCCACCGCTGGACCGGCTCACCGAGCAGGACGTACCCGACGTCCTGGCCCTGTCCGAGGAGGAGCTGACCGACCTGCTCGGCGTCGCGGCCACCCGGCTGGCCACCGCCGGGGTCGCCGTGCACTGGCCGCGTGACCTGGCCCAGGACCTGACCGTGTCGGCGGTGGTGCGGCCCGCGCCCGGTTCGGCGACCGACGGCACCGGCTTCTTCGAGAGCGCCGACCTGCTCCGGTTCGGCTGGCAGCTGGCCCTCGGCGGCGATCCGCTCACCGAGGCCGAGATGGACCGGCTGGCCGAGGCCCACCGCCCGGTGGTGCGGCTGCGCGACCGCTGGGTGCTGGTCGACCCGGCCCTGGTCCGCCGCGCCCGCAACCGCGACCTGGGCCTGCTCGACCCGGTCGACGCGCTGTCCGTGGCGCTCACCGGCAGCGCGGAGGTCGACGGCGAGACGGTGGAAGCCGTGCCGGTCGGCGCGCTGGCCGCGCTGCGCGACCGGCTCACCGCCGGCCTCACCCCGGCCGCACCGCCTCCCGGCCTCGCCGCCACTCTCCGCGACTACCAGCTCAGGGGCCTGGCCTGGCTGGACCTGATGACCTCGCTCGGCCTCGGCGGCTGCCTCGCCGACGACATGGGCCTCGGCAAGACGGTCACCCTCATCGCCCTGCACCTCAAGCGGGCCCGCCCCGAGCCCACCCTCGTCGTCTGCCCCGCCTCCCTGCTCGGCAACTGGCAGCGGGAGATCACCCGGTTCGCCCCCGGCGTCCCGGTCCGCCGCTTCCACGGCCCCGACCGCACCCTGGACGGCGTGCACGGACCGGACGGACCGGACGGACCGGCCGGGCAGGCCGGCGGATTCGTGCTCACCACCTACGGCACCATGCGCTCGGCGGCGGCCACCCTGGCCGACCGGCCCTGGGGCATGGTCGTCGCCGACGAGGCCCAGCACGTCAAGAACCCCTACTCCGCGACCGCGAAGGCCCTGCGCACCATCCCGGCCCCGGCCCGCGTCGCCCTCACCGGCACCCCGGTGGAGAACAACCTCTCCGAGCTGTGGGCCCTGCTCGACTGGACCACCCCCGGCCTGCTCGGCCCCCTGAAGTCCTTCCGCGCCCGGCACGCCCGCGCGGTGGAGACCGGCGAGGACGAGGAGGCGGTGGCCCGGCTGGCCCGCCTGGTCCGGCCGTTCCTCCTGCGCCGCCGCAAGTCCGATCCCGGCATCGTCCCCGAACTGCCGCCGAAGACCGAGACGGACCACCCCGTGCCGCTCTCCCGCGAACAGGCGGCGCTGTACGAGGCGGTGGTGCGCGAGTCGATGGCTGTCATCGAGACCGCGCAGGGCATCGCCCGCCGGGGGCTGGTGCTGAAGCTGCTGGGCGCGCTGAAGCAGATCTGCGACCACCCCGCGCTCTACCTCAAGGAGGATCCCAAGGAGGACTACCGGCAGCAGGGCGACGCCGCCGCCCGCTCCGGCAAGCTGGCCCTGCTCGACGAACTGCTCGACACGGTGCTCGCGGAGGACGGCTCGGTGCTGGTCTTCACCCAGTACGTCGGCATGGCCCGGCTCCTCGCCGCCCACCTCGCCGCCCGCGCGGTCCCCGTCGAGATGCTGCACGGCGGCACCCCCGTGCCGGAGCGCGAGCGGATGGTCGACCGCTTCCAGGACGGCGCCACCCCGGTCCTGGTGCTGTCCCTGAAGGCGGCGGGCACCGGTCTCAACCTCACCCGGGCCGGCCATGTCGTCCACTTCGACCGCTGGTGGAACCCGGCCGTCGAGGAACAGGCCACCGACCGCGCCTACCGCATCGGCCAGACCCAGCCGGTCCAGGTGCACCGCCTGGTCACCGAGGGGACGGTGGAGGACCGCATCGCGGAGATGCTCACCGCCAAGCGGGCGCTGGCCGACGCGATCCTCGGCTCCGGCGAGTCGGCGCTGACCGAACTGACCGACCGTGAGCTGTCCGACCTGGTGTCCCTGCGGAGGCCGTCATGACCCCCCGTCCCGCCGACGAGGCCCGCCGCGCCTTGCGCGCGGCCCGGGAACGGGCGGCGGACCCGGCGACCCGCGAGGAACCGCCCACGACAGCCGCTACCCCCGCCCCCGCCCTCACCCCCACTCCCGCCGTTCCGGCCCAGCCGCCCGGCTCCGTCCCCGGCCCCGTTGTCGTCCCCCGCCCCGGCGACGCCGCCCGCGAGGCACTGCGCCGCGCGTCGGCCGAGGACGACGCGGCGGCCAAGGACGACATGGCGACCAAGGACGACATGGCGACCAAGGACGACACGGCGGCCAAGGACTCGGACCCGGTGCGGAGCGCGGCTTCGGCCACCGCTCCCGAAGGTCTCGCGGCGCGGGTCCGCCCCGGGGACGGTGCGCGCGAGGCGCTGCGGGCCGCTCGCCGGGAGACCCGCCGGTCCCAGCCGCCCACGCGCAAACGCGCCGCCGTACGCCGCCCCTCCCACCCGGAGTCCGTCGCGGACGCCCGCGCCCGTGCCGTACGTGACCTGCTGGCGAACGCTTTCCGCCCGCCCCTCGACGACGCCGACGACACCGGTTCCTCCGCCGCCCCGGCCGTCCCGGAGACGTCATCAGCCCCCGTCCCGGAGACGGCACCGGCCGCCGTCCCGGAGCCGACCGCCCGCGACACCCCGGACGGACCCGCACCTCATTCCCCTGCCCCTGCCCCTTCCTCCTCCCCTTCGCCTTCCTCCTCCCGTGCCCCTTCCCCTTCCCGTGCCCGTTCCGGTTCCATGGCCGCCCCCGCCCGGGACGGCGAGCTGCGGCGCACCTTCCCCGCGTTGCCGCCGGGACCGTCGGCGGGCCAGGGCTTCGCCGAGACCTGGTGGGGCAACGCGTGGGTGGCCGCGCTGGAGGAAGGCGCCCTGGACGCCGGACGGCTGGCGCGGGGCCGGGCCTACGCCGAGCGGGGCCACGTCGACGCTGTCACCGTCACACCCGGACTCGTCCTCGCCTACGTCCAGGGCAGCCGCCCCCGGCCGTACCGCGTGCAGGTACGGCTGCGCACGCTGGACGACGCCGACTGGGGACGGTTCCTCGACACCGCCGCCGAACGGCCGGGGCACATCGCCGCCCTCCTTGACAAGGAACTGCCGCACTCGCTGGCCGACTGCGGCGTCCCCCTGCTGCCCGGCCCAGGGGACCTCGACCCGCAGTGCAACTGCCCCGACTCCGGCCACCCCTGCAAGCACGCCGCCGCCCTCTGCTACCAGACGGCACGGCTGTTCGACGCCGATCCGTTCGTGCTGCTCCTGCTGCGCGGCCGGGGCGAGCGGGACTTGCTCGACGCCCTGACCCGGCTGAGCGCCGCCCGCGCGGCCCGCGCCGCCCAGGACCAGGACCCGGCAGGACTGCCGGGGGTCCGCGCCACCGAGGCCCTCGCCCCGCGCGCCCGCCCGCCCCTCCCACCGCCGTTGCCCGCGCCCCCGCACCCCGAACAGCCGCCCGCCTACCCGGCGGCCCCCGGCGGCCCCGACCCCTTCGCCCTGGACCAACTGGCCACCGACGCCGCCGCCCGCGCCCACGCCCTGCTCACCACGGGCCGGGACCCGGTCGACGGGTTCACGCTGTGGCAGGACGCCGTACGGCTGGCCGCCGCCCGCCCCGGTTCCGGCCTGACCGCCGGCAGCCGTGCCCTGTACTCCGCGCTGGCCCGGGCGGCCGGCCGGGACCCGGCCGAGCTGGCGCGCGCGGTGGCCGCCTGGCGGCAGGGCGGCCCGGCGGGTCTCAGCGTCCTGGAGGAACCCTGGGACCCGCCGGCCGGCCGTTTCGACCGGGCCCGCCCCCTGCTGCTCGCCGCCGACCTGCCCGCGTTCCGCCCGTGGCGCAACCGCCTCACCCACCCGCGCGGCCAGGTCCAGCTCCGGCTGGGCCGGACCGGCCTGTGGTACGCCTACGAGTCCGAGCCGGGAGACGACGACTGGTGGCCCCGGGGCACCCCGGACCTGGACCCGGTCGGCGCCCTCACCGGCCTCGGGACGCCCGAGGACCTGACCCCTGACCCCTGACCCTGACCCCTGTCTGCCGGGCTCCTGGGCCCTCGCCTGCCGCAGGGAAGGCCGCCTTCCGCCCGTCTTCGGCCTCCCGCCCACGAGGGCGACGAGTGACTCGTGGGCGGCCGGTCGTCAGCAGGTGCGGCCGACGTAGTGCGCGCCCTGGATCTTGGCCGCCGACCCCAGCCAGGTCCGGCCGGGGGCGACACAGCGTTCGTAGTCGGCCGCGTGCGCGACCTCGACCTTGATGACGACGTGGGAGCCGTCCGAAGTGCAGTGGCGGTAGAAGGCGTCGGCGCTGGTCTCGTAGAACCCGCACGGGTCGGCGGCCGCGGGGGTCGCCGTGACGGCCACCGCGCCCAGGGAGGTGAGCGCGAGGGCCGCGGCGGCGAGCGGGCTGGTCACCAGGTGTCGGATACGCACAAGGGCTCCTTGATCGAAACAGGGACGAGTCGACGTCCGGCGCCGGTTCGCCGAAGCGGCCCGTCGCGGACGTCGTCCCTGAGACTCGCAGCCCGGCGCCGGGCGGTCGGCACGAATGGTGCGCGTTCACCCGGAAGGGGTGCGTACCGTCTGAACCCGGACCAGGCGCCAGCGGTTGTCGGCCGTGCCGTCGTCCGCGTCCTGGACGGCGAAGGCGCCGACCGCGGTGGAACCGTCCTGGACGGCGAGCAGTTTCCCACTGTGCGCGTTGCGGATCAGGTAGGTGCCGTCACCCTGGTCGAGCAGGAGCCAGCGGTGGTCGGCGGTGCCGTTGTCCGTCCACTGCAGGACGGTGGCGCCGTCGGCGGTGGACATGTCGAGCACGCCGAGCACCTTGCCGCTGTGGACGTTGCGCAGGCGGTGGGCGTCGCCGTCGGGGATCAGCTCCCAGTCGTGGTCGGCGGTGCCGGAGTCGGTCCACAGCAGCGCCCGGCCGCCGTCGGCGGTGGACATGTCCTGGATGCCCAGCACCAGGCCGCCGGCCGCGTTGGCCAGCCGCACGGGCGTTCGGTCGCCGGTGTTCCAGTAGACGGTGTAGTTGTGCCCGTGGGCGTCGTGGAACGGGCCGAGGGGCACGGTGGCGCCGTTCGCGGTGGCGGTGAAGGTGAGCGCGGTGGAACTGGTCCGCCGGATCGACGCCGTGTCGAGGGCGGGGAGGGACGTGAGGGCGGTGTCGCCGTAGTTCCCGGACAGGACAACCGGGCCGTGGGTGACGGCGACGGTGTCCGGGTCGTCGTTGGCCGGCCGGACGACGGTGCGCATGGGCAGGCGGACGGTGACGGTGTCGCCGGAGGTCCAGGACCGGGTCAGGGTCGCGTAACTCCCGGGGGCCGTGGTGATGTTCTGCGCGACGCCGTTGACACCGACGGTGGCCCCGGTGGTCCAGCCGGGGATGCGGATGCGCATCGCCCAGGTGCCGCCCACCGCGCCGGTGACGCGCAGGGTCGTGGTGTCGCTCGCCGGGTAGGTGGTGGTCTGGGTGACGGTGATGCCGCGCTGGGTCCAGGTGAGGACCGAGGGGACGAACAGGTTCACGGTCAGGGTGGTGCCGGCGTGGTAGTAGACGGAGTCCACCAGCCGGGTGTGCATCTCCAGGCCGGTGCCCTGGCAGCACCAGAAGGTGGTGTAGTCGGTGCTCCAGGTGCCGCCGCCCCAGGCCGGGCCGACGCCGCGCCGGCCGCCGGGCCTGAGCGGGGTGAAGTAGGTGACGTGTCCGTGCGGGTCGGCCGGGTTCTGCTGGCCGATCATGTGGTTCAGCCAGGCCTGCTCGTAGAAGTCGAACAGCGCGGCCCGGTCCGGGGTGAGCGCGAACAACTCCCTGGTCAGGCTCAGCATGTTGACGGTGTTGCAGCTCTCGCAGGTGTCATTCAACAGGTATCCGGCGATGGCGTTCGGGGCGCGGAAGTGTTCGGCCTGGCTGTTGCCGCCGATGGCGTAGGTGTGCGCGCCGACGCAGTGGTTCCAGGCATTGGTGGCGATGTCCCGGTAGCGGGTGGTGCCGGTGGCCTTGTACTCCCGTATCGCCCCGATCCACTTCGGCACCTGGGTGTTGGCGTGCAGTCCGGCCAGGGCGTCCTGGTTCGCGGCCAGCGGGTCGAACACCGCGGCGTGGTCGAAGCGCTGGGCGACGGTGAGCCAGCGCGGGTCGCCGGTCTGCTGGCAGAGGTCGGTGAGGACCGCGTTCATGCCGCCGAACTCGGTGCCCAGCATGGCCTGTCGCTGCGCCGCGGTCAGCCGGCCGGTGCGGGTGTCGACCCAGCCGGCCAGCGCCAGCAGTACGTCGCGGGCCTGGGTGCTGCCGAGATGGCGCCACACGTCCAGCAGGCCGGTGAGGGTCTTGTGGACCGTGTAGTACGGCACATTGCCGTTGCTCAGCGTCCGGGCCTCCAGGGCGGTGAAGTCGGACTCGGGGTAGCCGCAGAGGTACCCGGCGGTGAATCCGGCGGCACTGTTGTTGGCCTGGCACTTGGCCAGCTCGGCCACCATGTACAGGGCCTTGTCGCGGGCGGCGGTGTCCCCGGTCACCGCGTACAACTGCGCCCAGGCGGTGAGGAAGTGGCCCTGGACATGGCTGCGGAAGGGGAAGTCGGGTGCCTCCCAGCCGCCGGTGGCGGCGGCGCCCTTCGTGGCCAGGCGGTGGTTGGCCCGGAAGTTGTACAGCAGCCGGTCGACGTCGACGAACCGCAGGTAGGCTGCGGTGCGCTGCTGGTTGTCCAGCCACCGGCTCGCGGTCAGCCGGACCTGGCCGAGTTCGAAGGGGAAGGCCAGGGCGCCGATGTCGGGCCTGGCCGGGGAGATCGCCGCCCGGGCGGGGGAACTGCCGAGCAGCGGACCCGCGGCGGTCGCCGCGGCCGTCGCCCCGGCGGCCTGGAGGACACGTCTCCTGCTGAGGGACGAGGAACCAGCCGAAGCCGAGACCGAAGCCGCAGCCGAACCCGAAGAGGGGGAGGGGGAGGGGGAGGACACGAAATCACCCTTTGCGGGGAGGGGAAGCCGAGTTCATGGGTGGTGCGCGTGGCATACGTCCGTAATTTCGAACGTTGTTCGCAGAAGTGCCGTGACCCTAGAGGGGTGGACAACGGGCCGTCAATGCCCCGTGAGACCGCGAAAGGTATTGACGTGTTCGCGACACGGTTTTACGGTCTGACCGATTTCCCGAACCCGGTACGAGATGCCGAACAAGGGGAGTCGAGTCGCAGCGCCGCCCGTCCACCAGCTCCCGTCCGCCCCCGCACGAGCCCGGAGAGCCGATGACCCCCGCCAAGCCTGCTCCGCCCATGCCCTCGCGCAGACTCCTCCTCGGTGCCGCCGCGGCCACCTCGCTGGCCGTGGCCGCCGACCTGACCCTGGGCGCCCGGCCCGCGCACGCCGCCGACTCCGCCTACGTCATGGGCTACTTCACCGAGTCACCGAACGGCGTCGGCACCGACTACGGCCTGCACCTGGCCGTCAGTACGGACGCGCTCAACTGGACGCCCCTGAACCAGAACAACCCCGTCGTCACCCCCACCGCCGGGGCCGGCGGCCTGCGCGACCCGTTCATCATGCGCAAGCAGAACGGCGGCTTCATCGTGCTGGCCACCGACCTCAAGGGCACCGACTGGAGCTACAACAGCCAGACCATCCATGTCTGGGACTCCGCCGACCTGCGCACCTTCACCAACTACCGCCGCCCGCACCTGCACGACATGGCCACCCACAGCTGGGCCCCGGAGGCATTCTGGGACGCGAGCCGCGGCCAGTACGCCATCATCTACTCGTCGGTGAACGCCAGCGGTCACGGCGTCCTGATGGTCAACTACACCACCGACTTCACCACCGTCTCCGCCCCGCAGGTCTTCTTCGACCCCGGCTACGACATCATCGACGGCGACATGGCCGTCGGCGTGAACGGCGTCAACTACCTCTACTTCAAGAGCAGCGCCACCGGCGGCCTGGTCGGCGCCCGCTCCAGCTCGCTGAACCCCGGCAGCTTCACGCCCTTCAGCACCTCCGTCGCCCACGGCGGCACCGAGGCACCCACCCTCGTGAAGTCCCTGACCTCGAACACCTGGTACCTCTGGGGCGACACCTACACGCCCAACGGTGTCTTCTACGCCTGGCAGAGCACCGACCTCGCCGCCGGCACCTGGACCCCCGTCGACCAGAAGCTCTACACCCACCCGGTCAACGCCAAGCACTGCACCATCGCCCCGATCACGGCCACCGAGTACACCAACCTGGTGGCCCGATGGGGCGCCCCCGCCTGGAACCGGCTCAAGTCCTACAACTACCCGGCCCGCTACGTCCGGCACGCCGGCTTCACGGCCCGGATCGACACCTATCCCTTCGATCCGTATCCCGACTCCCAGTGGAGACTCGTCCCCGGTCTGGCCGACTCCGCCGGGATCTCCTTCCAGTCGGTCAACTACCCGACCCGCTACCTGCGGCACTACGACTACCAGCTCCGGCTGGACGAGCCCGACGGCACCTCCGGCTTCGCCCAGGACGCCACCTTCCACCGGGTGGCCGGCCTGGCCGACGCCTCCTGGGCGTCCTTCCGCTCGCACAACTACCCGACCCGCTACCTCCGGCACTCCGACTACGTCCTGCGCGTCGATCCGGTCTCGACCGCCACGGAGCGGGCCGACGCCACGTTCTCCGTAGGGTATTGATCCCGTCCCCGCCCACGGACCAGCCTGCTGGCCGCCGCTCGCACCACCGGCACGAGGCACCGCTCCACCACGAGCAGGAGGAACGACGACGATGCGTCACCCTCGCACCCGGACCCCCGACCTCACCCGTACCGCCCGTACCACCCGCCGAAGAGTCGTCGGAGCGCTCACCGCGGGAGTGCTGTGCGCGGCCGGCCTGGCCGCGCCCGCCGTTGCCGTCACCACCGCCGAGGCGGCACCGGCCCTCGCCGACGGCCTCGCCCGCACCCCGCCGATGGGCTTCAACAACTGGAACTCCACCCACTGCCGCGCCGAGTTCGACGAGGCGATGGTCAAGGGCATCGCGGACATCCTCGTGGCCAAGGGCCTGAAGGACGCGGGCTACGAGTACGTCAACCTGGACGACTGCTGGGCCCTGCCGGAACGCGACGCCGACGGCAAGCTGGTGCCCGACCCCGCACGCTTCCCGGGCGGCATCAAGGCGGTGGCCGACTACGTGCACGCCAAGGGACTCAAGCTCGGCATCTACACCAGCGCCGGCACCAAGACCTGCAACCCCGCGGGCTTCCCCGGCGCCCTGGGACACGAGTACGGCGACGCCCGGCAGTTCGCCGACTGGGGCGTCGACTACCTGAAGTACGACAACTGCAACAACCAGGGCGTGGACGCCCGACTGCGCTACGAGACCATGCGCGACGCGCTGAAGGCGACCGGGCGGCCCATCGTGTACAGCATCTGCGAATGGGGTGAGAACACGCCCTGGGAGTGGGCCGCCGACGTCGGACACCTGTGGCGCACCACCGGTGACATCAGCGACACCTGGGAATCGATGCTGGCGATCACCAAGCAGAACCTGCCGCTCGCCCCGTACGCGGGCCCCGGCCACTGGAACGACCCCGACATGCTGGAGGTCGGCAACGGCGGCATGACGGACACCGAGTACCGCTCGCACTTCTCCCTGTGGTCGGTCATGGCCGCGCCGCTGCTGATCGGCTCCGACCTGCGCACCGCGTCCCAGGAGACCTTCGACATCCTGAGCAACCAGGAGGTCATCGCCGTCGATCAGGACCCGCTGGGCAAGCAGGGCGCGGTCGTCTCCACCGAGGGCGGACGCTGGGTCGTCGCCAAGGAGATGGCGGACGGCAGCCGCGCGGTGGCCCTCTTCAACGAGACCGGCACCGCCCAGCGGATCGCCACCGACGCGAGTGCCGTGGGCCTGTCCGACGCCGCCGCCTACACCCTGCGCGACCTGTGGCAGCACCGCACGGCGCACACCGCCGGCACCATCGCCGCCACCGTCCCGGCGCACGGCACCGTACTGCTGCGCGTCGCGGCCGCCGGCGACTGGGCCGCCCACCCGCCGGCCGTCGAACTCGGCCTGAACGGCGACCCGTTGCTGGAGGCGGCCACCCCGGAGCCACTGACCACCACCGTCACCGACCTCGGCCGGGTCCCCGCGCGCCGCGTCTCCTCGGCACTGACCGGCCCCGCGGGCTGGACCGTCCGCCCCACCTCGGCGACGGCAGTCCGCGTCCTCGACCCCGGCCGGACGCTGCGCACCGGCTGGCGGATCACCGCACCCGCCGGCACCCCCGCCGGCGCCTACGTACTCACCCTGCGGACCACCTACCGCGCCCCGTCCGGCACACCCGTCACCGCCACCCTCCCGGTGACCGCGCACGTCGTGCTGCCGCCGCCGGCCGGGACCTCGTACCTCAGCGACCAGCCGTGGCTGGCGGCCACCAACGGGTGGGGTCCGGTGGAACGCGACACCAGCAACGGAGAGCGCGCGGCGGGCGACGGCCGCCCGCTCACCATCGGCGGCACCGCATACCCCAAGGGCCTCGGCGTGCACGCGCCCAGTGACGTCTCCTTCTACGCCGGCCGGCGGTGCGAGCAGGTCACCGCGGCCGTCGGGGTGGACGACGAAGGCGCCGGGGGCACCGTCGCCTTCGAGATCTGGGCGGACGGCACGCGGGCCGCCGCCAGCGGCGTTCTCGCCGGCGGAACGGCGGCCCGCCCGCTCACCGCCGACGTCAGCGGCGCCCAGGTCGTGCGGCTCGTCGTCACCGACGCCGGGGACGGCGTCGACTTCGACCACGCGGACTGGGCGGACGCCCGCCTGAGCTGCTGACGCCCGCGCCGTCTCAGCCGGGCCGGGGCGGCCAGGAACAGCGCCCCGGCCCGGCTCGCGTGCTTCGTGACGGCCGAGGACCTCGGGGTCATCGTTCCTGGGACAGGCGCAGCAGGTCGGCGAAGGTGCCGCCGGCGTGGACCAGGTCGTCGTAGCTGCCCTGTTCGGTGAGGCGGCCCTGTTCCATGACGACGATGCGGTCGGCCATCCTCGTGTTCTCCAGGCGGTGGGTGACGACGATGGTGATGCGGTCGGCCGCGATGGCCCTGATCCGCTCGAAGACGGCGTGCTCGCCACGCGGGTCCAGCTGCGAGGTGGGTTCGTCCAGGATCAGCAGGGGCGGGCGCCGGTACAGGGCCCGGGAGCAGGCCAGCCGCTGCCATTGGCCGCCGGAGAGTTCGGTGCCGCCGAAGATCTCGCGGGCGAGCAGGGTGTCGAGACCGGCGGGCAGTTCCTCGACGGCCTCACGCAGGCCGACCGCGTCGACGGCCGCCCACACCTCGCAGTCGTCGTGGCCGCGGGGCTGGCCGAGGGTGACGTTCTCCCGGGCCCGCAGCGGCCACTGGGCGAAGATCTGCGGCACCAGCCCGGTGCAGGCCCAGACGGTGGCCGGGTCGGCGCCCGCGAGGTCGGTGCCGTTCCAGGTCACCCTGCCCTTGTCGGCGAGGTAGATGCCGGTGATCAGCCGGGTCAGGGTGCTCTTGCCGGAGCCGTTCACGCCGACCACAGCGAGGATCTCGCCGCGCCGCAGGGTGAGGGAGACGCCGTCCACCGCGGGGCGGTCCTTGCCGGGGTACCGGTAGACCACCTCCTCCAGCCGGATCTCCGCCACCGGCGCGGTGACCGCCGACGTGCCGCGGCGCGGCGCCCGGGCGGCGGCGTCGTCGAAGAACGCCTGCATGTCACCGAGGTAGAGGCTGGTGTGGAAGACGGCCGCGCCTTCGACGACTAGCTGGGACAGCGCGGCCAGGGTGGTCTGCACGGCCACCACCGCGGTGGCGGCGACGGCCGGCGCGATCCGCCCGGTCACGGTCAGCCAGGCCAGCGTTCCCCAGGTCGCGGCGAGGAACACGCCGCCCGCCAGCGAGGACAGCAGCGCGATCCGCAGGGTCCGGGGCGCCGCGGCCGTCGTGCGCCGGTCGACCCGCTCGGACAGCGCCCGGTACCAGTGCAGGAGGTAGTCGGTCATGCCGTTGGCGCGGACCTCGTCGCCGTACTTCGGTGTGGTGGCCCACCAGCGGGTCATGCCGCGGACGTTGCGGTCGGCGATGTTCGCGTAGTGGATCTCGTAGTCGACCCGGGCGGTGAGGACCGCGCCGAGGCCGGCCGGGGCGACGGCCAGCAGGAGCAGCGGCAGCATCAGCGGGTGCAGCACGGAGACGACGACGCCGGCGGTGACCAGCCTGATCAGCGCGGACATGAACCGCTGGGCGTCCATGACCATGACGTGGGTACGGGTCACGCCCATCTCGGCCGCCTCCTGGCGGTCGGAGAAGCCGTCCCCCGCGTAGGCGGCGGCCTCCACCCGGCAGACGGCCGCCACCAGCGCGGTGTCCATCGCGGTGGTCAGCCGCGGGGTGACGCGCCGCTCCGCGTACCGGGCCACGGCCACCGACGTCCGGGTCACCGCGCTCGCCGCCGCGACGACGGCCAGCGCGGGCAGCGCCGCGCGCAGCCGGTCCGGCACGGCACCGGTCCCGAGGAGCGGGGCCATCGCCCGGGCGGTCCCGGTCAGCAGCACGGCGGCCGCCGCGCCGGTGGCCAACTGGCAGGCCAGCAGCAGGAGTACGGCCCTGCGGTCGATCGCCCAGGCCAGCCCCGCGATCCGGGCCAGGACGGACGGAAGCCGCGTACACAGACGCAGAAAACCCGCCTGCCCCAGCGGGTTGACGGAGTACTGCCCCGAGTAGGTGATCTCCGCGGGCGGTGGTGGCTGCACGGGTCGGGTGGTCGAGGTCAACTGCTCGCCTCCTTGCGGCGGGTCGCGGCCGGGAACCGGAACGGCACGCACTCAACGACCCGGACCGCGCTGTCGAACACACGTGTTTTGGCCGGACCGCGAACCCCCGTTCCGCGCGGCACCGGAAGGATGCCCGTCGCACCGACCCGCCAGGGGCCAGGGCCGGGCCCGGAACGGCGGTGGCCGAAACGCGGCGGGCGGGGCGGTCCCCGGCTCGGGAACCGCCCTCGCAGGGTCCGTCTGTACGATGCTCGGGCGTCCTGCCGCACCTGCCCCGCCCGCCACGGCGTGCCGGATCACCCGCTCGCCGAGCGGGCCGGGCACCCGAACGCGAAGACGACGGAGCAGTGGTGAGTGCGGCCGGACGTGACGGACCTGCTTCCACCGGCGGAGGCATGGGGAGGTCTCGCAGGGGGCGTGTGAAAGATCGTGACAGACGAAGGTGTGAACCCGTGACCGAAAGCAAGACCGAAACGCTGCAGTACCGCTTTGACGGGCCAGACCACCTGCCAGTCCTGATCCTGGGCCCCTCCCTCGGCACCACCTGGCACATGTGGGACCGCCAGGTGCCCGAGCTGACGCAGCAGTGGCGGGTCTTCCGGTACGACCTGCCGGGGCACGGGGGCGCGCCGGCCCACCCGGGCGGGTCCGTCGGCGACGTCACCGCGCGGCTGCTGGCCACGCTCGACGGGCTCGGTGTGCAGCGGTTCGGGTACGCGGGCTGCGCGTTCGGCGGCGCGGTCGGCATCGAGCTGGCGCTGCGCCACCCCGAGCGGCTCGCCTCGCTGGCGCTGATCGCCGCCTCGCCGCGGTTCGGGACCGCCGACGAGTTCCGCCAGCGCGGGGTGATCGTGCGGACCAACGGCCTCGACCCCATCGCCCGCACCTCGCCCGACCGCTGGTTCACCGGCGGGTTCGCCGCCGCGCAGCCCGCGATCACCGAGTGGGCCGTGCAGATGGTCCGCACCACCGACCCGGGCTGCTACATCGCCGCCTGCGAGGCGCTCGCCGCCTTCGACGTCCGCAACGAACTGGGCCGCGTCGGCGTGCCCACCCTGGTGCTGGTCGGCTCCGACGACCAGGTCACCGGCCCGGCCGAGGCCCGCACCCTGGTGGCCGGCATCCCCGACGCCCGCCTCGCCGTGGTGCCCGGTGCCTCCCACCTGGTCCCCGTCGAGCAGCCCGGCGCCGTCACCGACCTGCTGGTACGGCACTTCACCACCGCCTGGCAGCCCGCCCCGGACGCCACCGGCCAGACGCTGCTCCCGGGGGTCCCCGGCCTGCCGGGCAAGCCGGTGCCGGCCGCGGCGCCGGTGACCGCGCCGGTGGCCGAGATCGCCCCGGCCGTCACCCAGCCGCAGGCCGCCCACGGACGGCCCGACCCCTACGAGGCGGGCCTCAAGGTACGCCGCGAGGTACTCGGCGACGCGCACGTGGACCGGACGCTGGCGGACGCCGACGACTTCTCCGGCGACTTCCAGGAACTCCTCACCCGGTACGCCTGGGGCGAGGTCTGGAACCGCCCGGGCCTGGACCGCCGTACCCGCAGCTGCGTCACCCTCACCGCGCTGGTCGCCGGCGGCCACGCCGAGGAGCTGGCCCCGCACCTGCGGGCCGCCCTGCGCAACGGGCTGACCCCGGCCGAGATCAAGGAGGTGCTGCTCCAGGCGGCCGTCTACTGCGGCGTCCCCGCCGCGGACCGCGCCTTCCGGATCGCCCAGCAGGTCGTCCGGGAGGAGACCACCCCCTCGGAGTGAACCGGGAGCGCCCCGGGGCCAGGATGGAACCATGAACCAGAACCTGAAGCTGACGAAGAAGTCGCACTCCTGCGTCCGGCTGGAGAAGGACGGGCAGATTCTCGTCCTGGATCCCGGGGGGTTCAGCGAGCAGGACGCGGCGCTCGGCGCGGACGCCGTGCTCATCACGCACGAGCACCCCGACCACTTCGACGAGCTGCGGCTGCGCGCCGCGATGGAGATCAACCCGGCCGCCCAGGTGTACACGCTGCGGGCGGTCGCCGAGAAGATCTCCGCCGCCTTCCCGGGCCGGGTGCACACCGTGGGCCACGGCGACACCTTCACCGCGGCCGGCTTCGACGTCCAGGTGCACGGCGAGCTGCACGCGGTGATCCATCCGGACATCCCGCGCATCACCAACATCGGCTTCCTGGTCGAGGGCGGCCGGCTCTTCCATCCCGGGGACGCGCTCACCGTGCCCGACCACCCGGTCGAGACGCTGATGCTCCCGGTGATGGCCCCCTGGAGCAAGATCTCCGAGGTCATCGACTACGTCCGCGAGGTCCGCCCGCAGCGCGCCTACGACATCCACGACGCCCTGCTCACCGACCTCGCCCGCCCGGTCTACGACCGTCAGATCGGCGAGCTGGGTGGCGCGGAGCACCTGCGGCTGGCGGCGGGGGAGAGCACCGTCCTGTGAGTGTCGGACCCGGCCGGTAGGTTGTGGGGCATGCGTATCGCGACCTGGAACGTCAACTCGATCACCGCCCGCCTGCCGAGGCTGCTGGCCTGGCTGGAGAGCAGCGGCACCGATGTGCTGTGCCTCCAGGAGGCCAAGGTGGCCGAGGACCAGTTCCCGTTCGAGCCGCTGCGCGAGGCGGGCTACGAGGCGGCGGTGCACGCCACCGGCCGGTGGAACGGGGTGGCGGTGCTCAGCCGCGTCGGCCTGGCCGACGTGGTCAAGGGCCTGCCCGGCGACCCCGGCTACGACGGCGTCCAGGAGCCCCGCGCCGTCTCCGCGACCTGCGGCCCGGTCCGGGTCTGGTCGGTGTACGTGCCCAACGGCCGCGAGGTCGAGCACCCGCACTACGCGTACAAGCTCCAGTGGTTCGAGGCGCTGCGGGCGGCCGTGGCGGGCGACGCGGCCGGCGACCGCCCGTTCGCGGTGCTGGGGGACTACAACGTGGCGCCGACCGACGACGACGTCTACGACCGCGCCGCCTTCGAGGGCGCCACCCACGTCACCCCGGCCGAGCGGGCCGCCCTGGCCGCCCTGCGCGGCGCCGGGCTGTCCGACGTGGTGCCCCGCCCGCTGAAGTACGACCACCCGTTCACGTACTGGGACTACCGCCAGCTCTGCTTCCCGAAGAACCGCGGCATGCGCATCGACCTGGTGTACGGCAACGAGCCGTTCGCCAAGGCCGTCACCGACTCCTACGTCGACCGCGAGGAGCGCAAGGGCAAGGGCGCCTCCGACCACGCCCCGGTCGTCGTCGACCTCGACGTCCAGGTCTCCTAGGGCACCAGCAGCCGCAGGTCCACCGAGTCGGCCAGTGCCTTCAGGCCGGCGTCGCCGGGGTGCAGGTGGTCGCCGCTGTCGTAGCCGGGCCGCATCCGGGCCGGGTCGGCCGGGTCGCGCAGTACGGCGTCGAAGTCGAGTACGGCGTCGAAGGCGCCGGTGGACCGGAGCCAGGCGTTCGTCCCGGTCCGTTCGGCCTCGACGGCGGGCGTGCACCCGGCCCGGCCCCCGCACGGCACGATGGTCGCCGCCAGCACCCGCAGCCCGAGGGCGTGCGCCCGGTCGGCCAGCGCGCGCAGCCCCGCGGTCAGCGTCCGCGCGTCGGTGCCCGCCAGCAGGTCGTTGACGCCCTCGAACACCACCACCGTGCGCGCCGAGGTCTGCGCGGCCACGTCGCGGTCGAAGCGGTGCAGGGCACTCACCCCGGACTGGTCGGCAAAGACTCCGTCGCCGGGATAGCGGTCGGTGACCACGCGGTTGCCCGAGACGCCGTGGTTCAGCACCCCGTACCGGGGGACGGCGCGCTGCGCCCGCAGCCGGCCGGCCAGCACGTCGGGCCAGCGCCGGTTCGCGTCCACGGTCGAGCGGTCGCCGTCGGTGATCGAGTCCCCGAGCAGCACCACCGACCCCGGCCCGCCGCCGACGTCCACCCCGGTCAGCAGCGGCCAGCAGGTCAGCACGGCGGAGTACCCGCCGCCCGACCGCTGCGCCGTGTGATCGCCCGGCCCGCTCAGATACGACCGCCGCAGCGCCAGCCGGTGGGTGGGCGCCGCCGCGACCGGGCCGGGCAGATGGAAACTCACCAGCAGATCGGCGCCGGCCGGCACCGCGAAGGCCAGCGGATCGCTGTACGCCTGCGCGCCCGCCGGCAGCAGCACGCCCCGGGCGCCGCCGAACGACAGCCGCGCCGGCGCCCCCTGCGCCGCCGCGCCCGCCGCCCGCACCGCCACCGTCGCGGCGCCGATCCGTACCGGCGCCGCCGCGAAGGTGTTGTCGAACCGCAGCCGCACCCGGGTCCCGCCCGCCGAGCCGCGCACCACCAGCCGCAGCGTCCGGTCGGTCCACGGACCCACCGCCGGCTGACCGGAGGTGGAGGCCGCCCAGGTCCCGGTCCAGCCCCGCCCGCCGTCCCGGACCGCCAGCGCGAACACATGCAGGTCCGGCGCGTACGGCAGCCGCACCGAGGCCACCTCGCGGTCCGCCGCGAGCGGCACGGTCACCGCGTACAGCCGGGCCCGCTCGGGGAGCCGGCCGGACGGGGTGCCGAGGCCCGGCAGGGCGACCGCCTTGGTGGCGAGCGGGCCGGTGCGCCAGTCGGGGGCGGCGAGCCGGACCGCCGACCGGGTGCCGTCCGCGTACGCCACCTCGGCCGCCCCGCCCGCCGCGCCGCCGCCGGTGGACACCGCCAGGAAGGCGAGCGCGTCGCCGCGGCCGGTGACCCGCACCCGCTGCCCGTTGGCCCGTACGTTGTCCGGCTCGCCCGGCGCCCGCGCGGGCCAGGTCAGCCGGGCCCCGCGCACCGTGAGCGTCCGGCCCGGCGTCCAGCCCGCGGCGGCCAGGTCACCGGCCGGCAGGAAGCCGCCCGCGCCGTCGAAGTCCGCCGTGCCGGGGCGGGCGGCGTCGCCGACGGCCGTGTTGTCGAAGTACCGCTCCAGCGGCAGCGGCGCGGCGGCGCGCGCCGGGGCGCCCGGCGATCCCGCCACCAGCAGGGCGAGTACCACCACCCAACCGCGGACTCCTCGGCGCACGGTGGCTCCTCCCCCTCGGCTCAGCGCGCCGACTCCCCGCCGGCGGACGCACGCGAAGCTAGGAAGGCACCCGGCACCCGTCAACGCACCATGCCGGGCGGGCCGGTGACTTCACCCGGACGCGAGCACCCGCGCGCCTGTAGTGCGTTCGGCGGTATGAATGACAGGCTGGAGATATGAACATCCCCTTCCTGGGCAAGCGGCGTGCGGAGCCGGGGACTCGTGACCCGGAGGGCATCGCCGGCCTGCTCGCCGAGTGCGAACTGCTGCGGTCCCAGGCGAGTCGGGAGGGTGTCCGGCTCGACGACTCCCCGGCCTCGCTGGAACAGCTCGACCAGGTCGTGCCGCGCTGGCGGGACGACGAGGAGATCCTGCCCTGGCTGGGCAACGACGCCGGGCTGTACCTGGGCACCGTCATCGTGCGCACCGTGCCGGGTGCCGCCTGGGGGTTCCGGGCGGACGGCCAGCCGGTGGTCCGGCTCGCCTCCGGCCGGGAGTTCGACGTGGTCGCCTCCGGCCACGAGTGGGCGGCCAGCGGCGCGCCCGAGCTGTCGCAGTCGTACGCCGAGGTCGCGGAGAACTGACCGCACCGGCACACAACAACAGTCGTAAATACGGCTAATGCCCGAAAAGTGCGTGTCGGGTGTGGGGCGCCCGCTCGGCCGGATACGTTGCGGCAGCCAGGACACAGCTGAGGAAAAGGGCTGGGATGGTCGTCGATCCAGTGATCGAGTCGCCAGTGATCGAGTCGAGTGAGGTCAGGACGCACCCGGGGGAGCGGGCCGGGGGCAGCGGGGGACGCGCCAGTCCCGCCCCGGGGCATCTCGGGCCACCGGCCTGACCCGGCCGCGGGCACCCCCGCCGGACACCGGACCCGTCCGGTGCCAGCCGCAGATCACTCCTCGTGCGACGTGGGAGAAGGTCAGCTGCGCGCCGGCCGGGCGGTGGAGCGGCCCGCACGGATCGCTCGGGGCCCGGTACCGGACATCGCGTCCGGCGCCGGGCCCCGAGGCGTGCGCGTCCAGTGCCTCCGGTGACGGCCGCCGTCCCGCTCAGGCGGTCTTGCCCCGCGTGCGCCGGTCGCCCAGGCCGAGGTGCTTGAGGGCGAGGGTGTCCAGCGCGGTGAGCACCCCGTTGAGGATCAGCGTCATCGCCACCAGGACGATCAGACCGGCGAACTCGGTCGGCGCGTCCAGGTTGGTGGCCGCGGTGAACAGTTCGTGACCGACCCCCTCGGTGGAGGCGATGAACTCACCGCCGATGACCCCGAGGATGGCCAGCGGTCCGCCGGTCTTGAGCGCCGCGAAGAACGGCGCCGCCAGGGTGGGCAGCGTCACATAGCTCAGCACATGGTGCCGGCGTCCGCCCATCACCTGGACGATCTCCACCAGCTCACGCTCCCGCAGCCGCAGCCCCAGGTAGACGTTGTAGAAGACCACGAAGGCCACCCCCGCCGCCGCGATCGTGATCTTCGACATCGGGCCGATGCCGAAGAACAGCAGGAACAGCGGGGCGAGCGCGATCTTGGGGATGCCGTTGACGGCCGCGATGAGCGGCTCCAGGACCTGGCCCGCGAGCGGCACCGAGCCCAGCACCAGACCCATCACGGTGCCGATCGCCACCCCGATCCCGAAGCCCGCCACGATCTCGATCGCGGTCGCCTTGATGTCGAGCCATCCGGTCGACGAGCCGAGCAGGTCCCACAGGGCTCGCGACACGTCGGTGGGCTTGCTGACGGCGTACTCCGGCAGCACCGGTCCGCTCATCACCTGCCACAAAATCAGACACAGGGCGATCACCGCGATGCGCAGCACCACCACCAGGGCGGTCCGCCGCCACGCACTGTTCCTCACGCTTCCCGCAGGGTTCACTTTCTCGACCTCGGTCTTGCTTTCCGCACTGCTGGTGGCAGTCGCCATCGTCTGCTCCTTCCAGTTGGCCGGACGCGGCACGCGGGCCGTCTACGGCAGGTACTTGTTGGTCCAGTTGTCAGCGGTGACCTTCGCGCCGTCGGGGAGCGTGCCCAGGCTGTCCAGGAAGGCCATCGTCTTCTGCCAGCCCGCCGCGTCCATCGAGCCGTCCGCGGGCCATTCGACCTGCTGGAGGCTGCCCTGCACGACGTCGTCCGGTACGCCCTTCAGGGCCTTCTGCGCGGCCTGGAGCACCGACTTGTCGTTGCTGTCCTCAAGATGGGTGCTCATGTACGCGGTCGCCTGCTGCACCGCCGTGACGAACTTCTTCACGATGTCGGGGTGTGCGGAGGCGTAGCTCTTCTGGGTCACCACCAGCTGCCCGTAGCCGGCCTGCTCGGCGGCCCACTGGGGGACCTTGAACGGGTCGGCCACCACGATGCCGTCCCCGGCGTCCTGGATCTGCAGCGGAATCGGCTCGGAGGTGAGGAACCAGTCGATCTGGCCGCTGTTGATGGCGGCCTTGTCGGCGGCCGGGCTCGGCAGCGAGACCCACTTCACCTTCTTGTCGGGGTCGACACCGTACTTCTTCAGGAAGATGCCGGCCTCGGCCTTGGTGTTCTCCGAGCTGGCGCCGCCGGTGGAGCCGGACAGCGCCTTGGCCACCTTCTCGGCGGACGACTTCGCGGTCAGGTCGTGGGCCGCGGCGAACTTCTTGCTCACGACGAGGCCGAGCGGGTTGCCCAGGCCGTCGGCGGAGACCGCGATCTGCGGCAGGTTCTTGGACAGCGAGGTCACGAACCCGGTGGGGCTGCTGTCGAAGAAGTCCACCGAACCCGACTGGAGCGCCGAGGGACCGGTCGCCGCGGTCAGGGTCACGAACTTCATCTTCAGGCCCTGCTTCTTGAAGAAGCCCTGGGCGTCGGCCACCTGGAGCGGGGTGTCGAAGATGCTGCCGCCGCCGCCCACCGTGACCTGGGTGAGTCCGTCCGCGGTGGTCGTGGTGGTGGAACCGCTGCCGCAGGCGGTGAGCAGGGCCGGGGTGAGCACCGCGGCCGAGGCCGCGGCGAGCAGCCGCCGCCTGCCGGACGGGAACCGGAAGCCGCCGCGGGCGGTGCGGCCGGTGTGGTGGTGGGTCATGAACAGTCTCCTGTCACCAGGCGTGCTGGGTACGGAAATAGCGTTGCCAGAAGTCGAACCGGGGCGGGTCGGCCAGGGGGATGGGGCCGAAGGCCGCACCGACCTCCATGACCGCCGGGGTGTCCGGTGTCCATGCGGGCCAGTGCGGCAGTCCGGGGCCGTTGGGGTCGCCGGTGGCCACGTAGTTGGCCCAGTAGCCGGTCATCGTCCGTGCGATGGCGTGGTCCTCGGCGGTCCACTCGGCACGGTCGGGGTGCAGGTTGCCGAGTACGAAGTCGATCTCGGAACCGTGCGAGGCGCGGCGGGTGTCCTGGCCGGCCGCCGGGGCGGCGTAGGTCCAGAAGTAGGTGTACACGGGCCGGTCAGCGTGTGCGGCCCAGTCCTTCGCCCACAGCCAGGTGGAGATCCTGGCATTGTCCCGTACCGCGGCGCAATGGGCGTGCGCCGCTTCTTCGTCGGTGCGGCCCGGATAGAGCCGGAGGAACTCGTCGGCCAGCGCCCCGAACTTGCTCCGGGCCGCGGCGACGTACTCCTGCCGTGTCACAAGGACCGGCGGGGCGCCCGGCCGCCACGCCTTCCGGCCGGCCGTCCGGTACGCCGCGAAGGTGCTCGCGGGCACCGCCCCGCTCTCGTCGAGGTTGTTCCCGGCGAGATACCAGACGTCGTTCTGTGTCCCCTTGGCATACGTCTCGGCGTAGCCGTGCGGCACCACCCAGCCGTCGACGACCGGGCGGAACAGCGGCGGTTTGGCCGCACTCCCGGTGTCGACGGTGTCGTCGATCGCGGAGGCGTCGCCCTCGACCAGCTTCTGCCAGGGCAGAGCGCGCAGCTGTCGCGGGGTGTGCGCGCCGCGCGCCGCCGCGTACCGGGCGCCGGCCGCCTCGGCGTCGGCCGGCGTCCGGTAGGACGAGGACAGATACCGCAGTTCGGGGTCGCGGGCATGGCGCGCGTGGCTCTGCGCGACGGCCCGCTGGAAGAGTCCCTCGGCCAGGGGTGACATGGCGAGGAAGTTGACCGATCCGGCGCCGGCCGACTGTCCGGCGACGGTGACCCGGTCGGGGTCGCCGCCGAAGCCGGCGATGTTGCGCCGGACCCACTTCAGGGCGGCGATCTGGTCGAGGAGTCCGTAGTTGCCCGAGACGTGGTGTTCGGACTCCTCGCTCAGCCCGGGGGTGGCGAGGAAACCGAGGGCGCCCAGCCGGTAGTTGAAGGTGACCACCACGATGCCCTCGCGGGCCAGTGCCTCGCCGTCCCAGCGGGGGTTGCCGCCGGTGCCGACGCGGAAGCCGCCGCCGTAGATCCACACCAGCACCGGACGGGGCCGCCGGTCCTCGGTGTCCGCCGCGGTCCAGACGTTGAGGCGCAGGCAGTCCTCGCTCATCGGCAGGTCGTTGCCGTCCAGCTCGGACCCCGGCAGCTGCGGGCACATCGGGCCGAACCGGTTGGCCGGCAGCACCCCGGTCCAGGGCACCGGTGGTCGCGGTGGCCGCCAGCGCAGCTCGCCGACCGGCGGGGCCGCGTAGGGGATGCCGCGGAAGACGGTGACCGACCGGTCACGTCCGGGGATGCCCTCGACCACTCCCGCTTCGGTGCTCACTCGCTGGTGCATGGTCTGCCTTTCCGGGGGGTGTCGCGCGGGCACGGAGAGCTGCGGAGGTCACCTCCTCAGGCGTCCGCCGGCAGGGCGGCGGCCAGGCGCTGCTGCTCGGCCTGGAGCAGCAGCGCCCGTCTGGCGCTGCCGACGTGGTGCAGCATGGCGGCGGTGGCCGCCTGCGGGTTGCGGGTGATGATGGCCCAGAGGATGGCCTGGTGCTCCTCCAGCGATCCGGCCCGGGGGTGCGGCGCGGACAGGTTGCGGTACTGCCGCATCACCAAGGGGTAGAGCAGGATGTCGTACGCCCGGGCCAGGGTCTGCTGGTGGGCGGCCTCCTTCACCTGCTGGTGGAAGCGCCGGTTGCCCCGCGAGTAGCCGGTCGCGTCGCCGCGCGCCCGGCAGTCCTCCATCGCCTCCAGCGTGCGGCGCAGGGCCTGGATCTCCTCGTCGGTGCCCCGTTCCGCGGCCTTGCCCGCGAGCGCGGACTCCAGAGTCTCGCGCGCCTCCAGGATGTCCGCGGCCTCCTCGACGGAGAAGTGCCGGGTCCGCACGCCGCGGTTCGGCTCGCTGGTGACGTACCCCTCCTGGGCCAGCCGGACCAGCACCGTGCGCATGGTGCTGCGCGAGACGCTGAACATGCGGGTCAGGTCGGCCTCGGTGAGCCGGGTCCCCGGTTCGATGCTGCCGGACAGCAGCAGCGAGCGCAGTCCCTCGTAGGCCTGGCTCTGCCGGGTCAGCGAGGTGCGGCCGGCGTCGTCGTCGAAACCGTTGGAATCCATGGTGATCACCTTGTGGGTCGGTGCGCGGGGGCCGGTCACGGTCACCGGCGCGACGGTCAGGCGTCGCGCCGGGCCAGCTGCGGGTACAGGCGGCGGGCGGTGCCGGCGAAGATCTCCTGCCGGTCGGCCTCGGGGAGTGCCGCGAGGACGCCCTCGGCGAGGGCGCGCAGTTCCGGCAGCGACTGTTCGGCGGCCGGGAGGTTGGAGCCCCAGGCGATGCGGGCGGCGCCGAAGGCCTCGACGACCGGGGTGAGGAAGTCGGCGGCCTGTTCGCCGGCGTCGTGCAGCCGCTCCAGGTTGCGGTGGGTGAGCTTGAGGTGCAGGCCCGGGTGGACGCCGAGGGCGGCGACCTCGGCGCCGGCCCGGGCGGGCGAGGCGGCGATGTCGGGGTAGCCGATGTGGTCCAGGAGCACCTTCACGCCGGGGAAGCGTTCCAGCAGTTCCACCAGCTGTCCGGTGGCCGCGCCCAGGCGCATCTGGAGGCAGACCGGCAGGTCCAGTTCGGCGGCCCGCTCCCAGAACGGGAAGGTCTCCGGGGCGACGAACCACTCGCCCTGGGTGGGTACGGTGCTGCCGCTGGTGAACAGCCGCACCCCGGCCAGACCGCCCTCGCCGACGGCGGCCTTGAGCGAGTCGGCGGCGTCGGGCAGCAGCGGGTCGACGGTGCCGACGGCGACGAAGCGGTCCGGCCGGCTGCGGGTGCTGTCCAGGACATAGGAGTTGTCGTAGCCGTAGTGGGTGGTGGCCTGGACCAGGACGGCCTGGTCGATGCCGGTCTCGTCCATGCGGGCGAGCATGCCCTCGGCGGTGACCGGGCGGGTGGCGGCCCAGGCGGACTGCTTGCCGCCGAGCGGGGCTGGGGGGTAGCTGCTGGTGTCCGCGGAGATGATGTGGCAGTGGGCGTCTACGAAGTCCATGCGGTTCCGGCTCCTTGTCTCGTCCGTGTCTTCTGCTCGGGTCTGCTGCTCGGGGTGGTTCAGGCGTCGGGGTAGTCGCCCGGCGCGAACAGGGCCGTGAGGTCGGCGGGGAAGTCCGCGTCCAGCAGGCCCTGTTCCTTGGCGAAGCGGACCATGGCGGTCAGGCTGGGCTCGTTGGCGGCGATGCCGTACGGGACCGGGTCGCCGCCGATGTCCCGGGCCTGGCGGGCCAGCCGGGGCACCGCCGCCCACTCGGGCCGGGCGGTGAGGTGGCGGCGCTTGCTCTCGGCGAACGCCGCGTACAGCTTGCCCGGCAGCTCCGGGTCGCGCTCCACCAGTTCGGTGCGCAGCGAGATCAGGGAGTGCAGGGGGTAGACGCCCTTGCGCAGGTAGTGGTCGACGGCGAGGGTGCCGGCCTCGGGGAACAGCGGGTAGGGGCCCTCGTCGCCGCCCGCCTCGGGTTCGGCGGCGGCGGTCCAGCCGGCCTTGGGGGCGCCGGCCCGGCCGGTGCCGGCGTTGCCGGTCAGGGCGGCGTCGATCTCGCCGGCGCGCAGCAGTTCGCCCAGCGAGCGGCCGTCGGTGACGCGTTCGACGTTGGCGGGGACCCGGCCCTCGATGTGGTCGTCGTCGTCCACCACCCAGGTGATGGTGTCGATGTCCACGCCGTACTCGTCGCGCAGCACACCGCGCACCCACACGCCGGTGCTCACCGAGTAGGCGCGCACACCGATGCGGCGGCCCTCCAGGTCGCGCGGCACCCGGATGCCGGAGTTCGCGGCGCACTGCACGTCACCGTGGTGGAAGCGGCGGTTGAGGAACACCGGGACGGCGGTCAGCGGTATGCCTTCCTGACGTGCCATCAGGTAGGAGACCGGGGCGAGTTCGCACACGTCGAACTCCAGGTCCCGGATCATCCGCCGGTAGGCGCCGATGACCGGCTTGACCTCCACCGGATCGACGGCGTACCCGTCCATCGTGATGTCGCCGTCCAGCAGTGGCTGCGCGTGCGGGTAGTCCCCGACGACGACCGTGAGCTTGTCCATGTGTGGCTGTCCTTCTTCGTTCTGACTTCGTTCTGAGGTGGGGGGTGGGGTGGGTCAGCCGCCGAGGCGGGCCGGTGACACACCCAGTGCCGTGCAGGTGCGTTCGACGAGTTCGTCGTAGTCCACCGCGCGGGGGATGACGTCCTGTTCCAGCGCGTAGGCGGCGGCCTTGGTGAACGCGCCGCGCAGCGCCTCGAAGCCGACCGGGTGCAGCGGGAAGGGCCGGCCGGTCTCCTCCTTGGCGGCGAGTACGGCGGCCATCGCGTCGTACGCGGCCAGCACGGCGTCGGGGTACCGCGCGGCGGCGGCCTCGGAGACGCCGACCACGTGGTTGACGGGGATGAACCCCTGGTCCTTCGACCACTGCTCGGCGACCGCCTGCGCGTCGTCGATGGCGGTGCGGATGCGGTCGTCGGCGGGCAGTTCGTTGCCCATGATGCCGAAGTCGACGTTCCCGGCCAGGAAGTCCGCGGGCAGCTTGGTGCCCTCCGGCGCCCGGGTGACCCAGGACGGGTCCTCGGCGCCCTCGACGTGATGGCCCTCGTACGTCGTCCACCGCGCCTTGCGCAGATCGACACCGTACTGCTCGGTGAGGAAGCCGCGCACCCACACCCCGGTGGTCTGGCTCCAGGCGCGCACCCCGACACGGTGGCCCTCGACGTCGGCGACGCCCAGACCGCCGAGGGTGACCAGGGTCTGGTGCTGGTGCCGGCCGAGCGTGGTGACCGGCAGCAGCAGGACCGGCTTGTTGTGGGCCAGGGCCTGGAGCACCGTCACGATGGCCAGTTCGCACAGGTCGACGTCCGACCGGTTCACAAAACCGCGCGACGCCTTGTGCACCGGCTTGATGCCGACCCGCTCCGGCTCCGCGCCCGCTTCCCGGGCCGCCGACAGCGCGGCTGCCGCGAGATCGTCACGGCCGAGCACCAGCTTCATTCTTCTTCTCCTTGTGCCGAGGGACGGGGCCGGTGGTGCCGCTCGTGGTGCTGACGCAGCAGGTCGACGCCGAAGTCATTGCCGTTGGGGGTGCGCACGACGGTGTGGATGTGCCGGCGCGAGGGGTAGTCGTTGTCGAAGATCACGCCGGGCATGTGCTCGAACTCGACGATGATCACCGGGCTGTGGAAGCGGTAGTAGAAGGTGCCGTCGGGGTCCCCGGCCCAGCCGAAGTAGGTGTCGCCCTCGTGGTCCAGCACCTCCCGCAGCCGGGTGCGGGCCTGGTCCTCACGGGCCCGGTTCACATACAGGCCGAGCAGCTGGAGCGCGGTCTCCCGCTGGCCGGCCGACAGCTCGGCCAGCCGCAGTCCCCGGTAGTCCAGCTCGTAGTTGTCCCGGAACGCCCCGACCAGCAGTTCCTCCGGCTTCTCGGCCGCGATGGTGGCGCGCTCCCGCTGCCCGCCGTCGAGCTGGGTGAACAGCTCGTGGCCGAGTGCCTCCTCGCCCCGGAACGCCACCGTCCCGGCGTACTTCCCGCCGCCGGCCGTCACCGGCTCGGCGCCCAGGAAGGACGGGGTGAGCACCATCTGGTTCCCGACGAACACACAGTTGACGTTGACGTGGTGTCCGTCGAGCTGCCAGCCCCACGGGCCGCCGTTCTCCGGCTCCCCGTAGACGGAGAACCAGTACAGCCACTCGTTGAGTCCGTGCGTGTTGTCACTCAGCTCACCGATGGTGAGGTTGAGGCGCATCAGGTCGACCACCTGGCCGTAGCCGGCCGCGCTGAGGCTCTCCCGGACGACGTTCATGGCCTGCCGGCGGCCGATGTCGTCGAGGTCCTCGAGCAGCACACCGTGGCGCAGGAAGTAACGCGCGCCGTTGTTCCAGTGCCGCCAGCTCTCGTCGTCCATCGCGAACCGGCCCTCGGCGCGCCGCTCCTCGGTCAGGCCCGCCAGGTACTCCTCCGCCGCCCGGTACACCTTGCGGACGTCCGCTCCGGTGTCGCGCAGCGGGAACAGTCCCGGCCGGATGCCGTCCGAGGTGGCCACGCCCCGGAAGGGCTCGTGGGCCGCCTTGACCCGCCAGGCGACCTTGTCGAGCAGGTCGGGGGTCCAGATCTCCGGCTTGCGCGTGGGCGGGTTGCCCCGCTTGCGCAGCCCTACCGGCTCACCCATCGCCGCTCCTCCTTTCACTGGTTGTGCTGGTGTCCGCCGGCTCCTCAGCTGTCGAGGAAGGCCGTCTTCCGCTCGATCGCCGCGACGTCCACGCCCTGGCCGATGAGGCCCTGTTCCCGGGCGTACTGGGCGGCGATCTCCACGCACGCGGTGAGCCGCAGGCTCCAGCCGGCGGTGACCGCGCGGCCGGCGGGGGAGTCGTCGCGCTCGCCCGCGGTGTCCGCGATCGCCTGCGCCAGGGCCCGGTACACGGCGCGTACGGCGTCCGGGGAGTCCCGCAGGACGTCGTCGCGCACCACCAGCAGATGGTTGGCCGGGATGGTCCCGTGCCGCTCGATCCACGCCTGCCCGGCCTGCTCGGCGTCCGCCACCAGCGGCACCAGCCCGGCGCCCTGCCCGCCGATCGCCTTGGGGCCGAGCACCGCCGCCGACACGTCGTGGGACCGCAGCAGGTCCGCGACCCGCTCGGCCTTCGACCGCTCCACGTTCGGCGGGTTGACGTATTGGGCCACATGGACGTCCTCGGTGGTCACCCAGGTGACGTCCGAGGACTTGACCCCGTACTCCTCCTGGAGCCAGCCGCGCACCCACAGGCCGGTGGTCTGGCCGTAGGCGCGGACGCCCACCCGGTGGCCGGCGAGGTCCGCGGGGCCGATCTCCGGGCCCTCGGGCAGCCGGGTCAGCGAACGGTGGTGGGTGCTGCCCACCAGCACCACCGGCAGCAGGGTCACCGGGATGCCGGCGTCCAGGGCCTGGAGGTAGGTGGCCATCGGCATCTCGCAGATGTCGTAGGCCAGGTCACGGACCATCCGGGCGAAGGCCGGGGGCAGCGGAGTGGACTCCGGGTACTGGCAGTCCACCCCCGGCACGGGGACGGTGCCGTCCTTCAGCGGGCGGGTGTGCGGGTGGTTGCCCAGCATTACCTTGAGCTGTGCGGACATGGGTGTTCCCTTCTTCCCGCTCACACGTCCTCGCCGTATTGGATGCGGCGGTAGGGGGTGCTGAGTACTTCGCGGGTGATGCGGACGTCGATGACGGTGGGGCGGGGGTTGTGGATGTAGTCGGCGAGTGCGGTGTGGAGTTCGTCGGGGGTGCGGACGGTGGCTCCGCCGCCGCCCAGGGACTGGGCGACGGTGCCGAGTTCGGGGGTGGGGATGGTGGCGAGGTCGGGGTCGAGGCCCTTGGCCTTGGCCTTGTGGTATTCGGCGCCCAGGCCCTGGTCGTTCATGACGACGACCAGGAGGGGAATGTCGTAGCGGCAGGCGGTCTCGAACTCGGACAGGTGCATCAGGAAGCTGGCGTCGCCCTCGACGACGAAGCCGGGCTTGTTGCCCTTGGCGATCATCTGGCCGATGGCGATCAGGGGGGCCTGGCCGATGGCGCCGAACATGCCGTAGTTGGACAGCACGTCGCGGGAGCGCTGGAAGAGCATGGTGCCGAAGTCGGTCTGGTGGCCGCTGCCCAGGACCAGGCCCATGTCGGCGGGCAGGTCGTGGTCGAGGATCCAGATCGCCTCGCGGGGGTCGAGGCGGCCGGGTTCACGGACGTATGCGGGCTGTTCCAGGCGGCCGGTGAGGTGCCGGCGGGTCTGCTCGGTGTGGTAGCCCTCCAG
>NZ_JBFAAP010000034.1:0-79996 GCF_040639815.1 Streptomyces sp. NPDC023723
CGTGATGGCCCGCTTCGGCGACCGGATCGCGTACGCCGTCACCCTCAACGAACCCAACCTGGAGCAGCTGTTGCAGGCGGGCGCCGCCCGGTGCCGTGGAGCCGCTCGTCGAAGTGCCGATCCGCGCGCCGTACTCCCCGAAGGCGCCGCCGTTCGGCATGCCGGGCAGGCCGTCGAGGGTCGTGGGAGCAGTGACCGTTCCCGCCCTGGGCACCGGCACATTGCGGTTCGTGGGCAGTTCCGGCAGGGGTATCTTCGCGCCCAGGCCCGCCACCTTCGACGCCGCGCCCGGGAAGTGGTCCGGTCCGCTCATCCCCGCGCCCATCCAGACGCCCAGGCCCATGTTGAGGCCCTCGCTCTGCCAGTCCACCTTGAACGGCGCACCCGCGGCCTTCGAGGCGGCCCACTGGGAGAAGACGTCCTCGCCGAGTGCCGTGGCCGCGTTGAGCGCCGCCTCGCCGACGAAGGCGCCGGCCCGGCCGAGGGAGCCGGCCGCGGAGACCAGCCGGGCGATCACGGTGGTCATGGTCTGCACGAGCCGGGCGACGACGGAGAGCAGCCGTCCGATCAGCCCCGCGACACCGAAGGCGACGAACCCGGTGAGCATGCCGAACAGCGCGCTGAGTCCTTCCATGAAGTGCTGTCTGGCGATCTCGTCGATCAGGTTCTGCAGCTGTTCCGCGTACTGGAGGATCGTCTCGCCGATGCTCCGCATGACGTACGCGGCCTGCCAGACGGCGTTCCAGACGTTCCCCGGCCCTCCGGTCCAGGACTGGAGGGCCGCGGCGCCGGCCCGGCCGGTCCACGCTCCGTTCATCGCCAGGACGCTGCCGTGCATCGTCGCCAGGTATTCGAAGAGCCGCTCGCCGGTGTCGATCCACAGCTGACCCAGCTCGCGGATGGGCTGTACGTCGAACAGCGGCATGGCTGCGTGCTCCTCAAGGGGGTGGGGTGTGCGGGGCGGCGGGGTATGACCGTCAGGGCTCGGCCGGGTCGTACACGGTCTGGACGAGCGAGGTGACGTCGGCACGGGAGACGAGGAAACCCCGTCCGGGCGGCAGGCGCTGGGCGCGCTGGTCCCCGAGGATGATTCCCTCGCGGGGGTCACCGGAGAGGATCAGACCGCCTGAGCCCAGCTCGCGCAGCCGGCCGGCGACCGGGTCGGCCAGGGTGCGGCTGAGGCCGCCGGTCCGGCGCGCGAGGACCACGTGGAAGCCGATGTCGGCGGCCTGGGTGAGGTAGTCGGCCGCCGCCGCCAGCGGTCCGCGCCCGGCCGCTCCGCCGGACACCAGGTCGTAGTCGTCCACGACCAGGTACAGCTCGGGCCCCGACCACCAGGTACGTTCCTTCAGCTCGCGCGGGGTGACGTCCGGCGGTGGCCTGCGTTCCTTCAGTTTCGCGACGACCTGTCCCACGTACTCCGCGGCCGAGTCCGGGTCCCCGGCCACCGCGCCCAGGTAGTCCTCGGGCACCGCTCCCAGCAGCCCGCGGCGGTAGTCGACGACGACGAAGCGCAGGTCCCAGGCGGACCGGCGGGCCACCATGCCCCGCATCCAGGAGCGCAGGAACGCCGTTTTACCCGATCCGGAGTCGCCGTACACCAGGAAGTGCGGAGCGTCGCCCTCCAAGTCGAGGGTGACCGGGCGCAGGTCCGACTCCCTGATGCCGACGGGTACCGCGGACGCGGGCAGGTCGGCCGAGTCCGCGGGGCGCTCCGCCAGGGCGCTCGTCAGGTCCTCGGGGGTGACCACCTCGGCCAGTACCCGCAGCGCAGGCGCGGACTCGCCCTTCCAGCCCACGGCCAGATCGTCGACCAGTGTCCGCTGCGCCTCGGTGAGTCCGTCGGTGGACGCCGTGCCGTCGATCCGTGGCAGCACCGTGTGGAAGAGGTTCCCCGGCGCGACCAGGCCGCGGCCCGGCAGGAAGGCGCGCAGTTGCCGGGCGAGGGGCCGGGAGATCTCCGACTCCCCCGGTTCGGCGAGCCGCAGTTCCAGCCGGCCCGCGATGGTGTCGCGCAGGTTGGCGCGCAGTTCGGCCCAGCGGTTGGCGGTGAGCACCAGGTGGACGCCGACCCCGAGGCCGCGCACCGCGAGGTCGGGGACGATCTCCTCGGCCTGTGCCACCGCCGCGCGCAGAGCGGGCCAGTTGTCGATGACCAGGACGACGTCGGCGGCGTCGACGCCGTCGGGCAGGGCGCCCTCCTCGCGGAGCCCGCGGAAGTCGGCGGCGGAGTCGATCCGCAGCCGCTGGAAGAGGCGTTCACGGTCGGCGACCAGTTCCCGGACCACGGACAGGGCACGCCGGGTGCGTGCCTCGTCGTGCCGGGTGGTGATGCCCGAGACGTGAGGTGCGCCTTCCAGGCCGATCAGGGAGCCGCCGCCGAAGTCGATGCCGAGGAAGCGGAGTTCGTCCGGGGTGTGGGTGAGCATCGCGCTGGTCATCAGGGAGCGCAGCAGGGTGCTCTTACCGGACTGCGGCGCGCCCACCACGATCAGGTTGCCCTGCGGGCCGGACAGGTCGAGGAGCATGGCGCGCTGCTCCTGACTCCGGGGCAGGTCCACCACGGCGACGGGGAAGGTCAGGGCGCCACCCCGCGGCCACAGCTGCGAGTGGAGGCCGCGTTCGCCGTCGGCGGTGAACGGACCGAGCACCGACTCGAGTTCGATGGCCGACGGCAGGGGCGGCAGCCACACCTGGTGCACGGCCCGGCCATGGGCCTTGATCTGTTCCACCGCCACCTGCATCTCGGTGCGGCTGCCGGTCAGCGACCGGGCCGGTGCGGTGGACGGCTCGGGCTCGGCGGCGTCCCCGGTGCGGGCGTCCTCGGCGGTGCGCGGACCGAAGAGCACCGGCACCGGTTCCGGTGCGGGGACCGTCACCCGCTCCTCCGGCTCCTGGTAGGTACCGGAGATGTGGGCGACGCGGAAGCGCTCGTACACGGACTCGTCCACCTTCAGGTAGGCGGAGCCGGGGATCGGGGGGAGGTGGTAGGCGTCGGCCGTCCCGATGACCGCCCGGCTCTCCTGGGCGCTGAAGGTGCGCAGGCAGACGCGGTACGACAGGTGGGACTCCAGTCCGCGCAGCCGCCCCTCGTCAAGCCGCTGGGTGGCGAGCAGCAGGTGCATGCCCAGGCTGCGTCCGACGCGGCCGATCTGCACGAAGAGTTCGATGAAGTCGGGCCGCTGGGTGAGCAGTTCACCGAACTCGTCGACGACGATCATCAGGTACGGCATCGGCTCCAGGGGCCGGCCGTCGGTGTCGGTACCGCCGGCCGCCTGCAGCAGTTGGTACGCACGGACCGTGTCGACATCGCCCGCCGCGCGCAGCATCCGCTGGCGGCGCTGCTGTTCGCCCTGAAGGGCGGTGCGGACGCGGTCCACCATGGCCAGGTCGTCGCCGAGGTTGGTGATGAGACCCGCGACGTGGGGCAGTTCGGTCACGCCCGCGAAGGTGGCGCCGCCCTTGAAGTCGACCAGGACGAAGCCGAGATGTTCGGGGGCGTGGGTCATGGTCAGGCCCGTCACCAGGGTGCGCAGCAGTTCGCTCTTGCCGGAGCCGGTCGCGCCCACGACCAGGCCGTGCGGGCCGATGCCGCCGAGCGCGGACTCCTTGAGGTCGAGGACGAGCGGGCCGCCGTCGCCGGTGAAGCCGATGGGCAGGCGCAGCAGGGCCTCGTCGTCCGGTGCGCGCCACAGCCGGGTCGGGTCGAAGGCACCCGGATCGGCCACGCCCAGCATCTCGGGGAGGCTGACCGTGCGGGACAGTACCTGTTCGCGCTCGCCCGACAGCCGCAGTGGGGACAGTGCCCGCGCGGTCTCCTCGCCCAGGGCAGAGGGGCAGGAGTCGGCGGCCCCGTCGTCGACCCGCTGCACCAGGGCCGCGTACCGGGTCTCCAGAGTGAGGGTGCCGTCGGCGGCCACCCGGGCGCGGACGTCGACCCGGCCGGGTTCCTCGCTCTCCTTGCCGACCAGGCACACCACGTGGATGCCGCTCTCCGGTCCGGCCTCCGCCAGCAGGTCCGCCACCAGCGGCAGCCGCGCCCAGTCCGCGCCGGGGCGGTAGCCGTCCAGCAGCACCACCAGGTGGCGGGCGGCCTTCTGGTCCCGGCGCAGGCCCAGCGCGGTGACGCGCTCCAGGCGTTCTTCCCGGGCCCGGTCCACCTCGGCCTGGAGCAGGTCGGCGAGACCGTCGAACTCCTCGGCCACCATGGGGACGGGTTCCGCCCGGCCTGGCCGGCGGACGTGCGGCAGCCATTTCGCCCAGGACCAGGCGGGTGCCTCGCCGGGGGTGAGGGCGGCGACCCGGACGTCGTCGGGGGCGTGCAGCACGGCCAGTTGCAGCAGCAGGGAGCCGGCCACGTCGGCGGTGCGTTCCCCGGGGCCGAGCAGGCTGAGGACGCCGGTGTTCGCCAGGTCCACCCAGGCCGGCTGGAGACCGACGGTGGCGAAGTCGTCCACCAGCCGCTGGGCACGGCGATGTGCCTCGGGATCGTGCTCGGTGGTGGGATCGCCCTGTCTGCCGAGGGCCAGCCGCATCGCCGGGGTGCCGCGCCCCTGTCCCAGCCGCAGCCGGAGGAAGTCGGCGTCGGACGGGCGGCGCTCCCACACCCGCCTCGGCCCCGTGGTGGCGAATGCCCACAGCCGGTGCGGGCTCGGGTGCAGGAAGGCGTTGACCGCGCGCTGCGCCGCCGCCGACTCCCTGGCCTGGGCCCGGATGTCCGACAGGTACTCGACGTACCGCTCCCGCTGGCGGAATTGGGCGCGCCGGCCGGCGTTCCTGCTCTGCGCCCGGACCAGGACGAGGATGCCGATGGAGAGGACGACGAAGCCGACCCCGAGCAGGATCATCCACGGTCGGCCGTTGGTGACCATGTATGCCGCCATGCTGATGCTGCTCAGTACGGGGATCAGGATGTAGAGCCAGGTCTGGGCCTGGTTCTGCGCGGCTTTCTGCGGTGGTGGTGCCAGCGACACCTGCTGTTCGGGAACGGACGGCGGGAGCGTTCTCGCGGGCCGGTGGAAATCTATCCTGGTCATGCGTCCGGGAAATCCTGTGTGATGGGATATTCGGCCCCGAGGCGATCACTGGGGGGTGTGGGGCTGCCCTCGGCGGGCGCGGACATTCCGCCGGAGAATTCTTGCCACATGTGCTCCAGTTCCAGTTCGCCCTGGCTGAATCCGGCGGCGGCACCAAGAGCGCCGCCGGCCATCGCGGGGAGCACACCGGGGTGGCCGTCGTCGCCGAACATCTGGAGCATCACGCGGGTCCAGCGCTCGCCGAACGCATGTGCCTCGTCGGCGCTGGCGGCCACCCATCCGAGCCGCAGCGATACCGCGGTCTCATTGATCCGCACGACGGAATGAAGCATCTCCTCGGCGAGCTCGAGCAGGTTCCTGGCGTCGGCGCCGAGCGTCTCGGGGTCGATCTGGATGATTTGCGTGTCGTAATCGGCCTGCTCAGGCATGGTCAGCCTCCCAGGTTGCGGGTGTTGGCGGTCTCGGCGTCCGCGTAGTTGTCGTAGGCGGCCTGCATGCGGCGGGCCGTCTCCTCCAGCAGCTCCAGGAGGTCGTGGGACGCTTTGGTGAACCACTCGGATATCGTCTCGAACGTCACTCCGGAGGGACTCTGCCAGGATTCCCGGGCGGCCTCGAAACGGTTCTGTATCTGGCCGGTCAGGTCCGACATGTTCTGCCTCTCACCGCGCACGACACCAATGGCGGAGCGGAGTTCGCCCAACGCGACACGGAATTCTCCGGGAGACATCTCGGGCATGTTTCTGGCTCCTTTCCCGGCTCCCGCACATTTCCCGTGAAGGGCAGCCGATTTCGTCGATGGGCGGGGATATGCGAATATGGTGATGAGCCGATCGGCCCCATTCCTCGACCCCTGGGAGAAGTGAATGCCCGAGAACGAGCACGTAGCAGATCCGCCCGGTGGCGTTCCCGCCATGACGGTGGGCTGGGCGGCACCGCCGAGTTTCAACGGCGGCGCGGAACTGCCGCAGGGCGACGGCACGGGCGGGGAGGCCGAGGTGGCCGCCAGTGGTCCCTTCCGCTTCGACGCACCCGTGGTCCGCGAGACCGAGAACGTGCTGCTGGCGCAGAGCCGCCTCGCTGTCGCCGACTACGAGACGCTGCGCGCGCGGTCCGAGGCAGCCGTGCACAGCGACAGCTTCTGGATACCCAAGATGCCGGAGCAGCCCGTCGCCGCGTACTCCTGGAACGTCACCCCGGGGGCGAGCAACGGCGCGCCGTCCATGGAGGAGCAGCACGATCTCGACCAACGGCTGCTCAACGAGTTCGGCGGTGAGTTCGCCGCCACGATCAACCCGGCGATGCGGCAGGCCCTGGCCATGGTGAGCAACGCCCTGATGCTGCTGGGCAACTATACCAGTCTGGTCAACGCCTCCGGTCAGTTGTACTCGCGGATCGACCGGTCGGTGCGCTTTCCCGAGCCTCCGGCGACGTAACGGCTGTACGGCGTGTCCGTGGCCGCCAGTCATCGGACCACGGCCTCGGGCACGTCGGCGGGGAGCAGCACGGTGAGGTCCTCATCGCCGGGAGCGGCGAGATCGGCCACGCGCACGGCATGCCGCTCGGTCATCCGCTGGAACGTCTGCCGGGCCGCACGCCCGTTGCCGAACTGCTCGGTGCGCGCCACCGAGGCGAAGTGCTCCAGCAGGGCCGCCGTGGTGCTCGGGGCGAGCCGGTAGTCGTGCCGGGCCGCCTGGGACTCCACGATCCGCACCAGGTCCTCGGACGTGTAGTCCTCGAAGGTGAGGGTGCGGGTGAAGCGCGAGGCCAGACCGGGGTTGGAGGCGATCAGGCGTGCCATGTCCTCCGGATAGCCCGCGGCGATCACCACGACGTCGTCCCGGTGGTCCTCCATCAGTTTCATCAGGGTGGCGATGGCCTCCTGTCCGAAGTCGTTGCCCTGGCCGGCCGGCACGAGGGCGTACGCCTCGTCGATGAACAGCACGCCGCCCAGGGCCCGCCGGAACACCGCCGTGGTCTTCGGCGCGGTGTGCCCGACGTACTCCCCCACCAGCGCGCTGCGGTCGGCCTCCACCAGGTGTCCGTCGGCGAGCAGCCCGAGGGCGGCGAGCAGCCTGCCGTACAGCCGGGCCACCGTCGTCTTCCCGGTTCCCGGGTTGCCCGCGAAGAGCAGGTGGCGGCTGAGCGGCGGCGGTTGCAGGCCCGCCTCCTGCCGTAGCCTGACCATCTGCATGAGCTTGGTCATGGACGCCACTTCCTGCTTGACCTTCTCCAGGCCGACCAGCCGGTCGAGTTCGGCCAGGACGACGGGGAGCCGCTCGGCGCCACCCGGCTCCTGCCCCGGGCCCGGCGCGGTCCGTTCCGCACGCGGCCGGCCGGGCGCGACGGCCGGTTCCCCGTCCACGGGCATGCTCGTCACCCCGACGGCCGTGCTGCGGCACTGTTCGAAGCGGGCGTCCGCGGTGTCGTCCAGCGAGATGTCCTCACCGGTGTCGTGGACCAGGCAGCGACGGAAGACGGGCGTGGCCCCGGCCCCCACGTACAGGGCGGGGAAGCCGGTCGCGGACACGGAGCAGTCCTCCAGCAGTCCGTGCGCGCCGTCACCCACATACACGCCGTTCTTCCCGGTCCCCTCGACGGTCACCGCGCGCACCCGGGGCCGGGCCCCGGACCAGACCACAAGACCGCTGCCCGCGGCACCGCTGATGCTCATGTCCTCGATCCAGGCCACGCTGCCCTCGTCCAGGAAGACACCGGCCGCTCCCGAGTCCGCCACCCGGCCGCCGGTCACGACAGCGCGCGTACCGGCGGCGACCTCGATGCCCGAGTCGGCGGACCGGGTGACCTCGCAGTCCTCCAGCAGCGGCCGGTGCCCGGTGTCCAGGCGGATGCCCACGGCGGCCTCGGCGACCGTGCACCGGCGCAGCACCGCGTCGGCGTCCTTGACGTCGAAGCCGTTCATCCGGGGCCGCTCCACGGCACAGTCCTCGGCGAGGAGTTCGGCGGCCTCCTCGATCCGCACGGCGTGCTGCGCGCTGTCCCGTACCGTGCAGCGGTTCAGTACCGTCTTCGTGGTCCCGGCGAGGTGGAGAGCGGTATAGGCGGTCGTGGTGATCTCGCAGTCGAACATCCGCACGGTGCCGTGGCCACCGGCGTGCACACCGTTGGCCCCGGTACGGGCCACGGTGGTGCCCCGCACGTCCAGGTACGCGCCGTCCATGGCGGCCAGGCCGGTGCCGGACAGGTCGACCACCCGGGTGCGGTCCAGGGTGACCCGGCCGGTGCCGGTGGCGATCACCCCCGCACCGCCCGTCTCGCGCACGGTGCACTCCCGCAGCAGGAGTCCGGCCGGGCCGGACGCCCGGACGCCCTCACGGCCGGTACGGAAGATCTCGCACTCCTCCAAGCGGATGTGCGGCTCCTCATGACCCGCCGCGCCGGGCGTGGCCCCCGCACCGCTCCGGGATTCGCCGGCGGCGGTGTCCGGCGCCTCGGCCACCAGCACTCCCCGGCCCGCGCTGTCGTGCAGCCGGCAGCCGCGCAGCAGCGGGCGGGCCGACGGCTGGACCAGCAGCGCCGCCTCGCCTACGTGTCCGACCGCGCAGTCCGTGAAGGTGGCGCGGCTGCGCCCGGCGAGGACCAGGCCGCAGCCGGTGACCCGGTCGACCGTGGTGTGCCGTACGTCCGCGCCGGCCTCGTCGGCCAGGGTCAGCCCGTGGCCCGTCGACGACCTGATCGCGCAGTCCTCGATCACGGCGGTGGCCGTGCCGGTGAGGTGGACGCCGGAGCCGTCGGCGTTCTCGACCGTGCACCCGCGCAGGACGGGCCTGGCGTCCCGGACGGCCTCGATACGGCCGCCGGACACCCGGCAGTGGTCCAACTCCGCCGCACCCGCCGTCAGGAGCACCGCGGGGCCGCGGTCGGTGCCCGCCTCGATCGTCAGCTCCCGCAGGACCGGCGCTCCGCCGTTCACCGTGACGGCGGGGCCGTGGTGGGCGACGACGCGTACCGTTCCGGGGCCCTTCTCGGGAACGAGCGTCACGTCACGGTCGAGGACCAGGGACTCGCGGTACACACCGGGCCGGACGTGGACGGCAACCCCGTCCTCGGCCGCCCTGAGAGCGGCGGTCAGGGTGCGGTAGCTGCCCCAGCCCCGGTCCGCCACGCGCAGCACGCCGCGCTTGACCGGTGGGCGCGGGTGCGGCAGGCCGGTCACGGCGTCGGTCCGGTGTCAAGCAGGGACGCGTACACCCCGAAGACGCCCACCACGAGCGGCAGGGAGAGGACCAGCAGGAAGCCGCTGAACGGGTCGAGCCAGGCCGGACGGTCCCCGGTGCCCTCCGCGCCGAAGGCCCGGTTCAGCCCCAGGGCCAGCGCGACCATCGCCGCCCCGAGGAGGGCGACGGCACCGGCCCACTGCGGGGCGCCGAAGTTGCCGGGAGCCCGGATCAGCGCGGCGGCCAGGCCGGCGGTGCCCGCGGCCACCATGGGCACCGCGGCCGGAGCCACGGTCGTCTGCCCGGCCCGCAGCACCAGCGCCAGCCCCAGGCAGACCGCCAGGGCCACCGCGAAGGCGTCCTCGCAGACCGCCAGCATCACCAGGCACACGGCGGTCAGGGCGGACACCCCTGTGTTGGCCGCGACCAGGAGCCGCCGGCCCCGCCGGACCAGGCGCCGCACCTCCGCCTCGTCGTCAAGGGTGTCTCCGGCAGCCGGCCGCGGCCCCGACAGGACCGCCACGTGCCCGGAGACCTTCGGAGCGAGACTGAGCAGCACCATCATCACGACGGCGACCACGGCCGACGACTCCCGCGGGTCGGCGTCGCCCAGCACCAGGCAGACCGTCAGCAGCAGCAGCACGCCGGTGCCCGCGGCCGTCATCAGGGTCGCCGGGTGACGGACCGCCAGGACGGCGGCGACGCCGCCCAGCGCGCTCCCGGCACTGATCGCCACCAGCACCGAGGACGTGCTCGTGTCCACCGCCGGGAACACGGCCGCGGCCACCGCCAGCAGGGGCACGGCGGCGAGGGCGAGCACGAGCCGCAGACGCGGCCGCAGCGACCACTCCCGGTGCGTGGCGTACCAGGCCAGCAGGGCCAGCGCCAGCGCCGCGCCGACGGCCCCGCTGCCGGTGACCGGCTTGATCAGCCCGGTCCACGCCAGCGCGGCGAACGCGGCGACGATGCCCAGGACGGCGAGGAGCAGCGTGGTGTGGGCCCGGGCCTGTCGGCCCCACACCGCCATGCCCCCGCTGGTGCTTTCGACCGTCTCCTGCAGGTCGGTGACCACGGGTTCGTCGAACTCACCCGCAGCCACGTCGCGCAGGTACAGCGTGGCACCGTCCACGACGCCGCTCTCCCGCAGCGAGGACTCGGGCGGGAAGAGCGGGCCCTGGGCCCGGGCCAGCGACCACACCGGCGGGAACGTCTCGTCGAACTCGCTCTGGCCCACGAGTTCGAGCAAGGCGGGCAGGTACCCGGCGATCGCGGCGTCCGCGGGTACCGCGAGATCCACCCGGCGCCGGGCGCCCACCACCGTCACGTGACAGCGTTCGTTCTCCACTCGCCTACCGTCCGTCCGGTCAGTTCGTCGAGGTCCACGTCTTGATGTTGGCCTCTTCCGCACCGACGTAATTGCCCCAGTTGACGTTCATGGCCCGGGCGATCTCGCCGAGCACACCGCCGTCCGCGTCGCCGCCGAAGAGTCCGGCGGCCGCCGTGTCCCACTCCTGCATGCGCAGTTGGTAGTCGGTCGCCGACTGGGCGTTCCACGTATCGATCAACGACTGGATACGGCTCTTCAGCGCGGTCAGCTCGCCCATGATGTGGGCGGCCTGGCCGTTGAGGTAGGTACCGGCCCCCTCCAGGTCGGTGCCGACCCTGATGGGTGTGCTTTCGATGTCGGGCATCTCATGTCCTCGGGGAGAAGGTGTGCTGTCGGTGGTGTCCTCAACCCAGCCGGGCCGGCGGGAGGTTCACCCCGGCCAGGTTCGTCAGGTTGGCCTGCTCGGAGTCCATGTAGTTGCCGGCGGTGCCGTCCAGGCCAGTGGCGATGGCCAGCAGCGCCTGCTGGAGGTGGGCCGCGTGCACGTCCCACTCCCGCATGAGCTGCTGGAAGGTGGTGGCGGCGATGCCGCCCCACACCGCTTCCAGGTTCACGACGTAGGACTTGAGGCTGTCCAGCTCGGTCTGGACGTTCGCCTGCGTGGTCCGGATGTCTCCGGCCTTCTGCTTCAGCTCCGCGGGGGTGGTGCGGTAAAGCACACCGTCCGCTCCGCGGAATCCCGCACCCGGGTCGTCGATGGCCATGGCTCACCTTTCTGCCAGTGGGGGCGCGCCATACGATCGAACACACTGTTACGGCGCGGTACTTACAACATAATGCCACGGTGTGAATCCGCTCCGGGTCGGAGTCACGGTGTGCCGGCACGGTTCAGGGCCTGGGTCCGTCGCCGATCTCCTCGTACTCGCTCTCCGTCGGTTTGGGGACCTGCGCGCCGGGGCCGTGCAGGGCGCGGCTGAGCCCGACGCGCAGCCGCCGGGTACGGCCGGTACCGGGTGCGGCCGGCAGGGGCCGGTACTGCTGGTGCGCGGTCAGGGTGTACAGCCGCGCCTGGCTGAGGGGTTCGTGCACCTCGACGTACTCGCCGTGCGGCAGCCGCTTGATGACGCCGGTCTCCCGGCCGTGCAGCACCTTGTCCCGGTCGCGGCGCTGCAGGCCCAGTGCCAGACGGACGGTGACGGCGTAGGCCAGCACCGGGACGACGAAGAGGCCGATGCGCACCGCCCAGGTCACGGCGTTGACGGAGACGTGCAGCCGAAGGGCGATCAGGTCGTTGGCGGCACCGGTCAGTGCCACCGTGTAGACGCTGAGCCAGGCCACGCCCAGGCCGGTGCGCACCGGCCGGTTGCGGGGCCGGTCGAGGAGGTGGTGCTCACGGTCGTCGCCGGTCGCCCACGCCTCGATGAACGGGTAGGCGCCCATCGCCAGGAAGAGCAGCACACCGATCAGCAGCGGCAGGAGGTTGTCCAGGGCCAGGGTGTGGCCCCAGAGGTCGATCTCCCAGCCCGGCATCACCCGCAGGAACCCGTCCGCGACGCCCATGTACCAGTCGGGCTGAGAGCCGGCCGAAACCTGTTCGGGACGGAACGGCCCGTACTCCCACACGGGATTGATCTGCGCGACGGCGGCCATGAAGAAGACCACGCCGGACACCAGGAAGAAGAGGCCGACGGCCTTGACCGCGTACACCCGCAACGGCAGGCCGACCACGTTGTTCTCGGTGCGGCCCGGACCGGGGAACTGCGCGGGCCGGTGCCGGACGGCCGGCACCGCGTACGCGACGAACAGCACGACCATCAGCGCCGGAATGACCAGGGTGTGCAGGGTGTTGAAGCGCGCGATCAGATCGTCGCCCGGGAACTCCCCGCCGAAGAGGAAGAACGACAGGTAGGTGCCGACGACCGGAATCGACAGCAGGGTTCCGTGGACGACCCGCAGTCCCGTCCCCGACAGCAGGTCGTCGGGCAGGTCGTAGCCGGTCAGGCCGCCGAACATGGCCAGGACCAGCAGCAGGAAGCCCAGCACCCAGTTCAGCTCGCGCGGCTTGCGGAACGCTCCGGTGAAGAACACCCGCAGCATGTGCGTGAACAGCGCGGCGACGAACACCAGCGCCGCCCAGTGGTGGGCCTGGCGGATCAGCAGACCGCCACGGACGTCGAAGGAGAGGCGCAGCGTCGAGTCGAACGCCTCCGACACCGGCCGGCCCCGCAGTGGAAGGTAACTGCCGTCGTAGACCAGCAGGTCGGAGGAAGGGTGGAAGTAGAAGCTCAGGTAGGTGCCGGTCGTCAGCAGGATCACGAAGCTGTACAGCGCGATCTCGCCCAGCAGGAACGACCAGTGGTCCGGGAAGACCAGCCGCCGGAGCGAACCGGCCGGGCGGCGCCGGCCCAGCCGGACCTCCATCCACCGGGCCAGCCGCTCCCCGGTACGCCCCGGTCCCGGCCCGTCCGGCCGGCTGTCGTCGCCCATCTCTTCACCACTCATCTCAGCGTCGCCACAAGCCCGCGACGCGACACGGCGGTGCGCCGGACACATCGGGGTTCTCGTCACTGAGACCACCCGCGCCGCTCGGATGTGACACCGGCCGGGGGCGACCCGTGTCACAACGAACGACGTCGCCCGGTCACCTGGTCATGACCGACCGCACCCTCGCACCCCCTGCGTCCGATGCCGGACGACTGGCAACGGGTGCCCTGGCCGTGGTGGCCCACCCCGACGACCTGGAGCCCGAACGAGCCCGGACGCTGCGCGAGTCGGAGCAGCGAGCGGCCGCCGTACTCGATCACACCGTCCCGGTGATCGAGGAACTCCACGGTGGGGACGCCGACCGCGGTCCCTGAACCACCGGGACACTTGGGGACACGGCGCCTGGAACACCCCGGACCCCGAGACACACGCGCGCCGTTTCCCGGCCGACAGCACCCGCGCCCACGGCCCACGGTTCGGCGGGCGGCCCGCCGTCGCCTTCGAGTTGTTCGGCCGCTGACCGCCCTGCCCTTTTACTGATCGTTTCAGAATGAGGTTCGCAGGCGGCGGAGACATATGAGGCTGCAGGCCAGCTCAAGCAGGCCCTGGTGGAGATCAGCGCGCCGCTCGTAGCGGATACCGAGCCGTTTGAAATGGTGCAGCCAGGCGAAGGCACGCTCGACCACCCAACGCACCTTGCCCAGTCCTGAACCATGGGCGACACCTCGTCGGGCGATCATCGGCTTGATGCCGCGCTTCCGCAGCAGGCGGCGGTACTTGTCGAAGTCGTAGCCCCGGTCGGCGTACAGGCGCCGGGGCTTGCGGCGGGGACGTCCCCTCACGCCCCGGATCGGTGGGATCGCGTCCAGCAGCGGCAGGAGCTGGGTGACGTCGTGCCGGTTGCCGCCGGTGAGCGTGACGGCGAGCGGGGTTCCGTGACGGTCGACGATCACATGGTGCTTCGAGTCGGGACGGGCACGGTCGACGGGCGAAGGGCCGGTGTGCGCCCCCCTTTGAGGGCCCGGACGTGGGATCCGTCCACGGCGCAGTCGTCCAGGTCCAGCAGGCCGGCCCGGCGCAACTCGTCCAGCAGGACAGCGTGCAGACATGGCCAGACGCCCGCTTCAGTCCAGTCCCGCAGCCGGCGCCAGGCAGTTACCCCGGAGCATCCCACCGTCTCCGCGGGGACGTCGCGCCAGGCGATACCCGTCCGCAGCACGTACAGGACGCCGGCGAGTGCCACACCGTCCGGCACTCGCCGCCGCCCTGGATAGCGGTGGCGTCGTTCGGGAACAGGCGGCAGCAGCGGAGCAACCCGCTCCCACAGGTCGTCAGGAACAAGATCAGCACGCACCCCGGACACGTTGCCGCCCAAGAGTGTCGAGCACGAGATCCGCAGCTCAAATCATTCTGAAACGATCAGTAAGCCCGCTCCGCGACCGGAAGGCGGCTGAGCCTACGTGAGTTCCTTCCGCATCAACGTGCACATCGTCTCGTAGCGGCGCAACGACCCGTCCGGGGCTTGCTCGTCCCACGCGTCCGGCTGACGGGCGTACGCGATATAACCCAGCCTTTCGTACAGCGCCCGTGCCCGGGGGTTGCTTTCCTCCACACCGAGCTCAGCCTGGCGCAGACCGCGCTTCCTGATCCGCAGTTCCGCGGCCTCGACAAGAAACGTGCCGATCCCGCACGACTGCAACGCGGGATGGACTGCCAACTGCCACAAAGTGCCGACTCCCTTCTTCACTTCGTAGTCGACACCGCCTTTCGCCACGGGGACGTCCGTCGCCGGACAGACCGCGAGGTAGTCGACCTCCCCGGACCGGACACGTTCCAACTGCTCGGCGACGCCGGCCAGGTGGTGGTCAGACCCGGCCCACCCGCACGACGCCAGGTCCGCATGGACCAGATCGCGGGCTGACAGTTTCAACACGACGTCGGTCACTTCAGTACCTCCGGGGAGCCAGCATCCACGCCGATCACGCCGGGCACAAATCCGTTTCCTCCGCCCCCTGGATCACGGACCACTGCCGCTCAAGCCATCCGGCCAATGCCCCTCCTGAGATCGCGCGGAGCCGGCCGCGAGAGGCCACCGTGACTGGCCAGCGGTTGAGACGATCTTGCGATGTCCGGTGTCCGGTGCACGGGGTTGTTCAGGACAGCCGTACGCCGTACTGGGAGGGCGGCACCCTTGTGCGGGGCGCCGCCCGCGCCTTTGCGGCGCTTCAGCGGGTTCCGGTTCCGAAGGCCACGGCGAGGTAGCGATCGGCGGGCGTGTCGAGGATTCTGCGCGGCCCGGTCACGGCCTCGTGGCCGAAGTACAGCCGCCCGTGCTCGAAGACGGCCGTGCACATGTCCACGCCGTCGAGGCTCATCAGGTCACGGACGTCGTCGTCGGACGAGGCCGCCGCGAACAGCAGCGACCGGTGCCCAGTGGCGGGATCGATGCCAAGGACTCTGGCGGTCGTCTTCCCCTTCGTACCGCTGCCTCCGTGCCCCACCTGGAGGCCGAGAAGACGGTCCCCGCTCATCCGCAGGGGTACCATGCGCCGACCGCCCTTGGAGCTGAACGACCTCCTGACCTCACCGGTCGTCAGGTCGAAGGCGGTGATCGCCGCGAAGTGCCTGCCGGAGTCCACGCCGTGCAGCGGCAGGTACAAGGTGTCTTCGGTGACGACGTGTTGCCGCTCGCGACTGTCCCAGTTGTACAGGTCGTAGTCCTCGCTCAGCCCGATGGTGGCGCGCAGCCTGCCGTGCCCGTCCAGGCTCAGCACGTGCGTCATCTCGGTGTCTTCGTGATCGACACCGCTGTCGCCCTCGCTCACCGCTACGGTGACGGGGTCGGTCGACAGCACGTCCCAGGTCCAGTACTTCTTCGGGATCCGGTACCTCCACTCCGGGGCGCCGGTCCGGGGGTTCACCTTCCAGAGCACGCGTCCGGCATGATTCTCCGCGCAGCCACGGCCGCTCGCCACCAGGCCGCCACCGCCGGTGAGGTGCATCTCGTGCGAGCACTGCGCGGCCCCTTCGCTCCACAGCGCCTTGCCGCCCGTGACCGGATAGACGACCGACCCCTTGTACCAGCTCACCGCGACGACGCCCTCACCGATGACCAGTTCCGGCTCGCGGAATCGTGTCTTGCTCTTGGGCAGCGCGGTCCGCCAGACCGCGCTGCCGTCGTCGATGTCGAAGACCACGAGCCTGTCGCACCCGCCCTCGTTCCAGCCCCGCTTGCCCAGATGATCCCGGACGACGACGGCGGTGTACCCCTCCGGCGTGACGTCCTGGGTCGCGGCGCAGACGTCCCCGGGCAGCCCCAGCTCCCACAGGCGCCGTCCGCCGGTGGAGTCGTAGGCGGTGACCGAGCCGTACCCGGTCTTCACGTACGACGTCGCGGTGGCCCACGCGCCGTACGTGGTCGCCAACACGCCTTCCTTCAGGTCGGGGGCGTCCACGGTGAACAGCTGCTCGGCGGTGGCATCGTCGGGCACATCCTCGATGCCTCCCTGCCTGAGCCCCTTGTGCGCCGACGTACCGGCCGGCCCGCCGTCCCCCCACAGCACCCAGCAGCCGAGCCCGAGTGTGGCGACGAGCAGCACGGCCACGCAGGCGAGGACTTTCGTACGGGTGCCTGGACTCACGACAAACGGCCTTCCGTCAGGTGCTCACCAACCGAACTGATGGTCTGATGACGTGCGGGAGGGTCGGATGGTTGCCCTGGTGCGGGACATCCCAGGACATCGGGGAGCGCGGCGAGGAACCGGTCGACGTCCGGTTTCACGTAACTCGACAGCTCCCGCAAAGGCAGCACGGTGTCCCGCATCTCTGGCGAGCCCACGGAGTCGCCGGCCGCCGGTTTCGGGGGGCGCCGGCGGCGTGGGCACAGGCGCGTTCGGCTCCAGAGGGGTGGTCGGCGACGAGGTCCACGGGAGCAACCCGCACCTGCGAGCCGCGCGGGCAGGACCACGCAACCACGACGGGAGCGCAGCCTGGAAAGCAGTCAGTGTCCCCGATGACGTGACAACGAAGCATGCACGAGCCTCCAGGTTCGCTCTTGCCCCGGGACTGGGCGTCGACATGGACCCCCGCTGGGTGCGGAGGCTGGCCGCCGCAGGCCGGGTCGACGAGGTCGAGTCCTACACCGACCACCTGGTCGAACAGTGCCGGCGGATCCTGCTGACCCAGGACATCGGAGTACTCGCCGTCACCACCCCGCTGCTGGAACGCCTCGCCCGCGAGGACGACCTCCTGGCCCGGATCAACGGCTCGGTCCGGGCCATCCTCTGGGGTGGCACCCACATGGACCCCGACACCCGGCACCTGCTGGCCACCGAGGTCTTCCCCGAGGTGCCGCTCATCGGCATGTACGGCAACACCATGATGCTCACCGCGCTGCTCGAACGGGCCGGTGGCGACGCCTCGGAGCCCTGCGTGTTCGACCCGGTGTCACCGTACGTGTTTCTGTCGGTGGTCGACCCCGGTACCGGAGAACGGGTCGGCGTCGGTGAACGGGGCCAGGTGATCGTCAGCCACGTCAGCAAGTCGATGCTCATCCCCCACAACGCCGAGCGCGACACGGCCGTGCGCGTCCGTCCGGCCGGCGGTCAGGCCGGCGACGCCGTCGCGGACGTGGCGCCGGTGCCGGCGGTGCGGGGCGAGACGGTGATCGAGGGCGTGTACTGATGCCGGCCGCCGAGATCACCGGGCCGGTCCAGTTGGACGCGCTGGGCCCACGGGGGCCCTACCGGACCCGGGTACCCGAGACGGTGACGGATGTGTCGGGCGCCGGGGTGGCACGGCTGAGCCTGGTGCCGCCGGTGTACGCCGACCGCGCGCTGTCCGCGCTGCGCGCGGCCGGGCCCGTGTCGCCGGCCGACCTGGACGCACTGCTGGGGGCGGCCGGCGAGGAGTTCGCCACCGGCACCGTCGGAGGACTGGGCGTACTCGAGTACGAGCACCTGTGCCCGCTGGCCCGGGCCCGGCCCCTGGCCGCCCACCTGAAGTCGGTGGCGGCGGGGACGCGTGCGTGGCTCGGCGCGGACGGTGTCGTCGACGACCTCGGTGACGGAAGTGCCGTACTGCGTCCAGCCGTCCACCAGGTCGGCCACCCGGGGGCGGCGCAATTGCGGGTCGAACTCCCTTTCCCCAACGTGTGGGTGGCTCCCTGGAGCCGTGCGGACGGTACCGCCGTGCTGCGGGACACACTCGTGCTCTCGGCGCTCACCCGCGACCGCGCCCTGGTCGACGCGCTGCTGGCGGAGCCCGGCATCGCCAACGTGTACGTCGGTGACACCCCGACCCACTGGATGGCGCCCGGCGTGCCCCACGACGGTTACCTGTCGGACTTCCTGATGCGCGGCAAGGCCCTCGCCGGTCCCCGGTGGCCTCCGCTCAGTGCGGCATGAGCAGCATCACGGCCGTGCCCAGCGCCATCGCCCCGTCGCGCGAGTGACCGCAGGGGTCCGTCGCGGCGGCGCGGTGCGCGGTGACCGTGGCGGACCTCAGCGCCGGCATGGGGCGGGTCAGCGAACGTACGGCGCAGAACAAGAGGTACGCCGTCAGCAGCACGGTGACGGCAGTGGCGGGCGCCGGAACCGTCCGGCCGTGGGGTGTGCGCAGCATCCAGGCCATCGCCGCCATGCCGGCCGCGGACGGCAGCCGGACGGCGATCGCCGCCACGGGGCCCGGCGTACCGCGGTGGAGGGCGGAGAGCGGGAACCACAGGGCGCTGCCCGCGCAGAGGACCACCGCGGTCCGGCCGGACAGCGCGTGACCGAGGCTCCAGGGCATCGCCGTCATGGCCGCGGCCATGACACCGTGCAGGAGGTGGTCCACTCGGTCCCGGCGTCCCGCCGTCCGGGACCGCACGCCCCGCCACAGCGCGTGCACCGCCGCGACGGCGAAGAGCACGGTCAGCAGAATGTGCACGAGGTCCACGGGAGTGCTCATGGCAGTCATGACCAGGTCCGCTGACGATCCGTGACACCGCACGGCCCCGGAGCGAGTGCCACCGTGTCACATACTCGTAGCCGCCCCTGTCACTAGTCAGTGACCCACCCAGAGCGACGGGAGCAATCGTGGCCACAACCGAACAGCGACTCGCCACCACCGTGCTGGTGATCGGCACCGGCGGGGCCGGTCTGCGCGCGTCGATCGAGCTGGCCGAGGCCGGTGTCGACGTCATCGCCGTCGGCAAGCGGCCCAAGGAGGACACCCACACCTCCCTGGCCGCCGGCGGGATCAACGCGGCCCTGGCCACGATGGACCCCGAGGACAGCTGGCAGCAGCACGCGGCGGACACACTCAAGGAGAGTTACCTGCTCGGCGACCCCCGTACGGCCGAGATCGTCACTCAGGGCGCCGCCCTGGGCATCGACGACCTGGAGCGCTACGGCATGGCCTTCGCGCGCGAGGGAGACGGCCGGATCTCCCAGCGCTTCTTCGGCGCCCACACGTTCCGCCGTACCGCCTTCGCCGGTGACTACACCGGCCTGGAGATCCAGCGCACCCTCATCCGACGCGCGAGCCAGTTGGACATCCCGGTACTCGACAGCCTCTACATCACCCGGCTCCTGGTGCACGACGGTGCCGTCTTCGGCGCCTACGGCTTCGACCTGGGCAACGGCACCCGCTACCTCGTCCACGCGGACGCCGTCATCCTCGCGGCCGGCGGGCACACCCGCATCTGGCGGCGCACCTCCTCCCGGCGGGACGAGAACACCGGCGACTCCTTCCGGCTGGCGGTCGAGGCCGGGGCCCGGCTGCGCGACCCGGAACTGGTCCAGTTCCACCCCTCCGGCATCATCGAGCCGGAGAACGCCGCGGGCACCCTGGTCAGCGAGGCGGCCCGCGGCGAGGGCGGCATCCTGCGCAACGCCCTCGGCGAGCGGTACATGAACCGCTACGACCCCGAGCGGATGGAACTGTCCACCCGCGACCGCGTGGCACTCGCCTCCTACACCGAGATCAAGGAGGGCCGCGGCACTGCCAACGGCGGCGTCTGGCTCGACGTCTCCCACCTCCCTCGCCGGACGATCATGGAGCGGCTGCCTCGGGTCTACCAGACGCTCCTGGAACTGCAGATGCTGGACATCACCCGCGACCCCATCGAGGTCGCCCCCACGGCGCACTACTCGATGGGCGGCGTCTGGGTCCGTCCCGAGGACCACAGCACCGACGTACGGGGCCTGTACGCCATCGGCGAGGCCGCCAGCGGCCTGCACGGTGCCAACCGGCTCGGCGGCAACAGCCTCATCGAACTCCTCGTCTACGGCCGTATCACCGGCCAGGCCGCCGCCGCCTACTCGGACGGGCTCACCGCCCAGCCCCGCAGCGCGTCCGCCGTGGCCGAGGCCCGCGCCGAGGTCGGCGACCTGCTCGCCGCCGACGGACCCGAGAACGTCCGGGCCCTGCAGCGCGCCATCCGCGACACCATGACCGAACACGCCGGTGTCGTCCGTGACGAACAGGGCCTGCGCACCGGTCTGGCGGAGCTGGACGTCATCGAGAAGCGCATGGAGAACGTCGGCGTCCACCCCGATATCGCCGGGTTCCAGGATCTCGCCCACGCCTTCGACCTCAAGTCGGCCGCCCTGGCGGCCCGCGCCACCCTGGAAGCGGCCCTGGAACGGCGGGAAACCCGCGGCTGTCACAACCGCAGCGACTTCCCCGAGATGGACTCCGCCCTCCGCGTCAATCTCGTCTGGTCCCCGACCACCGGCGTCACCCACGAGGGGATTCCCCCCGTCCCGCAGGAGATCGCCTCCCTCATGGCGGAGGTCTCCACCGAGGGAAAGCTCGTCGAATAGCGGGCGATTTCGGCGGACACGGTGGCCGTGTCACAGAAGACGCGCCCACTTGGTCTCTACTCATGCAGACAACATCACGACATCAGCGCATATACGAAAGGTTCTCATCATGAAGGTCGTAGTGATCGGCGGCACCGGACTCATCGGCTCCAAGCTGGTCGCCAAGCTCAACGAGCATGGTCACGAGGCGGTGCCGGCCTCCCCCAACACCGGCGTCAACACGCTCACGGGCGAGGGACTGGCCGAGGTGCTCGCCGGTGCCTCGGTCGTGGTCGACGTCTCCAACTCGCCCTCCTTCGCGGACGACGCGGTCATGGAGTTCTTCCGCACGTCGACCACCAACCTCCTCAAGGCGGAGGCCGAAGCCGGTGTCACGCACCACGTGGCCCTCTCCGTGGTCGGCACGGAGCGGCTCCAGGAGAGCGGCTACTTCCGCGCCAAGCAGGCGCAGGAGGGCCTGATCAAGGACTCGGGCATCCCGTACTCCATCGTCCACGCCACGCAGTTCTTCGAATTCATGAAGGGCATCGCCGAGTCGGCGACCGATGGTGACACCGTCCGCCTGGCCCCGGTGAAGATCCAGCCCGTCCACTCCGACGACGTGGCCGCCGCCGTCGGCCGTACCGCCGTGGGCACTCCCGTCAACGGGGTGGTGGAGGTCGCCGGTCCCGACGTGTTCCAGCTCGACGAGCTGATCCGCAAGGGCCTGGCCGCCAAGAACGACCCGCGCACGGTCGTGACCGACGCGCACGCCCCGTACTTCGGTACGGAGCTGCGGGAGGACACGCTGCTGCCCGGTGCGGACGCGCGCATCGCGGGGACCCGGTTCAGCGACTGGCTCGCGCAGCAGCAGCACTGAGCCGCTGGGGGCGGACTCCGGGAGGGAGTTCCGTCGCCCGCGCGTGGGGCCTGTCGCCCGCACTGCGGCACGGCAGGCCCCCTTTTTCGCATCCCGGCGGTGCGGGCCGGCCTGGCACCGGCCGCCTGACCACATGGCGGGACGGGCGGGGAAGGACCGGCTCCGGTCCTTCCCCGCCCGTCCCGCCATGCGTCCCCACCTCGCGCGGCCCGGGTCAGGCAGCTGTCTCCGCCGCCGGCTGCCGCCGTGCCGCGCGCCGCCGTGCGGCACGGCGCTCTCTCTCCGTCGTGCCGCCCCAGATGCCTTCGACCGGGCCCGCGACAACGGCCCATGCCAAACACTGCTCCGTCACGGGACAACGACGGCAGACGGACTTCGCCTCGTCCGTCTGTATCACTGCCTGACCACTGCTGATGCTGCCTATCGGGAAGAAGAGATCAGGGTCTTCGCGTAGGCACAGGCCCCGGTCACGCCAATCCATGGAACACCTCCTGCAAGGGGCGGTTCGACACTGTTTCCCACTCACTGGAGGAGACCGAACGGTCGGCTCGGGTGTGACACCGTGTACGTCTGACCCGGTGTCACAACAATCGCCGCTGTCCGGTCAACCGTTCGGACACGCGCACGGCAGGTGGGTCCGCACCGCATCGAAATAAGCATCTATGGCACCAGTTTGGAGTTCAGCATGCTCTCCAGTCAGTCGGCGCAGGTCGTCCGCGCCACGCTCCCCGTGGTAGGAGCCTCCCTCGGCACCATCACCGAGCTGTTCTACCGCCACATGTTCGAAGAACGTCCTGAGCTGCTGCGAGGCCTGTTCAACCGGGCGAACCAGGCCAGCGGCGCCCAACGCGAGGCTCTCGCCGGGGCGGTCGCCGCCTTCGCGACCGCTCTGGTGGAGCATCCCGACGAGCGCCCCGACGCGGTACTGGGCCGCATCGCGAACAAGCACGCCTCGCTGGGCATCACCGCGGACCAGTACACCCTGGTCGCCCGTCACCTCCTCGGGGCCGTCGCGGAGGTCCTCGGTGACGCGGTGACCCCGGCGGTGGCAGCCGCCTGGGACGAGGTCTACTGGCTCATGGCCAACGCCCTCATCGCCATGGAGGCCCGCCTGTACACCGAGGCACGGGTCGAGGACGGCTCCGTCTGGCGGACCATGGAGATCATCGAACGCCACGAAGAGACCCCGGACGCCGTCTCCTTCGTCCTGGGCCACCCCGACGGATCGCCCACCGCAACGTTCGTCCCCGGCCAGTACGTCAGCGTTCAGGCCCAGCTCCCCGACGGGGCGTACCAGATACGGCAGTACAGCCTCTCCGCGGCCCCCGGCCGCAAGACCTGGCGCATCACCGTCAAACGGGAGCGCTCCGCCGACGGCCGGGTGCCCGAGGGAGAGGTCTCCTCGTGGCTGCACGCGAACGCCCGTCCCGGCGACCCCCTCAAGGTCTCCCTGCCCTTCGGCGACCTGCTGCTCCCCGAGGGCGACAGCCCGCTCCTGCTCGCCTCGGCGGGCATTGGTGTCACACCGATGCTGGCCATGCTGGAGCATCTGGCCACCGTGTCACCGGACCGTCCGGTCACCGTCGTGCACGCCGACCGCTCGCCCGTTCACCACGCTCACCGGCTCGAACTCTCCGAGCTCGTCGCACAGCTCCCCAACGCCTCGCTGCACGTGTGGTACGAGGACACCGACCACCCGGATGCCGCCGGTGACCACGTCAACGAGGGCTGGGCCGACCTCACCCGCCTGTCCCCGACCCCCGGCACCACGGCGTTCCTGTGCGGTCCGCTGTCCTTCATGAAGGCCGTCCGCACCGATCTGCTGGCCCACGGACTGAGCCCCAGGGACATCCACTACGAGGTGTTCGGCCCGGACCTGTGGCTGAGCAAGTAGCCGCTGCCGGCTCTTCGCCCGTGAGGCCGGCCTGGGCAACGCCACTCTCTTGCGCCGCTTCGCCGACCGGGAGGCGCTCGCCCGAAGCCCCGCCGCGCACGGCGCCGTACCACGCATGATCCGTCTCATCCGGCCCAGACCTGCGTGATCGGGGGCGCCGGCGACGGACGGGGCGTCGGCGGCGGGGCGGGGGCGTCAGATGAGTTCCAGTCCGCCGTCGACAGTGACCACCTGACCGGTCGCGTGGCGTCCGGCGGGTTCGGCCAGGCGCAGGATCCAGTGCGCCATTTCGTCGGCGGAGGCGATGTGGTGCGTGGGGATGCGCTCGCGCTCGTACGCGTACATGTCGTTGGCCGCCTCCGCGGTGAGACCGGCGTGCAGCATGACGTCCGTGCGCGTGGGGCCGGGGGCGACGGAGTTCACGCGGACGCCTTCGCCGGCGAGTTCCAGGGCCCAGCTCCGCGTCATCTGTTCGATGGCCGCCTTGGTCGCCGAGTAGTGGGCGCCGCCGGCCATCGGGCGATGGCCGTAGGTGCTGGACAGATTGATGATCGTGCCCGAGGTCGCGCGCAGGTGCGGCAGGGCCGCGTGGGCGAGCAGGCTCGGAGCGACGACATTGAGTGCCAGAAGGTCGAGGATGACCTGCTTCTCGGTCTCCGCCAGCGGCATGACCGCGGTGGCACCCGCGTTGTTGATCAGGTGGTCGAGGCGTCCCCATCTCCGTACGGTGTGCGAGACGATCTCGGCGGGTGCCCCGTCGGCGCAGACGTCGACGGCCAGGACGGCGATGTTGTCGTGGGCCTCGGCGGTCTCCTTCAGCGGTTCCTCGCGGCGGCCGACTCCGAGTACCCGCGCGCCGGCCTCGGCGAAGGCCACGGCGGTGGCCCGGCCGATGCCCGAGCCGGCGCCGGTGACGATGGCGACGTGACCGGAGAATCCCCGGTCGGTGGTGGTGGCAGTCACGTGACATCCTTCGTTCGACGATCGTGGTGCGGTTCGTGTGATGACGTCCCTTCTGACCGAGCGGGTGAGCCGCCTGTGACAGCCCGGTGTCACAGGACCGGGGCGTCGTCTGTCCTACGTGCGGTACCGCCTCCCGGTACCGGTCCACAACGGAGGAGACGCCCATGAGAGTCGTCGTAGCCGGAGCCACCGGCCTGATCGGTTCGAGGACTGTCATCGGACTGCGCGGCCACGGTGTGGAGGTCGTGCCGGTGTCACGGGGTACGGGTGTGGACGTCGCCACGGGACAGGGCCTCTCCCGCGCTCTGCGCGGAGCCGACGTGATCGTGGACGTGATGGACGCGCCGGCTCGTGCGGAGGCGGTGAGCACGGAGTTCTTCGGCGCCACGACCACCAACCTCTTGCGGTCCGCGGCGACCGCCGGGGCCGAGCACTACGTGGTCCTCTCCCTCGTGGGGGCCGACCGGGTGCGGACGGGGTACTTCCGGGCGAAAGCGGTGCAGGAGGATCTCGCCAGAAGATCGCCGCTGCCTCACACCATCGTGCGGGCCACTCCGTTCTTCGAGACCGTGGAAGCACTCTCTCGTCCAGGCACGCCCCGAAACGATGTGCCCGTCGCGCCCGTGGCGCTGCGCCCCGTGTGCGCGGTCGACGTGGCCGCCCTGGTCGCGCGCGCCGCCGTGAGCACGCCCCGGTTCGGTCATCTGGAGATCGCCGGTCCCGAGGAGTACCGGCTCGACGAGCTGACCGCCGAACTGATCGCCTCCCGTGGTGAGTTGCGAGAGGTGGTAACGCACCCCAGGACCCCCTTCCTCGGCACGGTGCTCAGCAGCCGGGCGCTGTTGTCCGACCCGGCGGCGCACGTGGGCCGTGGCACACTGGCGCAGTGGCTCGCGGAACACGGCGAGCCGTCCGTCCGGTGGCATCGTGCGTGCCACGGTGCGTCCGCCGAAGACGAGTCGGTGTGCCACTTGTAGCATGGCCGGTGACCCGTTCAGAAGGGACCGTTCCATGCACACCGGTGCCCCTCGCGACACCCTCGCTCAAGCGACGAAGGACTTCATCTCCGCGCGGCCACAGCTCTTCGGCATCGCCTACCGCATCCTGGGCAGCACCACTGAGGCCGAGGACGTGGTGCAGGAGACCTGGGTGCGGTGGCAGAACACCGACCGGACCGCCGTACACGAACCGGCCGCCTTCCTCACCACGGTGACCACCCGACTGGCGATCAATCTGGCCCAGTCGGCGAGGGTGCGCCGGGAGAGCTATGTCGGTCCGTGGCTCCCGGAACCGGTTGACACCAGGCAGGATCCGCAACTGGGCGCGGAGCGGGCCGAGGCGCTCGAACTGGCGGTGCTGCTGCTCCTTGAGAAGCTGAACCCCGTGGAGCGCGCCGCCTATGTGCTGCGGCAGGCCTTCGACTATCCCTACGGGCGGATCGCCGAGATGCTGGAGATCACCGAGGCCAACGCCCGTCAGCTGGTGAGCCGGGCGCGCAAGCACCTGGCCGCCGAGCGCCGGGAACGGGTCAGTCCGGCTGCCCACCGGCGCCTGCTGGAGGTGTTTCTCTCCGCGGCGCGGACGGGCGACCTGTCGGTGCTGGAAGACGTACTGACCGCGGATGTCGTCAGTTACTCGGACGGGGGCGGAACGCGCGGCGCGTCCAGGATCCCGGTCGTCGGACGGGACCGTGTGTCCCGGTACCTCGCGGCCTTCGCACCGCGCTTCTGGCCGCCGGCGGACACGCGTTGGGTCGAGGCGAACGGCCGCCCGGCGGTACTCGTGTCGTCCGGCGGGGAGACGGTGGCCCTGCTGTCCGTCGATGTGTCCGCCGAGGGCATCGACCGGATCCTGTGGGTGATGAACCCGGACAAGCTGTCCACCTATGTCGCGTCACTCGACAACTGACCCACTGCCGGATGTTCCCCGGAGCCCGCGACGGGTAGGCGTCACAGTCAAGGTGACTCGCCGGTCATCCTTCAGTCCGGACCCTGTGTCCGCAGGCGTAAGCATCTTCACAACATCGGAGTCGTGCCGTGACCGAGCGGATCCAGTTGCCCACCCTGTCCACTGAGAAGGACTTCGACGGGGACTCCTTCTCGCCCATCTACACCACGACGGTGACCGTCACCGGTGGTGCGGCCGCGCACGGGCGGGCCTCTGGACGGGCGCGATCGGCCGACGGCGTCCTGGACCTCGATCTGCGCATGCCCGCCGAGCTGGGCGGTGACGGCCGGGGCAGCAACCCCGAGCAGCTGTTCGCCGCCGGTTTCGCCGCGTGCTTCCACGGGGCGCTGAGCCTGGTGGCGCGGCAGGAGGCCCTCTCCCCTGACCTCATCTCGGTCGCGGCCACCGTGGGCTTCGGACGGGACCCGGGGGACGGGGGATATCTGCTGCGTGTCGATCTGGTGGTGACGTGGCCCGGTGTCGACGCGGAGGTCGCCACTCCCCTGATGGAGAAGGCCGACTCCCTGTGCCCCTACGCGCGGATGGCGTGGCGGGGCACACCGACGACCATCACGCTCGCCGCCTCCTGAGGTCACGACCGCGAGGTCACGACGGGAACCACAGGTCGGCGTCGGCGGCCGTTTCCTTGCCGACGGCGAAGACGGAGATCTCCTTCTTGGGCAGGCGCTGCGGAGGCAGGGAGGCGACCAGGGGGTGATCGCCGACGGGTGCGCGCGGTCGCGAGGCGGCCGGCTGGAAGTACTCGGCGTTGACGGACGCGAAGTGCGCCCATTCCCGCGGGAGTTCATCCTTGGGGAAGATGGCCTCGACGGGGCAGACGGGCTCGCAGGCGTGGCAGTCGACGCACTCCGTCGGGTTGATGTACAGGGTGCGGGCGCCCTCGTAGATGCAGTCCACCGGGCATTCGGCCACACACGCCCGGTCCTTGATGTCGACACAGGGCTGGGCGATGACGTACGTCATCCTCTCCTCCTCGCCGTCACACGGTCCTCGCCGTCGTGGCGAGTCCGACTCATCCTTATGACCGCGTGGACGGCGAGAGTGTGACGCGCTTCGGGTCACGCGCGGTCCGGTTCCAGGCGCGCAGCTTGTCGGGGTTGAGCATCACCCAGACCTGGACGACCCGGGACCCGGCGATGTCGAGCGTGATGACGGCGACGACCTGGTCGTCGTAGCGGGCGACGAGGCCGGTGCGTCCGTTGACGGAATGGGTGTCCAAAGTGGTGCGGGGGTGACGGGCGAGCAGCGTCAGCAGGCTGCGGGCGACCTCGGGGCCGCCGTTGACCGGCCGGGTCAGCGTGCGGATCCTGCCTCCGCCGTCGTAGAAGACGGTCGCGTCGGGGGCCAGCAGGGACGCCAGCCGGCCGGCGTCCTCGTCGGCGCACGCCTGTCGTACCGAGCCGACGATCTCGTCCTGCCGGTGCGGTGGGGTGGGTTCCGCCCGGCGGGCCCGCAGACTCCGGCGGGCCCGGTCCAGCAGTTCGGCGCGCTCGGGTTCGGGCTGCCCGACGATGCCCGCGCCCGTGCGCGGCGCCGTCCCGGACCCGTCGTTCGGCACGAACGCCGCTCCCTCGGCCGACGACAGCGGGTCGAGGGCTCCGGCCAGGACCGCCCCGGCCTCTCCCGCCGACTCCCGACCGCCACGTACGCCGTCGCCTGGCGGTCCGTCCCCACCGGGCACCGTGAGCCGCCCCAGGCAGATCCCTCCGACGGTCCGCGTCAGCCAGGCCCGGGGTGCCGCCACCCGGGCCCGCTCCGGATCGGAGAGCCCGTACCACCGCCGGTACGCGTCGTTGATCGCTCCCTCGGCGGCGACACGGCTGCCGAGCATCCAGTGCGCGACCTCCAGCAGATGCCGCCGCTCGTCGAACAGCTCAGTGATCGGCGCGGCGTCACCGACGTGGTCCATACCGAGTCCTCCTTTGAACGGCGCCCCAGCACCCCCCGCCACCACGACGCGCGTGCCCAGCGGAACGGTACTCGTAGTACCGGCCGGACCGGGCCGGAAAGGACGTTGTGACACCTTTTCGTTGTCACACGCCCGCCGTCGCGCCGCCGCGGTCGGTCAGGGCCGGCTCACCGGGCGACCGCGTCCTCGGACCGTTCGCCGTGGCGCGGTACGCCTTTGGAGACGAAGGCGTCCCGTGGACGCTGGACCGACGCGAGCGAGACGATGTCGCGTCCGAAGAGGGCGGCGCTGACCCACACCGCGAACACCCGGGCCTTGCGTTCCCAGGTGGGTATGGCCAGCACGTGGTAGCCGCGGTGCATCAGCCAGGCCGGGAGTCCCTTGATGACCAGGCGCCGGTACTGGAAGATGCCGTGGCCCAGTCCCAGGGTGGCCACCACGCCCAGGCTGTGGTGCGCGTAGTCCTTGGCGGGGCGGCCGCGCAGGTCCGCCAGAATGTTTCTGGCCAGCAGCTTCCCCTGCCGTACCGCGTGCTGGGCGTTGGGGACCGTGTGGGCGCCCGGCTGTCCGGACGCCAGGTCCGGTACGGCGGCGTCGTCGCCCGCGGCCCACACGTCGGCCACTGCCTCTTCGTCGGTGCCGACCCGGAGGTCGGCGCGGACGACGAGCAGTCCTCGTTCGTCGACCGGAAGGTCGGTGTGGTTGCGCACGATCGGGTTGGCTGCGTTGCCCGCCGCCCACACGAGCAGGTCCGACTCGTACTCCGCACCGTCGGACAGCACGACATGACCGCCCGCCGCGGAGACCAGCTGGGTGTTCAGGTGGACCCGCGCACCCCGCTTCTCCAAGGAGCGCACCACCCACTCGCCGGGCCGGTCGCCGACCTCCGGGAGAATGCGCCCGCGTGCTTCGATCAGGTGGAACGACAACTCGTTGGCGCGGATCTCCGGGTAGCTCCTGAGCAGCGCGGCCGCCAGGGCCAGCAGTTCCCCGAAGCCCTCCACGCCGGAGAAGCCGCCGCCGACGAAGGTGACCGTCAGCAGCTTGCGGCGTTCGGGGCCGGGAGGCAGCAGCGCGGCACGGTCGAACGAGGTCAGCAGCCGGTCCCGTACCGCCACGGCCTCCTCCACGTGCTTGAGGCCGTATGCCAGTTCACCCACTCCCGGGATGGGAAAGGCGCGGGTGACCGCGCCCGCCGTCACCACCAGGACGTCGTAGGAGAGGTCGAAGTCCGGTCCGCTCTCCGGCCGTACCGTCACCTTGCGGTCGCCGGCGCTGATCTCCGTGACAGCGCCCGCGATCAGCCGGGTCCCGCGCAGGTGCCTGCGCAGGGACACCGCCGCGTGCCGGGCCTCGACCGACCCGGCCAGCACCTCGGGCAGGAACGGCTGGTACGTCATGTACGGACGGGGGTCGACCACGGTGACGCGTGCCTCACCCCGGCGCAGCTTCTTCCGAAGGCCCCACGCGGTGTAGAAACCCGCGTAACCACCACCGACGATCAGGATCTCGCGCACAGTGTCCTCTGTTCCTCTCGGCTTCTGACACGAAGACCGGGAGGAACAGTTCGCTGTGACACGATTCGGCCGCGTCGGCGGGGGGCCGGATCAGCTCGGTGGGGAGGGGGCGGACAGACGCAGTCCGGCGGGCGGCGGGTACGGCAGGGTGCGGGCACCGGAATCGCACAGCCCGTCGAAGGCCAGTGCCAGGTAGCGCCGCCAGATGTGCGGGTCCGTGTCCAGCAGGGGGGCGGCCGTCTGGTGGATGCCGCCGAGCAGCAGCATGATGTCCGTCCCGGTGATGTCCGCACGGACGGCGCGCTGTTCCTTCGCTCGGCTGGTGAGGTCCTCCACAACGTCGCCGAGGCGGCCGATCGCGTCCCGCACCTCGGCGTGCTGGAGCGAGGGGCGTCCGATCACCTCACAGAACGCCTGGTCGGTGGCGAGCGCCTCGACCCCCGTGGTCATGAACTCCCGCAGGGCCGCTCCCGCGTCGTCGGCCTCCAGCAGGCGTGCCGCCAGCTCGGTTAGCCGGTCGAGCAGTTGCAGCATGATCGCCGCGAGGAGGTCGTCCTTCGACGCGAAGTGCCGGAAGACGGTGCCCTTGGCCAGGCCGGCCCGCTGGGCGATCTCGCTCATCGACACGTCGACCCCGCACTCCGCGAAGGCCTCGGCCGCCGCCGTGAGCAGCAGCCGCCGGTTGCGGACCATGTCCGCCCTGGGACCGGGTGCGGGCTTCGTGTCGTCCATGCCCCGATCCTAACACCGAAGGTGACCCGTGGGTCATTTTCAGTGTTAGGGTCAGCAACATGACCGCTCGGTCATGTTGAGAACACCTTCTGGAGGAGACATGAGCATGCCCCTCGACACCAAGGTCGCCCTGGTCACGGGCGCTTCCTCGGGCATAGGCCGGGCGACGGCACTCGCCCTGTCCAAGGCGGGCGCCCGGGTGGCCGTCGGCGGGCGCCGGACCGACCGGCTGGCGTCCCTGGCCGCACAAGCCCCCGGCGAGGTCCTCGTCCTGGAGATGGACGTCAACGACCCCCGCTCCGTTCAGGACGCCGTCACGGCGACCGTCGCGCGCTTCGGCGCACTCGACATCGTGGTGAACAACGCGGGCGTCATGCTCAGCGGGGCCATCCTGGGCGCGGACACCACGGAGTGGACGCGGATGGTGGAGACCAACCTGCTGGGGTCGATGTACACGGTGCACTCGGCGTTGCCCCACCTCCTCGCCGCCAAGGGAGCGGTGGTGCAGATCTCCTCCACCTCGGGGCGCGTCTCCTCGGCGGCGAGCGGCGCCTACGCGGCCACCAAGTTCGGCATCACCGCCTTCTCCGAGGCGCTGCGCCAGGAGGTCACCGAGCAGGGCGTACGGGTCGTCGTCATCGAGCCCGGGTTCGTCTCGACCGAGCTGACCAGCCACATCACGGATCCGGTCATGCAGGTCGCGGCGAAGAACATGGCGGAGTCCATGCGGACCCTCGACCCCGAAGACATCGCCGCGGCCGTCCTCTACGCGGTCACCCAGCCCGACCACGTCGCCATCAACGAGATCCTCGTCCGTCCCACCGACCAGACCCGCTGACGGCTCCGTGTCACAGACCGGCGGGGTGTCCGGTCAGTGGGGCGTAACGAGTTCCCCTGGTGGAGAGGTTTTCTGATGGACGCGCGTATCGACTACTTCGGCAACGCCCTCGCGGGCAAGGTCATGAAGTACCTGAACTCGGCCGGCGCGGCGGTGCACGAGGCCATTCCGGTCACCACGCAGGAACTGGTGAAAATCCGGGCCAGCCAGATCAACGGCTGTGGCTTCTGCACCGACATGCACACCAAGGACGCCCTCGCCGCGGGGGAGGACCAGCAGCGCCTGAACCTGGTGGCCACCTGGCACGAGGCCACGGTCTTCACCGACGCCGAGCGCGCGGCGCTGGCCCTGACCGAGCAGGGCACGCGCCTCGCGGACGGCGCGGGCGGGGTCTCGGACGAGGTCTGGGCGGACGCCGCGCAGCACTACGACGAGGACCAGCTCGCCGCGCTGATCTCGCTGATCGCGGTCATCAACGCGTACAACCGCATCAACGTCATCAACCGGCAGCCCGCCGGGGGCTACCAGCCCGGCATGTTCGGCTGACAGGTCCGCCATCGATGTCGTACCCGTATCCGGAGCTGTGACGGACACCGGGAACGACGAGACGCACTTCGGCGGGCCGCCTTCTCCGACAAGCACGACTCCTGCTTCGTGGCATGGCCGCCCGCCCCTTCGCCATCGTCGGCAACACCCAGCGGGGTCCCGGCCCCCGGACGAAAGAGATCAACATGAGAGTCGTCGTCGCAGGTGCCACGGGACGGATCGGTTCCAGGACCGTGGCCGGGCTCCGGGACCACGGGGCGGAGGTGGTTCCCGTGTCCCGCGCGGACGGTGTCGACCTCGGCACCGGGCAGGGCATCGACGAAGCGTTGCGCGGTGCCGCGGTGGTCGTGGATGTCACCGACGCGCCCTCCCGGGAGGCGGAGGTGAGCCGGAAGTTCTTCGCCGCCGCGACTGGCAACCTGCTCGAGGCCGCCGCGGCAGCGGGGGTGGAACACTATGTGGCGCTGTCGGTCGTGGGCGCCGACCGGGTGGGGTCCGGGTACTTCCGGGCCAAGGCGGACCAGGAGGGCCTGGCGACCCGGTCGGTCGTCCCGTACTCCCTGGTACGCGCCACCCCGTTCTTCGAGTCCGTGGCCACCGCCGTCGAGGACGGCACCCGGCCGAGCGGGGTGTTCGTCGCGCCCCTGGCGGTGCGGCCGGTGTCGCTGGACGATGTCGCCGCCGCCGTCGCTCATGTCGCCGTCGGTGTACCGCTGTTCGGTGTGCTGGAGGCGGCCGGGCCCGAGGAGCGCCGGCTCGACGACTTCGTCACCGAACTGCTGGCCGCCGACGGCCGGACCGACCCGGTCGTCGCCGACCCCGGGGTCCCGTTCTTCGGCGCACCCGTTCAGGAACAGTCGCTGTTTCCCGGGCCGGACGCTCGTCTGGGACACCACACGTTCGCCCAGTGGCTCAAGCAGCGCTGACCCCGTCCGGGCGGCGGTCCACGGCCGCGCCCCTCCTCCCGACACCGCGCCAGGAAGGCCCTCATGAGCGAGCTCGACCAGTTGCCCGACCGTGACCGTGAGGAGACCGCCGAGTGGCGTGCCTCCCTGGACGCCGTCGTGCGGAACGCCGGTCCGCAGCGGGCGGCCTACCTGGTGCGACGGGTGCACGAGTTCGCCGCGGAGTCCGGGACGCCGCTGCCCGGACTGCTGTCCTCGGACTACATCAACACCGTCCCGGCCGTGGCGCAGCCACAGTTCGACGGTGATCTGGAGATGGAGTCCCGGATCACGGCGCTCAACCGGTGGAACGCCGCGGCGATGGTCACCCGCGGCGCCCCCTCGGGGCTGGGCGGGCACATCTCGACGTACGCCTCGGCGGCCTGGCTCTACGAGATCGGCTTCCAGCACTTCTTCCGGGGCAAGCACGGCGACGGCTCGGGCGACCAGCTGTTCCTCCAGGGACACGCCTCTCCCGGCATCTATGCCCGGGTGTTTCTCGAAGGACGCCTGAGCCTGGCGCAGCTCGACGGTTTCCGGCGGGAGGCGGGCGGTCACGGCCTGCCGTCCTACCCCCACCCCCGGCGGCTGCCGTGGCTGTGGGAGTTCCCCACCGTGTCCATGGGGCTCGGCCCGCTCGGCGCCATCTACCAGGCCCGTTTCAACCGCTATCTGCACGCCCGCGGCATCAAGGACACCTCCGCCTCACGGGTGTGGGCATTCCTCGGCGACGGTGAGACGGACGAGCCGGAGTCGATGACCGCCCTCACCCTCGCCTCCCGCGAGGGCCTGGACAACCTCACCTTCGTCGTCAACTGCAACCTCCAGCGCCTGGACGGGCCCGTGCGGTCGAACTCGAAGATCGTCCAGGAGCTGGAGGCCCGCTTCCGAGGGGCCGGCTGGAACGTGGTCAAGACTCTGTGGGGCGAGGCCTGGGATCCCCTGCTGGCGCGGGACACCACCGGCGACCTGGTCCGGCGCCTGAACGCCGTACCCGACGCGCAACTGCAGACCCTCGCCGCGCGGGACGCCGGCTACGTCCGCGAGCACTTCTTCACCGGCGAGGCACTCTCCACCCTCTCCGCCGCTCTGAGCGACGCCCAGGTGGTCAGCCTGTTCGCCGCCTCCCGGGGCGGGCACGAACCGTTGAAGGTCCACGCCGCCTACCGGGCCGCCGTCGAGCACCGGGGCACGCCGACGGTCGTCCTCGCCCAGACGGTAAAGGGCCACACCCTCGGCTCGGCGTTCGAGTCCCGCAACGCCAACCACCAGATGAAGAAGCTCACGATGGCCCAGTTCCGTGAGATGCGCGATCTGCTGGAGCTGCCCATCCCCGACAGCGCGCTCGCCGGCGACCAGGTCCCGTACTGGCATCCGGGCGAGGACTCCCCCGAGGTGCGCTACCTGCGCGCACGCCGGGCCGCGCTGGGCGGTCCCGCACCGGCCCGCGAGGTGACCGCGAAGCCGCTGCCGGAGCCGTCCGCCAAGCCCTTCGCGGCGTTGGAGAAGGGCTTCGGCCGCCAGGAGGTCGCCACCACGATGGCACTCGTCCGTCTGGTCAAGGATCTGATGCGGGAGGAGGAGACGGGGCGCCGCTGGGTGCCGATCGTCCCCGACGAGGCCCGCACCTTCGGCATGGAATCGTTGTTCCCCACGGTCGGCATCTACTCGCCGCAGGGCCAGAACTACGACCCCGTCGACGCCGGCCAACTCCTCCACTACAAGGAGAGCGCCACCGGACAGCTCCTCATCGAGGGCATCACCGAGGCCGGTTCCGTCGCCGAGTTCACCGCCGCGGCCACCTCGTACGCCACCCACGGCGAAGCGATGATCCCCTTCTACATCTTCTACGCCATGTTCGGGTTCCAGCGCACCGGCGACCAGTTCTGGGCACTGGGCGACCAGATGGGCCGCGGCTTCGTCGTCGGCGGCACCGCCGGGCGCACCACCATGACCGGTGAAGGGCTCCAGCACGGCGACGGCCACTCCCACCTGCTGGCCGCCACCAACCCGGCGACGATCAGCTACGACCCGGCGTTCGCCTACGAGATCGCCGTGATCGTCCGGGACGGCATGCGCCGGATGTACGGCGAGGACCCCGAGAACGTCTTCTACTACCTCACCGTCTACAACGAGCCCACCCGGCAGCCTCCCATGCCGGCGCTGCCCGGCATCGAGGAGGGCATCGTGCGGGGCATCTACCGGTACCGGACCGCGGACTCCTCCTCGACCGCTCCCCGGCTCCAGTTGCTGGCCTCCGGTACGGCCGTCCACTGGGCCCTGCGCGCCCAGGAACTCCTCGCCGCCGAGCACGGCGTGCACGCCGACGTCTGGTCGGTGACCTCCTGGACGGAACTGCGCCGGGACGCGATGCGCGCCGACGACGCCCGCACCCGCGGGGAGGACCGCACCCCGTACGTCAGTCAGGCGCTGGCCGGTGCTCCGGGGCCGGTGCTGGCGGTCAGCGACTGGATGCGACAGGTACCCGACCAGATCAGCCAGTGGGTCGAGCAGGACTACTACTCCCTGGGCACCGACGGTTTCGGCCTCTCCGACACCCGTGAGGCCGTACGCCGCTACTTCGGAGTGGACGCCGAGTCGATCGCGGTGACCGCCCTGGACCGGCTGGCCCTCGCCGGGCAGGTCTCGCCGGAGGCTGTCGTGCGGGCCCGCAGGCGATACGGCCTCGACCTGGAGGACTGAACAAGCCCGCCGGTGCGGCCGACAGGTCGCACCGGCGTGAGCGGGGCGGTGGGGACGTCCGCCCCGTGTGCCGGTCCCGGTTCCGTGAGGGGAGCCGGGACCGGCCGCGTTCCGGTGCCCGGGGCCATGTGGCTCAGGTTCGTGGTGAGGGTTCCAGCCGAGGTGCGGAACGGTCACGTCGTCCACCAGGCCGCGGCAGAGGGTGGGACGCGGGCCTTCGTCGGGCGGGCGGTAGTGGTGCGGGGCGCTGTGCGTGCGCGCACGCATGAGACCGGGGCGGTCCTGACGGCCGCCCCGGTCTCGTACGCGCCGCGCGCGGGAGTCAGCGCGCGGAACGCGCGGCGTCCTCGATGACGTCGGTGACCTTCCCGGGGTGCGAGACGCTCACGGCGTGCGAGGAGCGGACCTCGCTGGTGTGGGCACCCGCCCGCGCGGCCATGAACTCCTGGGCGGCGGGCGGGATGTTGAGGTCGCGGGTCGCGATCAGGACCCAGGAGGGGATGGTCTTCCAGGCCGGTTCGGCCGCGCCCTCGGACAGGGCCGCCTCGGTGACCGGTCGCTGGGTGACCGCCATCAGGTCGGTCTGGTCACGGGGCACGTCCGCGGCGAACTGGTGGCGGAACGTGTCGTTTCGTATGTACAGGTCGGTGCCGCGCGAGCCGTCGGGGTTCGTGACCGGCACGGGCCGCAGCGCCTCGCCGAGGGTGGAGCCGGGGAACCTGCCCGACAGGCCGACCGCGCTCTCGCCCTGCTCGGGGAGGAAGGCGGCGAGGTAGACCAGCGCCTTGACGTCGGCGTCGCCGGTCGCGGCGTTGCTGATGACGGAGCCGCCGTAGGAGTGGCCCGCCAGGACGACGGGCCCGTCGATGCCGGCCAGCACGTCCTTCAGGTAGGCGCTGTCACCGCTGAGGGAGCGCAGCGGGTTGGCGACGGCGACCACCGGATAGCCGTCCTGCCGCAACCGCTCGATCACACCGTTCCAGCTCGTGGAGTCGGCGAACGCACCGTGGACCAGCACGACGGTGGGCTTGGGACGCTGCCCGGGCCCGCCCCTGTCGGCGGCGGCCGGGACGACGGTGGCGGCCAGCAGCGCCGCCGCGGCACCGGCACCGGTCAGGACGGTGAGCGCGGCACGGGATCGGCGGGTGAGGCGGGTGAGGGTGGTTCGGTTCATGTCGGATGCCCTTTCTGGCCTGTGTCTCGTTTCTAGGACCGGCCATACGGCCCGGGTGTGACACGCCCTTTCCTCCCGTCCCGGTCAGTCGGGAACGACAGTTTCAAGCTCGTGTCCCGCGGCGAAACGCCTCAGCTGACGTCGGATCAGTCGCACGTCCCGGCGCGCCGGGCGCCCGATGTCACAGGACCGGCCGCCGCTCTGTCTTGCCGGGCATGCACCTCGTCACCGTGATCGCACCGACCATCCGGCCCCGGCCTGATCCCTACGCCACCACCGCGGAGTTCTACGACATCCTCCAGGCCGACGAGGACGAGGCGCTCGTCCGACGCCTCTACGGTCCCGCGGTCGCGAAAGCCCGGCAGGGTGTGCTGGACATCGGGGCCGGGACGGGACGGGTGACGCTGATGAGCCTGGCGGAATCCGGGGCCGACGTGCACGCGGTCGAGCCCTCGCGTGCCATGCGCACCGCGTTGACGACCCGTCTCGCCGCATTGCCGGCCTCGTGGGATCGGGTGACGGTGTATCCGCGCCCGCTGGACGAGGCAGCCCTGCACCAGGTGGCGGACGTCGCCGTCTGCCACAATACGGTCGCCTGTCTCCCGCCGGCCGCCCGGCGCACGCTCTGGCCGTCGATCGGCGCGGCCCTCTCCCCCGGTGGCTCACTCCTCCTCCATCTGCCGCCCGCCCGACTTCCCGCCCTGGACGTCGTACGGGTCTTTCCCGAGCGGCGGATCGGCCGGCACGAGTACGGCGGGCGCATGGTGATGTCGGCCGTCGGGGACCGTATCCGCGCCCGTGTCGACTACCGGGTCCGGGCACGGGGCAGTGTGCTGCGGGAACACACCGAGACCTTCTGGATGTGGCCCGCATCGCGTTCCGCACTCGTCCGGGACCTGGAACACCACGGGTTCGTCCCGTCGCCCCGGCCCACCGACGCGGCTGTCCTCGAGATGACACTGCGGCATGGCCGGGCGGCCGGCGCCGGTGCCACGACGAGAGCCGGCTGACGGTCTGGCGGGTGCCGGCGTCACACGGTTCGCCCGGTGTGACCGACCAGGGCGGAGCACGACGAGTGCGACCTCCGTCGGCCCGCACGCCAGGGAGGTGATGCTCGACGACGGGTGCGCCTGCGGCGCGTGGGCGACGGTGAGCGGCTGGAGGCCGCCTTCACCCCGGGTGCCCGGATCGCCGTCGGCGGCGGTGGCTGGACCGGTCCGGAGACCGCTGCGGCTGCCCGGACCGCTCGGGCCCCCGTCGCCAACGCCTGGCACCTGCGGCTCGGCCGGCACCTGCGCGTCGAGCACTGGGAGAGCCTTGCGGGCCTGAAGCCGGCGCGCTGTCACAACTCTCGCGGCTATCCGGTCAGTGCGGTAGTGCGCTCGGGTGCCGGCCCCCGGGCTCCGATCACGACCCCGGCCGAAGAAGGACGTCTGATGACCCACGATCGCCACGAGCCCGTCGACAGCGCCGCCTCCGCCGGTGTCTTCCTGGCCGCGGAGGCCGCCTTGCTGGAGGCGCGTGCGCAGTTGCTCCGGGACGCCATCGACACCCTCGACGCACGCATGCGGGAAGCCTCGGAGAAGCTGTGTCTGCTGCGGATGCCACTTCCCCTGCCGGCGGCAGACCGTGTGGAGCGCCAAGACAGTGGCAGTCGTCGTGGTGACGAGTATGCTTCCTCGCAGGATGTCCGAGCCTGAGAGGAAGACATGCCCCCGGCGACTCGCGCGGCGCACCACATCGAAACCACCGCTGAGAGCCTCCAGGAGGACCTGGCCCGCCTGGAGATCCAGAAGGACGCTCTGGAGAGGGAGCTGGCGGCCGTCGTCGCCCACCTCGGCTCCGTACAGCGCGCCTTGAGCGCTCTCACGGATCTGATGACGGATGCGGCTGCCGCCGACGCGGTGACCGGTGCGGACGAAGCCGCCGGCACCGATGAGGCGGCGCCCACCGCAGGCGCGGGCGCCCGGAAGAAGACGTCCACGACGCGGCGGCGGCCGGGGAAGCGGCAGCCGGCGAAGGAACCGGCTGTTCGGCCAGGGGCAGGGAAACCGGGGAGCTACGGCCGGCTCACCGAACAGATCATGGACTACTTCGCCCGGGTCGGTGGCGACGACGTGCGCGCCCGTGATGTCGCGGCGGCGCTCGGACGCGACACGGACAGCGGCAGCATCAACGCCGTCCGCAGCACCCTCGACCGGCTCGTCGGCGCTTCCCGCATCGAACGGACCGGTCGCGGCCTCTACCGCGCGAAGCCCTGACCGTCCGGGGTGACAATTCGGCGGCTGAGAGTCCAGTGGGTCACATGGGGTCCACGAGACCGTTCACCCACACCGTTGTGAAGTCTCAGCGGCGGTCGGGACTGTCAGCTGCCACCCAACGCTTCGCCGAGTCTGGTGCGTGAAGTGACCCCCAGCTTGGTGAACACCTTGCGCAGATGCCATTCGACTGTGCGTGGGCTGATGAACAGTTCGGAGCCGATCTCCGAGTTCGTCTTGCCTTCGGCGGCCAGCCGGGCGATGTGGGCTTCCTGCGCGGTGAGGCCCTCGTGCGCGTCGGTCTCTTGGCCCCGCATGGACTCGCCGAGAGCGAGGAGTTCACGACGCGCGCGCTCCGCGAAGGCCCGGGCGCCGAAACTGTGAAGCATGTCGAAGGCCGTACGCAACTGTTCGCGCGCGTCGGCGCGCCGGTCCTCGCGGCTGAGCCACTCCCCGTACACCAGATGGGTGCGGGCGAGATGAACGGCCACCCGGCTACGTCCGAGGTGTCCGAGGGCCTCCCGGTACAGCCGGTCGGCGGCCCGGCCGCCGCTGAGCAGGGCCCGGGACCTGGCCAGGACGCCAAGGGCCCACTCCGTGCCGCTCGCGGCGGCCCGCTCCTCCAGCCGGACCAGGGCCGCCGCGGCCGTTCCCGGGGCTCCGCCGCGGACTCCGGCCTCGACGAGTTCCATGAGGGTGAACCCGACGACCGACAAGTCGTCGTACTGGCAACCCAATTCGGCACTGCCGAGAGCGTCCTCGTACTGGCCGAGACCGTTGTGGAGTACGGCGAGGAGGTAGTGGCCCAGGCCGATCGCCCGGCCCTCACCCCAGGTGGACGCGTCCCGGACACCGGCCCGGATCAGCTCCGCCGCCCGGACGCCGTCACCGCGCCAGGCGGTGAGCAGCAGCGGGGCGTACCCGAGGGGTGAGTTGCCGGTCACCTCGGTGAGGTTGCCGGACTCATTGATCAGCTCGGTGGCCTGGTCGAACTCCCCCGCGTGCACATGCACGGCCGCACGGTAGGAGAGGGCCAGCGGAAGGAAGTTGAGCGCACCGGTCTCGCGGGCCGAGCGGACGGCCCGCGTGGTCAGCGCGTGCCACGTCTCGTCGTCCCACAGCTCGCCGGCCACCAGCCACGTCAACCACAGCCAGCGCACGATGTCGTCGTCATCGTGCCCGGCGGCCCGCCGGAACGCCAACAGCGCCGACCGCAGCAGCGAGGAACCGTCCACGTGGCTCTCGGCGAACCAGGTCGCCAGGCCGTCTAGCAGCAGGTCCGCCGGCCGGGGCGGCAGCGGCCCGGCCGGTGCGGCAACGGCGGCCTCGGCCACCTGACGTACTCCGACGGGTCCACCGAGGCGACCGGCGAAGACCGCCGATCCGAGTGCTTCCAGGTATGTCTCCCGCGCTTGGCCCTCGGCGATGTTCTCCAGGCGAGCGGCAGCGTCGAGCAGCAGCGGCAGCGCCTCGCCGCCGCGCCGGCGCGCGAAGGCAATCTGGGCACGCAGCCGGGCCAGCCGGGCCTGCTGGGCCTTGTCCAACGGCAGTGTCTGCGCCGCGGTGAGGAGTTCGAGGGCCACCTCGGGGGCCCCGGCCTCGAACGAAGCCCGTGCCGCGGCCGCCGCCCGCAGGCCACGTCTGCCCGCATCGGGCGTCAGCTCGCTCGCGCGCCGGAGGAACGCGGCCGCCGCCGCCACACCGCCGCGGGCCTGCGCTCGGCCGGCCGAGCGCTCCAGGTCCGCGGCCACGGCCTCGTCGGGCTCGACCGCCGCGTGGGCACTGTGCCAGGCACGGCGGTCCGAGTCGAACTCGGGAGCCGTCGCCTCGGCGAGCGCGCGGTGCACGGTCCGGCGCTCCGCGGGCGGGGCCGCGCGATAGGCCGCCGAACGCACCAGCGGATGGCGGAAGCGCACCCTTGTGCCGAACTCGATCAGCCCCGCCTCCTCTGCCGCCCCCTCGGCGTCCGCGTCGATCTCCAGCCGCTCCGCGGCCCGTCGCAGCAGGGGCACGTCCCCCACCGGTTCGGCGGCCGCCGCCAGGAGCAGGCGCTGCGCCCCGTACGGCAGTGACTCGATACGCCGTACGAAGCTGTGCTCGATCTGGCTCGTCAGCGGCCGTGCGTCCGGACGCCCGAATCCGCCGGCCAGGTCGGCCGTGGTCAGACCACGCGTCAGTTCCAGCAGAGCCAGGGGATTGCCCCGGGTCTCGGCGACGATGCGCTCCCGGACGCGTTCGTCCAGCCCCCCGGGGACCACCGACTGCAACAGCTCCCGCGCGTCGTCGTCGCGCAACCCGCCGACCTCGACCTCCGGCAGCGCGGCCCACGGGTCGTCGACGGCCCCGGAGGCCGGGTACCGTGCCGCGAAGATCAACGCCACGCGCTCCGCGAGGAGTCGGCGGGCGACGAAAGCCAGGATCTGCGCGGAGACCCGGTCGAGCCACTGCGCGTCGTCCACCACGCACAGCAGCGGCCGCTCCTCGGCCGCCTCGGCCAGCAGACTGAGTACAGCCAGCCCCACCAGGAACCGGTTCGGCGCGCTGCCGCCGCGCAGACCGAGCGCGGTGGCCAGGGCGTCGTGTTGGGGACCGGGGAGCCGGTCGATGTGGCCCAGCATCGGCATGCACAACTGGTGCAGCCCGGCGAAGGCCAGCTCCATCTCGGACTCGACACCGACGGCCCGAAGCACCTGGAAGCCCGGCGCGTTCTGTGTCACGTAGTCCACCAGGGCCGACTTGCCGACCCCGGGCTCACCACGCAGGACCAGTACCTGGCTCCGGCTCCCCCGGGCCTCGGTGACCACGTGGTCCAGCACCCCGCACTCATGGCTTCTGCCCAGCAGCACACGTTGAGGAGCGTTGCTCGACATCCACCACCACCGCGCAGGTCAGAGGGCCAGACCCTGATCGGCTCGGGTCGCCCCCATCATGCCCCACCGCCTGCGGCCCGACCAGTCAACGCGTTCGCGGGTCCCCGGGGTGGACACCCCTCAAATGGCAACGTACAGCGACCATTTCGTCACTCAGCGAACACACCAGGGGGTGCGTGCCCCGGGGGCCAGGGGGTGGACCAGGCGTCCCCAGGGGCGCCGTGGAGGGGCCCGGAGGGCGAACCTGGAGGCCATCACACCGACGGATGCCGCGAGTGAACGGAGCCGAGTCCTCGCCTGCGCGCCCGACGTCCCCCCATGGCCGCGCGCCTCGCAGGCACCCACCCGCAAGATCGGAGACAACAGGCTCATGAACCCCGACCCGTCCCCGGGGGACGGCACCCTGGAGGAGGCCGTCTCCGTCTTCGTGGAGCTGCGGCCACGCCTTTTCGGTATCGCGTACCGCATGCTGGGCAGCCAGGCCGAAGCCGAGGACGTCGTCCAGGAGGTCTGGCTGCGATGGCAGCGGACCGACCGGTCGGCGGTGGTGAGCCCCGCGGCGTTCCTGTCGAGCGCCACCACTCGCCTCGCCATCAACGTGGCCCAGTCCGCCCGGGTCCGCCGCGAGACCTACATCGGCCCCTGGCTGCCCGAGCCCATCGACACCAGTCAGGACCCCGAGGCCGGCGCCCAGCGGGCCGAGGCCCTGGAACTCGCCCTGCTCCTCGTCCTGGAGCGGCTGCCTCCTACGGAGCGGGCCGCGTACGTCCTGCGGGAGGCCTTCGACTACGCGTACGCGGACATCGCCGAGATGCTGCACCTCAGTGTGGTCAACGTACGGAAGATCGTGAGCAGGGCGCGCAGGCACCTTCTGTCGGAGCAGCGGGAGACCGTCGACGCCGGGGAACACCGGCGTCTGCTCACGGCGTTCGTCACCGCGGCCCGGACCGGCGACATCACGTCACTGGAAACACTGTTCACTCCTCGCACCGGCGCCCCGAAGAGCACACTCAAGGGGAAACGGTCGGCCGCCCCGCTGTGATGCCACGACCGAGAAGGCAAGAAGAGGAAAAGTCACATGTACGTTGTTCCGCGACGCGGCACCGGGGCGAGCGAGGAACCCCGAACACGGCTGCGCGGACGGCACGCCGAGTGCGCGACGCTGGACGAACTCCTGGCGGCGGTGCGCGCCGGCCGCAGCTCCGTCCTGGTTCTGCGCGGCGAGGCGGGTGTCGGGAAGACCGCGTTGCTGAACCACGGGCGAAGCGGTGCGGACGGCTGCCGGACCGTCACGGCGACGGGCGTCGAGTCGGAGCGGGAGCTGGCCTTCGGCGGGCTGCACCAGTTGTGCGCCCCGTTCCTGGGGCGGATCGGTTTCCTGCCCGCACCACAACGCGACGCGCTCGGCACGGCGTTCGGCTTGGGTTCCGGGGCACCGCCGGACCGCTTCCTGACCGGTCTCGCGGTGCTGGGCCTGCTCGCCGACGTGGCCGCGAAGGAGCCCCTGTTCTGCTTCGTCGACGACGCCCAGTGGCTGGACGAGATGTCCTCGCAGACGCTCGCCTTCGTGGCGCGGCGCCTGCGGACCGAGCGAATCGGGCTGATGTTCGCCGTACGGGAGCCCTCCATCGTGCCCGGACTGGCGCAACTGCCCCACCTCGTCGTGGAACCACTGGGCGACGGCGACGCGCGCGCCCTGCTGGACTCCGTGGTCCCGGGCCGCCTGGACGGGCTGGTCCGTGACCGCGTCGTCGCCGAGTCACGGGGAAACCCGCGCGCCCTGCTGGAACTGCCCCGCGGGTTGACCCCGGCCCAGCTGGCGGGCGGGTTCGGACGCCCCGACGCACGCCCCCTGGCCGGCCGGACCGAGCAGGGTTTCCTGGACCTCGTCGAGGCGCTGCCGCCGCAGACTCGCCGGCTCCTGCTCATCGCCGCGGCCGAACCGGTGGGCGACGTGACTCTGCTGGCCAGAGCCGCTGAGCTGCTGGGTGTCGAGGCCGCCGCCGCATCGGCGGCCGAGGCGGCGGACCTGATCACCATCGGGTCCCGGGTGCGGTTCCGGCACCCGCTGCTGCGCTCGGCGGCCTACCGGGTGGCCACCGCCGAGGACCGCCGGCACGCGCACCAGGCGCTGGCCGACGCGACGGTTGCCGGCACCGATCCCGACCGGCGGGCCTGGCACCTGGCCGCCGCCACCGCCGGTACCGACGAATCGGTGGCGGCGGAGCTGGGCCGCTCGGCCGGACGGGCCCAGGAACGCGGTGGCGTAGCGGCCGCGGCCGCCTTCCTGGAGCGGGCCGCGGAGCTGACCCCCGACCCGGCCGTGCGCGGCGTCCGCACCCTCGCGGCGGCTCGCGCCATGTACCAGGCCGGCGGATACGACACCGCGCTCGCGCTGCTGGACGCCGCCGCCGTCAATCCCATGGACGAACGTCAGCTCGCCGAGGCGGCACTGCTGCGTGGTCAGGTCACGTTCGCCTCCCGGGGCGCCGACGAGGCGTTGCCGTTGCTCCTGGGGGCGGCCGAGCGGCTCGAGTCGCTGGACCCGGGGCTGGCACAGGAGACTTACCGCGACGCGCTCGACGCCGCTGTCACCGTCGGCCGTCCGCCGGACGGAGCGGAGCTGCGGAACATCGCCAGGGCGGCACTCGCCGCACCCCCGGGACCGCCGCCGAAGTGCAACGGCCTGCTCCTGCGGGGGCTGGCCACGATGGCCGTCGACGGGTACGCGGCGGGCGTGCCCCTGGTGCTGCGGGCGCTGACCGCCTTCCGCCACCGGGAGGTCTCCCCCGGGGAGAGCCTCGGCTGGCTCCCGCTCGCCGCGCGCCTGGCCTTCGACGTCTGGGACTTCCACAGCAACACGGTGCTCTCGACGAAGCTGGTCGACCTCGCTCGTGCGCGGGGGGCGCTGTCCGTGCTGCCGTCCGCTCTCCTGCATCTGGTGTCCAACCGTGTGCTGGCCGGTGAGCTCGACCACGCGGATACGCTGATCGCTCAGATGAGGACCAGCGGCGAGGCGACGGGCAGCCGCCATCTCGTCCACCACGTCTCCCTGATGACCGAGCCGCTGCGGGGCCGGGAGACCGCGACGCTCCGAGCGGTCGACGCCGTCACCCGGGACGTGGACCGGCACCAGGACCGGCGTGGCGAGACGCTCGGCTCCGGCCACTGGGCGAAGGCGCTGCTCTACAACGGACTCGGCCGCCACGAGGAGGCGTACGCCGCGGCGGAACAGGGCACGGAGGAGCCGCGGGAGTCGGGGCCGTCCGTCCGGTCGATGGTCGAACTGGTCGAGGCGGCCGTGCGCAGCGGACGGCCGTCCCGCGCCGTCGAGACCGCCCGGCGGCTCGACACGGTGGCACGGGCCAGTGGTACCGACTGGGCCCTGGGCACCGCGGCCATGGTGCGGGCGCAGGTGAGCGAGGGCGCCGCCGCGGAAGCCCTGTACCGGGAGGCGATCGAGCGGCTCGGCCGTACCGACGTGAGGGTCACCCGCGCCCGTTCGCACCTCCTCTACGGCGAATGGCTGCGCCGTGCGGACCGTCGCGTCGACGCGCGCGACCAGCTGAGTACTGCTCACACCCTGTTCAGCCAGATGGGGGCCGAGGGCTTCGCGGAGCGGGCCTGGCACGAGCTGCGCGCCACCGGTGCGACGGCGGGCGGCCGCCCCGGCCCGTCGTCACAGCTGCCGTCGTGAGGTGACACCGAGCTTGCCGAAAATCTTCCGCAGGTGCCACTCGACGGTGCGTGGACTGACGAACAACCGTGTGCCGATCTCGGAGTTGGTCAGTCCTTCCCGCACCAGCCGGACGATGTGCACCTCCTTGGGTGTCAGGTCGCCCTCGGTGCTCGCGGTGCCCCCGGTGCCCTCCACGGGCCGGTGGACGCTCCCGCCCACCGCTCGCTGAGCGAAACCACGCATGTCCATGGCTTCGAATCGGCTCTGTGCGAGACCCAGTTCCCGCGCAGCCTCGTCGTGGCGGCCCCGGTCACGCAGCCATTCGCCGTACACGAGGTGGGCGCGAGCCGACTCCCCGCGGATACTGGTGCGGCCGAGCGCCTCGATCGCCTCCAGATAGTGGACCTCCGCCCCCGCGTCCTCGGTCAGCAGGGCACGGGACCGGGCCTCGATGCCCCTGGCCCAGTCCGTGCCGCTCGCCCGGGTCAGCTCGGTCAGCCGGTCCAGCGCGTCGGCCGCCTGGGCGGCGGTGCCGGCCCGGGCATTGGCCTCGATGTACTCGACGAGGGACCACACCGGGATGCCCATCTCCAACTGGACGTACTCCCGGCTCGCGAGGTCGGCCGCCTCCGCCGCCTCCGGGTACCGCCCGAGGCCGTTGTAGAGCAGGGCCCGGGCCCACCGGCTGACCACCGGCCCCACGCCCTCCCCGCGGTGCTCCACCCCTTCGTCGGCTCGTCTGCTCAGGTCCAGGCACTCGGCCTCCCTGCCGCGCCAGGCGGCGACGAAGAGCGCGCCGTAGATGGGGGCGGCCGTCCCCACCGCCTCGGCGAACGTCTGCACCTCCTGGGCCAGTGCCGCGCCCTCGGCGAGCTCACCGTCGAGGACGTGCACCACACAGCGCATGGTCAGGGCGAACGGCAGCGCGGTGGCCTGCCCGGCCTCCCGTGCCAGCCGCAGGTGCCGGCCGGCCAGTACGGACATCGTGTCGTGGTCCCACAGCCCCACGGCGGTCACGCAGATCAGCCAGAGCCAGCGCAGCCCCTCCGTCGGCGAGAGGTCGGGCTCCCGGAAGGCGCCGAGGGCCCGGCGCAGTTCCGGTACGGCGGCGGCATGGCCGTCGATGATACGGACCGCCAGGCCGTCGAGCAGGAGGTCCGTCGGGCGCGGGGGCCGCGGTGCCGGGAGCCCGCGGGCCGCCCTGGCCGCTTCGTACTGCCCGTCGTCGTACGCCTGGGGTCCGGCGAAGATCGCCGCGTTCACCACCTCCAGGTACGTGTCGCGGGCCAGCTCGACATCATGGTCGGCGAGCCGCTCGGCGGCCGTGAGCAGGAGGCCGGGAGCCTCAGCGCCCCGGTCCGTGGTGAACGCGATCCGAGCCCGGACCAGGTCCACCTCGCCGCGCCTGCGCTCGTCCACGAGGTCCGTCTCGGCCAGGGAGAGCAGTTTCAGCGCGCGGTCGGGTTCACCCGCCTCGTGGGTCGCGCGTGCGGCGGCCAGCGCCCGGTCCCGCCGGCGGACGGGGTCGGGGGTGAGTTCGACCGCGCGGGCCAGCAGCGCGGCAGCCGCGGCGGACCCGCCACGTGTGTGGGCCCGCCCGGCGGAGCGTTCGAGTTCCGCCGCGATGGATTCGTCGGGACCGGTGGCGCCGTGGGCCGCGTGCCAGGCCCGGCGGTCGGGGTCGGCAGCCGGGTCCGTGACCTCGGCCAGCGTACGGTGCATGCCACGCCGTTCCTCGGGCGAGGCCGACCAGTAGACGGCCGAGCGCACCATGGGGTGGAAGAACCGGACCCGGTCCCCGACTTGGACGAGCCCGGCGGCAACCGCGTCCGTGGCGACCTCGGGGTCGATCCGCAGCTCGCGCGCAGCACGCCAGAGCAGTGCGGGTTCCCCCGTGGGGTCGACCGCCGCGGCGAGCAGGAATTCACGGGTGTCCGCCGGAAGTCCGGCGATCCTGTTGACGTAGGTGTTCCGGATGCGCTCTCCGACGGGCCGCGTGCTCGGAAGTCCGAAGCCACCGGTCAGTGCCGCCGGCGTCGACCTCCTCGACAGCTCCAGCAGCGCGAGTGGGTTGCCCCGCGACTCGGCGAGGACGCGGCGCAGGACGCGCTCGTCCCACGGTCCCGGCAGCACGGACCGCAGCAAGGCGTCGGCCTCAGGCTCGGGCAGGCCTTTGATCAGCAGTTCCGGGAGACCGACCGGTTCCGGGACGCCCGGCGGCTCTTCGTCCGACGTCCGGGCGGCGAAGACGACGGCCACCGACTCCGTCTGAAGGCGCCGCGCCGTGAACGCCAACGCCTGCATGGACGCGCGGTCCAGCCACTGGGCGTCGTCCACGACGCAGAGCAAGGGACGGTCCCGGGCCGCCTCCGACAGCAGCCCGAGGACGCCGAGGGCTACGAGGAAGCCGTCGGGGGCCCGGTCCGATCCCATCCCCAGAGCGCCGCTGACGGCATCGCGCTGAACCCCGGGAAGCCGGTCGAGACGGTCCGTCATGGCGGCGCACAGCTGGTACAGGCCCGCGTAAGGCAGTTCCATCTCCGACTGCACACCGGCGACGCGGGCGACCCGGAACCCCTGGGCCCTGGTCGTCACGTACTCCAGCAGCCTGCTTTTTCCCACCCCCGGCTCGCCCCGGAGCACCAGCACCCGGCTGGCACCGCCGCGCACGGCGTCGAGCAGGCCGTCCAGCAGGTCGCACTCACGGCGGCGGCCCAGAACCGGCCCGTGCTCGGGGCGGGACCGCTCCGTCTGCTGAGACAGGGTGAACACGCATCTACCTCCGTCGTGAACCGGGTCGCTCTCCGAGCACGGAAACACCGGCCGTCCTGATTCGTGCCGCCGGCGCCGAGATCGACAGGAGAGTGACAGGCTGGGGTGGCCGCCGAGGCGGTCTGTGTGCCCGCCCGGAACCCACTCTCGTGCGCGGGGGAGCCGAAAGCATCAGTCACTTGACGGTCAGCGGGGGCCTCGCGGCGTCACTCCGGGGAGTCGGCACCGTGCGCCGCGGCCTGTCCTTCGTCCAGCGTGGCGAGCGCGGCGGCCAGCTTGCCGCGACTGGTGATACCCAAGCGCGGATAGATCCGGTACAGATGGGCTCCGACGGTGCGGTGCGAGATGAACAGGCGCTGTCCGATCTCCCGGTTGCTCAGTCCCCGTGCCGCCATGACCGCTATCTGCATCTCCTGTGCCGACAGCCTGGTGCCTGTGTTGACCTGCCGCTGTCCGTCGGACTCCCCGGCTGCGCGCAGTTGTTCGCCCGACAGTTCCAGCCAGGGCCGGGCCCCGGTCCGCTGGAACTCGTCCCGGGCAAGACGCAACGGTCTGCGGGCATCGACGTTGCGGCGCAGGCGGCGCAGCCGGCGACCGTGGTGAAGGTGCAGTCTGGCCCTGGCCAGCGTCCAGTCGGCGGGCAGCGCGGCGAGCGCGGCGACGTAGTCCTCCTCAGCGGTGCCGTCCGGGCCCAGCACCGCGGTGGTGTAGGCGCGGGCGACCGTCATCATCTCCGAGGGCAGAGCGCTGGCCAGTTCCGGGAGGCCGGCGAGGAGTTCTCGCGCCGACGCGACCCGGCCGGCGGCCACGGCGGCGTCCGCCAGGTCGGGTACCAGCAGCCAGCGGCACACCGAGTGGTAATGGGGGTCGCCCGGATCGAAGGCGGCTGCCAGGATGTCGTAGGCCTCGCTGGGACGGCCGTCGAAGAGTGCGAGCAGGCCGTCGACCTGCTGGGCTCGCGCGGCGGCGAACGGCATGCTGAGGAAGAGGCGGTGGGCGCGCATCTCGCGCATCGTCCGGGCCGCGTACCCGGTCTCGCCGCGCAGGGCCGCCACCAGGCCGACGTTCGCCTTGAGGCTGAGCCACATGAGCCACTCGCCCGTCTCCTCGGCCAGTGCGAGCCCCTCGGTCGACTCTTCGCGCGCCTGGTCCAGCTGTCCGAGATAGGACCGCGAATAGCTGGCGGCCAGGGAGCGGGCGAGCAGTCCGAGCCGTCCTTGTGCCCGCCAGGTGGCCACTGCCGGTGCCAGATAGCGGACGGCGCGGGTGACCTCACCCAAGCCCATGGCCCCGCTGCCCAGGTAGTGCGTGTCCCGGCCCCCCTCGGGCGCCGCTTCGAGGGTGTCGATTCTCGCCAGCACCTCCGCTCCGTACCGGTAGGGCTGGGCGTACGCCCGCACAGCGAGCACGTGCGGGGCGTCGGGTGGAGAGTTCCAGCGGTCGAGTTCCGCGGTGACCCGGGCGCGTACGCGCGCGTCGCCGTCCTGGAAGAAACAGCGGGCCGCGGCACGCCAGAGCAGATCCCTGGCGACGTCCTCGGCGCCCGCGTCGAACGCGCCGGCCGCCGCCGCGACCATGTCCTGAATACGTCGTTCAGGGGCGCCAGGTTCGAAGGCGGCGCTGTCGGAGACCACCATGAGCCGGGCCCGCTCCACCGGTCCGAGCACGTCCAGGTCGGCCTGGCCCAGCAGCAGTTGGGTCGCGATGCGATCGTTGGTCTCGTCGGCGAGTTCCGCCGCCCGGACCAGGATGCCGGTGCGCCGTCGCACGTCCCGGACGAGGTCGGCCGCCTGCCGCAGGACCGGGACCGCCGCCGCCGTCTTGCCCCGGACCAGCGCGGCGTCCGCGAAGGATTCAAGCCGGTCGGCGAGCGCGTCGTCGGGGCCGATGGCAGCCGCTGCCTCGTGAACGAGCTGTCGGTCCGGCCGGTCGTGCAATACGGCCGCCAGAGCCCGGTGCGCCGCGAGACGGTCGGCGAGCGGGGAGCGGGTGTACACCGCCGAGCGCATGAGCGGATGCCGGAATTCGGGAACGCGGCCGGTCAGTACCACCAGGCCCGCGTCGATCGCCTCCTGGAGCGCGTGCACGGAGACCGGCGTGCCGCACAGGGAACCGGCGATGTCCAGCAGGACGTTCAGCGGTGCCGTCGGTTCGCTGGCCAGCGCGAGCAGCAACGCCCGGCACTCGCCGCTCGCCGAGTCGGCACGTGCCGCGAACGCGGCTTCCAGCCGTTGGGTCAGTGGTAGGTCGCCCAGCTGTCCCGGACTGTGCCGCACGGCTTTGGGCAACTCCACCAATGCCAGCGGATTGCCCACGGCGCGGTCCAGGACGAGCGATCGCAGCGACGCCGACAGGTCCGGCGCGTGCGTGTCCAGCAGTTCGGCGGCGGCTGCCGGGGCGAGCGGGTCCAGCCGGACGTCCGGGTGGACACCCAGGCCGTACTCCTCGGCGGAGTCGGCCCGCGCGGCGGCGACCAGCAGGATCGGCAGGTCACCGGTGCGCCGGGCGACGAACCGGAGCACGTCCCGGCTGGAGGAATCGACCCACTGGAGATCATCGGCGAGCAGCAGGAGGGGCTGCCGGTCGGCCGCGTCGGCCAGTAGTTCCAGTGCGGCGAGCCCGACGCGGTGGATCGGCGGGTCGGCCTCCGTGGCACCGAACGCGCCGTTCAGAGCCTGCCGATGCGGGCCCGGCAGGTCCTTGATGCCTCGTGCCGCGGGTTGCAGGAGGAGCTGCAAGGCCGCGAACGGCAGCCACTGCTCGGTCTCCACCCCGGAAGTGCGCAGCACTCGGAAGCCACGCTGGGTGGCTTCCTCGTGGACGGCACGCAGCAGCGTCGACTTGCCGACGCCGGCGGTCCCGTAAGTGAGCAGTGCGGTGCCGTGTCCACCGGCGGCGAGGTCCAGCAGCTCGCGCAGAACACGCAGTTCCTCGTCCCGACCGATCACCGCTCACGCTCCCCGATCAGTCCACGCGCACCGCTCATCGAAGCCGCCGACACTGATACTGCCACAACAACATCAGTCAAATGACTCTCGGATGACTCAACGAGCGGTCGCCCCGGCGTCTGCCGCTGAAGCCGGCGGCTCAACTGATCGTTTCGAGATGGCTACTGGCCGATCACTCGGCATCAAGTCGTCGGATGACGTCGTCGAACCCACCGGCATCGAGTAGTCCCCTGGTCACCTTCAGCCGGGGAGAAAAGTCCGTACGCCGACACGGGGTCGCCCACCCGCTTCCCGGTACCGCCGCCGGTGCGCCGACCGGGGTCTCGGGCCCCACGGGCAGCACTGCGCATGACGCACAGGACCACGATCCGTTCCGCCCGGACCACGGTTGCGGGCGAAACCGGCACCGTCTACCTCGTTCATGCAGCCGAGGACCGTCGCCTCCACGTCAAGACCGGTACGCGCAATAACCACTTACGCGTCGGGATGCTCCGGCAGGGCGAGCCAGTCCGACCAGGAGATCTCGCGGCCGAGGAAGCGCGGCTCCTCGAACGGCCAGTCGGTGACGATCCACCGCGGCACCAGCGCGTCGAGGGCCTGCTCGACCTCGCTGCCCACCAGTTCGTCCACCACCCACCAGGAGATCTCGCCGTCCGCGCCGGCTCTCTCCGGTGGGTCGATGTAGACGCAGCCGAGCAGAGCTGTCTCCGCCGCGTCGAACAGCGCGTAGTTGAAGGACTGGTGCGCGGCGATCTCCTTCTCGTGCCGCAACAGGTCGGCCTGGTCGGCCTCGTAGGTCATGGTGGCCGCGGGCCAGCCCCAGGCCGGGCCGAAGAGAACCCACAGTCGCTCGCGCGAACCCATCACAGCCGGATAGTCGAGTGGAGCGTCCGTCTCCCGGATCGGCCGCAGGTGATGACCACCGTCCGGCAGCGGTATTAGGACGGGGTGGACGAAGTCATCGGGAAGCCAGCTCATGGCGCCCGACCGTAGCAAGAGGCTGTCTGCCGGGCAGGGCCTGCGAGCACTCGATCGAGGCTCCCGTTCGACGCCGGCCCCAGACGACTCCGGCATCCCCGACGGACGTCCTCACCACCACGGCTCCGCCGGAAGCTCCCCCCGGCTCCACGCTCGCACGCTCCCGCCACCGTCCGTGATGCCGCGCCGGGGTGTTGCACCGTCCCGGGGCGGGCGTTCACGCTCTCGACAGCGTTCAAGCTGCGGATGACCTTGCGTATCTCGACGTCGAAGGAGAGGAAGGGAACGAACTCGGCCCAGGCGTCCGACCACAGCTTCACGATTGCCGGGTACGTCCGCCCCCGGGACTCGCCGTCCGCCAGGACTGGGACAAGGTCGCCAAGACCCTCAAGTAGCGGAACGAGTGCCGCAGCGGCCCTTGAGCCCGTCGCAGACCAGCATCAGCATGTCGTCCAGGCCGCGGTTCTTCAGCTCGGTGAACACGTGCAGCCAGTACTTGGCGCCTTCGCCGCCGTCACCGGCCCAGATGCCGAGGAGTCGCGGGTGCCGTCCACGGTCACAGCCATCACCACGTAGATCGGACGGTTCGCGACCTGCCCGTCCCTGATCTTGACGTTGATGGCGTCGACGAACAGGACCGGGTGGACGCGGTAGAGGGGGCGGCGCTGCCATTCGGCCATGCCGTCCATCACCTTGTCGGTGCTGGTGGAGATGGTCTGCTTGGACACCTCCGCCCGTAGACCTCGGCGAGGTGAGCCGACATCTCCCCGTGGGTGAATCCCTTCGCGGACAGCGACAGCGCCATCTCGCGGGGCACCTTCACCTCCACCGGGCCGACATCGGTCAGCACGGCCTTCGCCCGGGTGCCATTGCGGCTGTTGCCGTTGTTCTTCCCGGCCGGGTCGTGCCGGACCGTCTCCTCGACCAATTCCACGGCCCGGGGCTCAAGCACTGCGGCGCCGACCCGCCACCGGCCGGCCACCCAAGCTGGACGACGCCCAGGTTGAAGTGGTGCTGGCCGCCCTGGAGCCGGGCGCCCAGGCGCACGGGTTCGAGGCGGACCTGTGGAAACCTGGAACGGGTCGGCGTGGTGGTGGAGCGGGTGACCAGGGTAACGCCGGCGCGGGCCTCGGTATGGCGTCTGCTGACCGGGCGGCTGGGGTGGAGTATGCAGCGGCCCCGGCGACCGGCCGTCGAACGGGACGAGTCCGAGACCGCGCGACGGGTCGCCCACGAGTGGCCGCGCACCAGCAAGGGGGGCAGTGAAGAAACGTGCCTGGATCGTGCTCTTCGACGAATCGGGCGTGTCGCTTGCCTCAGGTGCGCCGCGCCTACGCGCCCCGCGGGCGTACTCCCACGCTGCGGCACCGGCTGAACTGGAAACGAGCCGGGATGGCCGCCGCGCTGGGCTACCACGCCACCGACGGCGGACGCGGCTCACGGCTGTGCTTCCACCCCAGGCCGGGCAGCTACGACACCACTCCCCTGATCGAGGTGCTGGAGCAGGCCAAAACCTTCTACGCCGGTGAGCCGGTGGTGTCGGTATGGGACGGACTGTCGGCCCACTGGAGCCGGGGCATGCGGACCTGGACTGCCGAGCAGGACTGGCCGACGCTGGAGCGGCTGCCAGCCCATGCACCCGAACTCAACCCGGTGGAAGGGCTGTGGTCGGCCCTCACGACCCGAGAGTTGGCCAACCTCGCCCGCGACCACCTCGCCGACGCCACCGAACGCGGCATCCCCCGGGTCTGCTCCAGCGAGCAACTCCCGTGGGCCTTCCTCACTCACTACAGGGGCGGGAGCACGGTCGCCAGGGCATCGTGGGGCTAGGCTCGTAGGTGCTTCGGCCCGTGTCCGGGAAGGCAAGCCTCTCGTTTGGTGCGGCCGGAAACGGCTCCTACAGTGACGTCGGACGCGGCACTACCCGAGGAACGACAACCGCACCGTACGGTTGTGATTCGAGACGTTCGTGTCGACCAGGCACACCGACTGCCACGTCCCCAGTTCCAGTCGCCCGGCCACGACGGGCAGCGTCGCGTGCGGTGGTACGAAGGCGGGCAGGACGTGGTCGCGGCCGTGGCCGGGGGTGCCGTGGCGGTGCTGCCAGCGGTCGTCGGCGGGGAGCAGGGTGTGCAGGGCGGCGAGGAGGTCGTCGTCGCTGCCGGCGCCCGTCTCGATGACGGCGATCCCGGCCGTGGCGTGCGGGACGAAGACGTTGAGGAGTCCGTCGCGGCCGGCCGCGGCCTCGCTCAGGAACTGTTTGCAGTCGCCGGTGATGTCGACCACCCTCTCCGAGGAGCCGGTGGTGAGGTTCAGGGTCCTGGTGGTGAAGGCATCTGACATGGGTCCCATCCTGACGTACGCGGCCGGTGGTGGCGGCGGGGTGGTGGCGTGGGTGGGAAGATCCACCCCCGTGCCGCTGTTGGCAGTCGTGTGAGCCACGTACGCGAGACCGAGGTCGTCGTCATCGGTGCCGGGCAGGCGGGACTGTCCGCCGCCTACCATCTGCGGCGCTCCGGGTTCGAGCCGGAGCGTGACTTCGTGGTGCTGGACCACTCCCCCGGCCCGGGCGGGGCCTGGCAGTTCCGCTGGCCGACGCTGACGTACGGCAAGGTGCACGGGATGCACTCGCTGCCCGGCATGGAGCTGACCGGCGCCGATCCGGCGCGGCCGTCCGCCGCGGTGGTCGCGGAGTACTTCGCGGCGTACGAGCGCGCGTTCGAGTTGCGGGTGCGGCGGCCCGTCGAGGTCCGCGCGGTGCGCGACGGGTCCGGCGGGCGGCTGCTCGTCGAGACGTCGGACGGGGTCTGGTCGACGCGTGCGCTGATCAACGCGACCGGCACCTGGGACCGGCCGTTCTGGCCGCGCTACCCGGGGCAGGAGACGTTCCGGGGGCGGCAGTTGCACACGGCGCGGTATGCCGGCCCCGAGGAGTTCGCCGGACAGCGGGTGGTCGTGGTGGGCGGGGGTGCCTCGGGCACCCAGCACCTCCTGGAGATCGCCCCGTACGCGGCCGCCACCACATGGGTGACCAGGCGGCCGCCGGTCTTCCGGGAGGGGCCCTTCGACGAGGACGCGGGGCGGGCGGCCGTCGCGCTGGTGGAGGAGCGGGTGCGGCAGGGGCTGCCGCCGAAGAGCGTGGTGTCGGTGACCGGGCTGCCGCTGAACGACGCCGTCCGGGCCGGTCTCGACTCCGGTGTGCTGGACCGGCAGCCCATGTTCGACCGGATCACACCTGACGGGGTGGCGTGGCAGGACGGGCGCACGGTCGCCGCCGACGTGATCCTGTGGGCGACCGGGTTCCGGGCCGCCGTGGACCATCTGGCACCGCTGCGGTTGCGGGAGCCGGGTGGCGGTATCCGGGTCGAGGGCACGCGCGCGGTCGCCGACCCGCGCGTCCACCTCGTCGGCTACGGGCCGTCGGCCAGCACCGTCGGCGCCAACCGGGCCGGCCGCGCGGCCGTGCGGGACATCAGGCAACTGCTGGCCGGGGCGGAACGCCTGGCCGCGTGATGGCGTGATGGCGTGATGTCCCGCCGGGCGTCCTGTCCTCGGGCCGTCCCTGCTCGCGAGCACTCAGGTCTTTGCCGGGACGGTTCCGGGTGCGGAGGTGCGGGGAGCGGCGCTGCCGGACGAGGCTGCGCGCCGGTGTTTGTTGAACTCGGCGACGTTGCGCTGGTGCTCCCGGTATTCGGCGGTGAAACGCGTGTCGCCGGGCTTGACCGTGACGAAGTAGAGCCAGTCCCCCGGCGTCGGACTGATCGCGGCCCGCATCGCGGCGGTGCCGGGATTGGCGATGGGCGTCGGTGGCAGCCCCATGCGCTGGTACGAGTTGTAAGGACTGTCGGTCTTGGTGTCGTCCTCGGTGGTGTCCAGGGTGGAGCGGTTCAGCGCGTAGTTCAGGGTGGAGTCCATCTGCAGCGGCATACCGCGCTCCAGGCGGTTGAAGACCACCCGGGCGACCTTGCCCATGTCGGCCTCGGTGGCGGCCTCGGCCTGCACGATGCTCGCGATGGTCACCGCCTGGTAGACGTTCATGGCGTTGCGCTCGGCGCCCGCCGCGACCGGAGCGCCGTTGAACTCGCGGTTCGCCGCGTCCACCATCGCCGTCAGCAGCTTTTCGGGGGTCGCCTTGTCGTCGAGCGGATACGTCGCCGGGAAGAGGTAGCCCTCGGGATTGCCCTCCGCGTCGGCGGGCAGCTTCAGGCGGGCCTTGTCCAGGGACTTCCCCGTGGTCCCGGCCGGCAGGTCGAGGGCCTTGTCGACGGCCTCGTAGATCTGGGCGGCGCGTCGGCCCTCGGGGATCATCAGGGACTTGGGGCGGGCATCGTCGTCCTCGTCCGGCGTCAGCAGCGGCACCGCCACAGCGGTGCCGGCGACGACGGCTCCGGCCGCGATCAGGGCGATGCGGCCCCGGCGCGTCAGTCGAATCGTGCTCCTCGTGCTCCGTGGCGGAGTGTTCGTCTGCATGCGGGCACGGTAACCCCCGAAACATCACAAACCTGGCATGCCAGGCATATTTTCATCTTGTCGGTACCCGTCGTGCGTCCCGGCGGACGAGAGCCGCGTACCGCCCGTCCCGTTCCAGCAGTTCCTCGTGCGTGCCCCGCTCGGCCAGCTGTCCGGAGTCGAGGACGGCGATCTGGTCGGCGTCCCGGACGGTGGACAGCCGGTGCGCGATGGTGATCGTGGTGCGATCGGCGGACAGCGCGTCCACCGCCTGCTGGACGGCGGCCTCGGTACGGGTGTCCAGGGCGCTGGTCGCCTCGTCCAGGATGAGCACGGGCGGATCGCGCAGGATCGTGCGGGCGATGGCCAGGCGCTGCTTCTCACCACCGGAGAAACGGTGGCCGCGCTCACCGACGACCGTGTCGTAACCGTCGGGCAGGGCCGCGATGTGGTCGTGGATCTGCGCCGCCCTCGCCGCCTCGACCAGTTCCTCGTCGGTGGCGTCCGGCTTGGCGAAGCGCAGGTTGTCGGCGACCGAGGCGTGGAAGAGGTACGTCTCCTGCGAGACGACGCCGACCGCGCGGGCGAGGGTGTCGAAGTCGAGGTCGCGGACGTCGACCCCGTCGAGGGTGACCCGGCCGCCGGTGACGTCGTAGAGGCGGGGCACGAGGTAGCCGAGGGTGGACTTGCCGGCGCCGGTCGGGCCGACGACGGCGAGGCTGCCGCCCGCCGGCACGGTGATGTCGATGCCGTCCAGGACCGGCCCGCCCTTGCCGTCGTAGCGGAACTCGACGTCCTCGAAGCGGACCTCTCCCTTGATCTGGTCGAGATGGACGGGGTCCTGGCGTTCGGTGATGTCGACGGGCAGGTCGAGGTACTCGAAGATGCGCTGGAACAGCGCCAGCGAGGTCTGGATCTGCACACCGGTGGACAGCAGGCTGACCGCCGGGCGGAACAGGCCCTGCTGGAGCGTGACGAAGGCGACGATCGTGCCGACGGAGACGTCCGGGCCGCCGAGCTTCAGGGCCATGCCCGCGGCCCAGTAGATGACGGCGGGCAGCGCGGCCATGACGATCGTGATGACCGCCATCCGCCAGCGGCCCGCCATGTTCGACCGGACCTCCAGGTCGACCAGCTGCTCGGACTCGTCGGCGAAGGAGCGGGTGAGCGAGTCGGAGCGGCCCATGGTGCGGCCCAGCAGGATGCCGCTGACCGAGAGCGACTCGGTGACCGTGGCGGCCATCGCGGCCATCTGCTTCTGACGCTGGGTGGTGATCTTCTTGCGCTCGTTGCCGACCCGGCGGCTGATCCAGACGAACACCGGGAGCAGCAGCAGCGAGACGACGGTCAGGCGCCAGTCCAAGGCGATCATCGCGACGATGGTGGCGACGACGCTGGTGGCGTTGGAGACCAGGGAGGTGGCGGTGGAGGTCACGGTGGCCTGCATGCCGCCGATGTCGTTGGCGATGCGGGACTGGACCTCGCCGGTGCGGGTGCGGGTGAAGAAGGCGAGCGACATGCGCTGGAGCCGGCCGTAGACGGCGGTGCGCAGGTCGTGCATGACCCGCTGGCCGACGGTCGTGGAGATCAGCGTCTGCAGGACGCCGAAGACGCTGGTGAGGACGGCGCTGAGGATCATGCCCAGGGCCAGCAGGCTGAGCAGGCCGGTGCGGCCCTCGGGGATGGCGACGTCGAGGATCTCCCTGAGCAGGAAGGGCGTGGCCACCGAGACCAGCGACGCGGCGCCGACGAGTGCGCCGACCACCGCGAGGCGGCCCCGGTAGGGACGGAAGAGTCTCAGGATGCGCCGCACCTGCCGGGGCTGTTCCTGCGCGCCGGCGGGTGGGGTCCAGGAGGGTTCGCGGTCGGGTTTCATGGGCTCCTTCGGGCGGTGGGGCGGGTTGGTGGGCCGGTGGCAGCCCGGGGTGCGGTCGATGTCCGGCGGCCGTCACCGGCGGGTGCCGGACACCGGCGAGTCCCGGACACCGGCGGTACGCCGTCGGCGGCCGACGGCGTACCGCGATCGGTGCACGGCAGATGGGAACGATGGACAGCCAGTGCGCGGCGGGCCTCACGGATCGTAGCTCATTGTTACCTATACTCACAATGAACAGTGTGCTGATATTGTTCCCGCATGACCGCCCCCGATCCCGACGGCGCCCTCGCCGAGCAGTTGCTGCGGCTCACCCGCCGGGTGCACCGCATCCAGAAGCGGCATCTGGGCCACGGTGACCTCGGCATCACTCCCGCCCAGTCCCGGCTGCTGCGCACCCTCGCGCACTACGGCTCCCCGCCCCGGATGGCCGATCTCGCCGAGCGGCTGGAGGTCGTCCCCCGGGCGGTGACGACGCTCGTCGACGGGCTCGAGGCCGCCGGGATGGTGCGCCGGGTACCGGATCAGGCCAATCGGCGGGTGATCCGCATCGAGCTGACGGACAACGGGCGCACCGCTCTGAGCGAACTGCGCCGCGTGCGCCGCTCGGCGGCGGAGGAGATCCTGGCCCCGTTGACCGCCGCCCAGCGCGCCGTGCTCGGTGAGCTGCTGGACACGCTGGTCGACGGGACCGCCGTGGTGCGCCCCGGCGCCGACACCGACTGACACTGCCGGCCGCGGCGGAGGGTGGAATCCGATCGCGCGGCCTCCGGCCGTGCCGTACCGGCACGACCAGCTTCTTCGCGTGCCGTGCGCCGCGCCGCCCGCATTCCGCCCGGACTTCCGCGACTGTTCGGGACGGCCGCAGCCGGATCCCTGCGCCGGTGCGGAAAATCGCTTGATTTCGACCACGCAGCGACGCGAACCTGTCACGGTTTGCTGCCCTTCCGTGCCGCGCCGAGCGGCCCGCCTGACACGAGCCACTGGGACCTCATGCAGATCCAAGACCTTCCGTTCTCCGACCCGGGCGTGCCCGACGCGCGTTCGGGCCCCCGATTCCTGTGGTGGCTCTTCCGGAACCAACTGGGCGGCCAGCTCAAATCGCTGGCCTGGGGACTGCTGCACTTCGCCTCCGTCTCCGCACTGCCCTTCTGCGTCGGTCTCGCCGTCCAGGCCGTCGTCGACCGGTCCGGTGGCCGGCTCGCCCTGGCGGGCGCCCTGCTCGCCGTGTGCTGCGCCGGCAACGCGCTCGGCGACACCTTCCTGCACCGCGCCGCCATCACCAACTGGATCACCGCCGCCGCCCGCGTCCAGCAGCTGCTGGCCCGCAAGGCCGCCCTGCTGGGCTCGGCGCTGACCCGGCGGGTCGCGGCCGGCGAGGTGGTGGCCGTCTCCACCGGCGACGTCGAGAAGATCGGCTGGTTCGTCGAGGCGGTGTCCCGCTTCACCGCGGCGGCGCTGACCATCGTGCTGGTCTGCGTCGGCCTCCTGCTCTACGAACCCTCCCTCGGCGTCATCGTCATCATCGGTCTGCCGGTGCTGGCACTGGCCGTGCTGCCGTTGCTGCCACATGCCACGCGGCGCGCCGACGTCCAGCGGGAGAAGGCGGGCCGGGCCACCGAACTGGCCTCCGACACCGTCGCCGGACTGCGCGTGCTGCGTGGCATCGGCGGTGAGCAGCTCTTCCTCGACCGCTACCGCCGGGCCTCCCAGGAGGTGCGCCACGCGGCCGTGCGCAGCGCCCGCATGTGGTCCCTGATCTCCGCGATCCAAGTGCTGCTGCCGGGTCTGCTGCTGATCGCGGTGGTCTGGCACGGCGTGCACCTGGCCCGGGACGGCCGGATAGGCGTCGGGGAACTGGTCACCGTCTACAGCTCGGTCATGATCCTCACCTACCCGCTGCGGCACTTCGAGGAGATCGCCATGGCGTACTCCTTCTCCCGGCCGTCGGCCAGACGGGCCGCCCGGGTGCTGTCGCTGGACCGGGCCACCGACACGGGCGGGTCCCGAGCGGCCGGCTCACTGCCGTCCGGCGATCTGTACGACCCGGCCACCGGCCTGCTGGCCCCGGCGGGCCTGCTGACCGCCGTGGTGTGCGGCGACCCGGACGCCGCCGGCCGGCTGGCCGAACGGCTCGGCGGCCATCCCTCGGAGCAGGGCGTGCCGGTCACCCTGGGGGAGGTACCGCTGGACGAACTGCCGCTGGACTCCGCGCGCACGGCCGTGCTGGTCCAGGACAAGGACCCGGTGCTGCTGTCCGGGACACTGCGCGACCTGCTCAACGTGCCCGCCTCCGGTGCCGTCGGCGCCGCCGAGGCGCTGGCCGCCGCCCAGTGCGAGGACGTACTGGCGGCTCTGGTGCAGGGGTCGGTCGACGCCGCGGACCCGATGGACGCCCGCATCACCGAACGGGGCCGTTCGCTCTCCGGAGGCCAGCGCCAGCGGCTCGCCCTGGCCCGGTCCCTGGTGACCGACCCGGAGGTCCTCGTCCTGGACGAGCCCACCTCCGCCGTGGACTCGCACACCGAGGCGCGCATCGCGGACGGCGTACGGGGCCTGCGGCAGGGCCGCACCACCGTCGTGTTCACCTCCTCGCCGCTGTTGCTGGACCGCGCCGAGCGCGTGGTGTTCCTGCACGAGGGCGCGGCCGTGGCCGTCGGCACCCACCGCGACCTCCTGCACGGCGACCCCAGGTACCGGGCGGTGGTGACCCGCGAGACCGAGGAGGAGGCCGGCGCCCACCGGGCGGAGCACGCCGCCCTCGGGGTGTTCGCCGGTGACGGCCCGGGGCGGTCCCCCAGCGGCGACGCCCTGGACAGCCACCGCCTGGACGGCGACGACGTACTGCACCGCCTGGAAGAGATCGAGGAGACGGCATGATCGGCGTGGCGCCACCGTCGTACGACCCCGCGGCCCCGACGACGGCGAGCACGCTGCCCGTCGGCAACGCCGCGACCGTGCGCGGCTACGTGACGGAGCTGCTGCGCCGGCACCGCCGTGCGTTCCTGCTCCTCGTCACCGTCAACACCGTCGCCGTGGTCGCCTCCATGGCCGGTCCCTACCTGCTCGGCGGGCTCGTGGAGCGGGTGTCCGACGATGCCCGCGAGCTGCACCTCGGTATCACCGCCACGCTGTTCGTGGTCGCGCTGGTCCTCCAGGCCGCCTTCATGCGCCAGGTCCGGCTGCGCGGCGCGGTGCTCGGCGAGCGCATGCTGGCCGACCTGCGGGAGGACTTCCTCGTGCGCTCGGTCGGCCTGCCGCCGGGGGTGCTCGAACGGGCCGGCACGGGCGACCTGCTGTCCCGGATCACCACCGACATCGACCGCCTCGGCAACGCCATGCGCGAGGCCGTGCCGCAGCTGGCGATCGGCGCGGTGTGGGTGGTGCTGCTGCTGGGCGGCCTGGTGGTCACGGCGCCGCCGCTGGCGCCCGCCGTGCTGCTCGCCGTGCCGCTGCTGGTGGTCGGCTGCCGCTGGTACTTCCGGCGGGCGCCCGCCGCGTACCGTTCGGAGGCCGCCGGTTACGCCGCCGTGGCCGCCGCGCTCGCCGAGACCGTGGATGCCGGGCGGACCGTCGAGGCGCACCGCCTCGGTGACCGCCGCGTCGGGCTGTCGGACCGCCGGATCAAGGAGTGGACGGCCTGGGAGCGCTACACTCTCTGGCTCCGGTCCGTTCTCTTCCCCGTCATCAACGTCACCCATGTGACCGTCCTCGCCTCGGTGCTCATGATCGGCGGCGTGTTCGTGCTCCAGGGCTGGATCGGGGTCGGCCAGCTGACGACGGCGGCCCTGATCGCGCAGATGCTCGTCGATCCCGTCGGGCTGATCCTGCGCTGGTACGACGAGCTCCAGGTGGCCCAGGTGTCGCTGGCCCGGCTGGTCGGTGTGCGGGAGATCGAGCCCGAGAGCGACGACAGCGCGTCGGCCCCGGACGGACGCGACGTGCACGCCGACCGGGTGCACTTCGGCTACCTGGAGGGGGTGGACGTCCTGCGCAAGGTGTCCCTGGAGGTCGCCCCCGGAACCCGGCTGGCACTGGTGGGTCCCTCGGGCGCGGGCAAGTCCACCCTGGGCCGGCTGCTCGCCGGCATCTACGCACCCCGCGAGGGCCGGATCACCCTGGGCGGCGCCGAGCTGTCCCGCATGTCCGCCGAACGGGTCCGCTCCCACGTGGCCCTCGTCAACCAGGAGCATCACGTCTTCGTGGGCTCCCTGCGCGACAACCTTCGGCTGGCCCGCGGTGGCGCCACCGACACCGAGCTGTGGGCCGCCCTCGCAGCGGTCGACGCGGACGGCTGGGCCCGCGCGCTCGACGAGGGGCTGGACACCGAGGTCGGCTCGGGCGGCTTCGCGCTCACTCCGGCGCAGGCACAGCAGATCGCGCTGGCCCGCCTGGTGCTGGCCGACCCGCACACCCTGGTCCTGGACGAGGCGACGTCGCTGCTCGATCCCCGGGCCGCCCGTCATCTGGAACGGTCCCTGGCCCGGGTGCTGGACGGCCGCACCGTCGTCGCGATCGCCCACCGGCTGCACACCGCCCACGACGCGGATGTCATCGCCGTGGTCGAGCACGGCCGGATCAGCGAGCTGGGCAGTCACGACGATCTGGTCGCGGCGGACGGGGCGTACGCGGCACTGTGGCGGTCGTGGCACGACTGACCCGGACGGGGCACCGCCGACGGGGTGAGTGCCGGGCGTCTTCCGGGGCGCGGCCGGGGACCTGCGGAGCGTGGCGGGTCCCCGGCTCGGGTCCGTGCCGTTGCGCGGTCCCGAGCGGGGGTGGAAATCTGGGAGGAGGAACCGGCGCGGGGAACGCCCGGAGAGCACGCGTTCCGGTTCCGACGCCTGGCGACGCCCGGTCCCCGTGCTGCGGCGTCCCGCCGCACCCCGCGGTGACAAGGGGCCGGGCCCCATCCTCTGGAGGTATCCGTGAACAGCGCCGACGGATGGGGGGACGACGTCTACCAGCCCGACGGTTCCGAGCAGCGGGAGGACACCGGGCTGCTCGACGCGGAGGACACCCTGGAGTACGACGGTGTGGACGACCCCCTCGACGCGGGCTGGTCCCCGCCGGACCGGCCCTGGGCCGTGGAGCACGACGGTGTGACCGCGGCCGAGCGCCGGCACGGCGAGACGCTGGAGCAGCGGCTCGCCGAGGAGACCCCGGACACCCTGGCCCCGAACGGTGACGGTCTCGGGGACTCCGAGGACACCGACGGCGAACTCCTGGACGACGAGGTGGGCGCCGCCCGATCCGGCCGGCTGGTCGCTCCCGACGAGGGGGTGCGCAAGGACGAGGAAGCCGCCCTGGTCGCCACGGACGTGGGCATCGACGGTGCGGCGGCATCCGCCGAGGAGGCCGCGGTGCACGTCGTCGACGAGGACACCTTGCCGCGCTGAATCCGCTGTACCCCCGGCGTCGCCCCTCTCCGCGCCGCCCCCGCCGCACAAGGAGCGCTCATGCAGCAGGACAAGCACCCCGACTACCATCCCGTCGTCTTCCGGGATCGCGCCGCCGGTTACGCCTTCCTCACCCGGTCCACCGCGACCAGCGAGCGGACCATCGAGTGGGACGACGGGCGGAGCTACCCGGTCGTGGACGTGGAGATCTCCTCGGAGAGCCATCCGTTCTACACGGGCCAGGCCCGGACGGTCGACACCGAGGGACGCGTCGCCCGCTTCGAGCGGCGCTACGGCGGCGGGGGGACGGGCGCCGCCGACGGGCCCGCCTGAGCGGCCGTCGCGGACGACGCCGTACCCGGCGGTCGACCGGTCGGCATCCGGCCGGTTCCCGTCCGGCGAATCCCTGTCCGGCGAGTCCCTGCCCGGCGCAGCCCTGCCCGGCGGGTCGGCATTCAGTGGGTCGGCCCGGAGCCGCACCCGCACGACGGCACCGAACGCCCGACAGCGGGGTGTCCGGCCCACGCGCGCCTGTCGGTCCGGCGGCCCGGAACAGGGCGTCGGACGATGCCGGACACGACCGGCACGCATCCGCCGGTCCGGCAGGCCGCGGTCGCCCGTCGAGGAAGGCTGAGCGCGGCCGACCCGTCCCCGCCGGTCCAGCAGCCCCGAGCAGGGCGCCGGACAGAGCCGGACACGACCGGCACGCATCCGCCGGTCCGGCAGGCCGCGGCCGCCCAGCGAGGAACGCTGAGCACGGCCTGTGGCCGCCGAGTGTCCCCGCGGGCCGGTGCGGGAGGTCAGATGACGTTGAGCGCGGCCGCGCAGCCCACCCCGCCGAGCAGCATGAAGGCCGGCATCAGGACCTTGAGCTCCACCCAGCTGCCCGCGCGGAACCGCAGTACCTTGGGCGGGCCGATCGGATACCACCGCTTGCGGCCCACGGGTATGGGCCAGAGTATCGGGCAGCCGGACACCGTCAGCGCGTCCCCGATGTCGTGCACCAGCGCGCCCAGCACGATGGGCAGCCCCAGCCACAGGTACTCCTGGCCCGGCGCGGTGAACAGCCAGTCCGACCCGTTGCCCGGCTCGTCCAGCACACCGGCGATGATCCAGGCGCTGGTGGCGGCCAGCAGCCAGACCAGGACGTCGCTGCTGGAGCCGCGGGCGGCCCGCCACAGCAGGCCCTCGATGGCCAGCACCATGTGGACGAAGAGGATCGCCAGCACACCCCAGCGGTCCCCGGTGATCGCCACGACCGAGGATCCGGCTCCGATCAGGACCGCCCACAGCCAGGTGTGGGTGAGTGTGCGGTGACCGCCGGACCGGCGCGGGTCGCCCTGCTTCCTGGTGGCCTTGTAGACGGCGTACGAAAGTTTGTCGACAATCTCGCACAGGCCCCGGGACACCGGTCCGAAAGCCCGCGAGATGGTCGCGGCCTTGTGGTCGAGGTCCGGAGCGAGCGCCGCGCCGGCGCAGATCAGGGCTCCGGTCAGCAGGACCGGCCAGGGCATCGGGTGCCCGGCCGCCGCGGTCGCCGCCCCTACCCCGAGCCAGGCCGCGGCGCCCGACAGTGAGTGCGCTGGTCCCATCATCGCCGTTGCCCGCCCCATTCCTCGTGTGCCGCTGTCCAGTTGACCAGGTCCACCGACATGCCGTCGGCCACCCAGCGTAGCGGTCATGATCTTCGGCCCCGCAGCCGATTCCCGCATCGGGGCCGGTGCCAGGCAAGATGGTGGCGTGACCCTCATCGATCGCCTGCCGCCGACCGCCGACCCCGACGCCCTCTACGAAGCCTTCGAGTCGTGGGCCCAGGAGCGCGGTCTCACGCTCTACCCCCATCAGGAGGAGGCGCTGATCGAGGTGGTGTCCGGGGCGAACGTGATCGTCTCGACGCCCACCGGCTCCGGCAAGAGCATGATCGCGGCGGGTGCGCACTTCGCCGCCCTCGCCCGGGACGAGGTCACTTTCTACACCGCGCCGATCAAGGCGCTGGTCTCGGAGAAGTTCTTCGAGCTGTGCAAACTCTTCGGCACCGAGAACGTCGGCATGCTCACCGGCGACGCCTCCGTGAACGCCGACGCCCCGGTGATCTGCTGCACCGCCGAGGTGCTGGCGTCGATCGCGCTGCGCGACGGCAAGGACGCGGACATCGGCCAGGTCGTCATGGACGAGTTCCACTTCTACGCGGAGGGGGACCGCGGCTGGGCCTGGCAGATCCCGCTGCTGGAACTGGAGCAGGCCCAGTTCGTCCTGATGTCCGCCACGCTCGGCGACGTCTCCTTCTTCGAGAAGGACCTGACCCGGCGCACCGGCCGCCCGACGTCGGTCGTCCGGTCGGCGACCCGCCCGGTGCCGCTGTCCTACGAGTACCGCTACACCCCGCTCACCGAGACCCTCACCGACCTGCTGACGGCCAAGCAGGCCCCCGTCTACATCGTGCACTTCACCCAGGCACAGGCCGTGGAGCGGGCGCAGGCGCTGATGAGCATCAACATGTGCACCCGCGAGGAGAAGGAGAAGATCGCCGATCTGATCGGCGCTTTCCGCTTCACCACCAAGTTCGGCCGCAACCTCTCCCGTTACGTGCGGCACGGCATCGGTGTGCACCACGCCGGCATGCTGCCGAAGTACCGCCGCCTGGTCGAGAAACTCGCCCAGGCCGGGCTGCTGAAGGTGATCTGCGGTACGGACACGCTCGGCGTCGGCGTCAACGTGCCGATTCGGACCGTGCTGTTCACCGCTCTGACCAAGTACGACGGCAGCCGGGTGCGGACGCTGCGGGCCCGGGAGTTCCACCAGATCGCGGGGCGGGCCGGGCGCGCGGGCTTCGACACGGCGGGGTTCGTGGTCGCACAGGCTCCCGAGCACGTCGTCGAGAACGAGAAGGCCCTGGCCAAGGCGGGCGACGACCCGAAGAAGCGCCGCAAGGTGGTCCGCAAGAAGGCTCCGGAGGGCTTCGTCGGCTGGAGCGAGCAGACCTTCGACAAGCTCATCGGCTCCGAGCCGGAGCCGCTGACGTCCCGTTTCCGGGTGACGCACACGATGCTGCTGTCGGTGATCGCGCGCCCCGGCAACGCCTTCGAGGCGATGCGCCATCTGCTGGAGGACAACCATGAGCCGCGCAAGCAGCAGCTGCGGCACATCCGGCGGGCCATCGCCATCTACCGCTCGCTGCTGGACGGCGGCATCGTCGAGAAGCTGGACACCCCGGACGCCGACGGCCGCATCGTCCGCCTCACGGTCGACCTCCAGCAGGACTTCGCGCTGAACCAGCCGCTGTCCACGTTCGCCCTGGCCGCGTTCGAACTGCTCGATCCCGAGTCGCCGTCCTACGCGCTGGACATGGTGTCGGTGGTGGAGTCCACGCTGGACGACCCGCGGCAGATCCTCGCCGCGCAGCAGAACAAGGCGCGCGGCGAGGCCGTGGCCGCGATGAAGGCGGACGGCGTCGAGTACGAGGAGCGCATGGAGCGTCTCCAGGAGATCACGTACCCGAAGCCCCTGGAGGAGCTGCTCTTCCACGCGTACAACACCTACCGCAGGAGCCACCCCTGGGTCGGTGACCATCCGCTGTCGCCGAAGTCGGTGATCCGGGACATGTACGAGCGGGCGATGTCCTTCACCGAGCTGACCTCCCACTACGAGCTGGCGCGGACCGAGGGCATCGTGCTGCGCTACCTCGCCGGTGCCTACAAGGCCCTGGACCACACCGTCCCCGACGACCTGAAGTCGGACGACCTCCAGGACCTGATCGAGTGGCTCGGCGAGATGGTGCGCCAGGTCGACTCCAGCCTGCTGGACGAGTGGGAGCAGCTCGCCAACCCGGCGGAGATGACCGCCGAGGAGGCCCAGGAGAAGGCCGACCAGGTCCGGCCGGTCACCACCAACGCGCGCGCCTTCCGCGTCCTCGTCCGCAACGCCCTGTTCCGGCGGGTGGAGCTGGCCGCCCTCGACCAGGTCGGGGAGCTGGGCGAGATGGACGGTGACGCCGGATGGGACGCCGACGCCTGGGGCGAGGCCATGGACAAGTACTGGGACGAGTACGACGACCTCGGCACCGGACCGGACGCCCGGGGCCCGAAGCTGCTGGTGATCCAGGAGGAGCCGCAGGACCGGCTGTGGCGCGTACGACAGATCTTCGACGACCCGAACGACGACCACGACTGGGGCATCAGCGCGGAGGTCGACCTGGTCGCCTCCGACGCGGAGGGCCGGGCGATCGTCCGCGTCACCGATGTCGGCCAGCTGTGAACACAGGAGAACACCACCCATGACGAACCCGGCCGAAGGCCTTGTCGCCCTGCTCGACCTGGAGCAGATCGAGGTCAACATCTTCCGCGGCCGCAGTCCGCAGGAGTCCCTCCAGCGAGTCTTCGGCGGCCAGGTGGCCGGCCAGGCCCTGGTCGCCGCGGGCCGCACCACCGAGGGCGACCGCCCGGTGCACTCGCTGCACGCGTACTTCCTGCGGCCGGGCCGGCCGGGCGTGCCGATCGTGTACCAGGTGGAACGGGTCCGGGACGGGCGGTCGTTCACGACCCGCCGGGTCACGGCCGTGCAGCAGGGGCGCACGATTTTCAATCTGACCGCCTCCTTTCACAAGCCTGAGCAGGGGAGTTTTGAACACCAGCTGCCGCCGGCCCGCAAGGTGCCGGCCCCGGAGTCCCTGCCGACGGTCGCCGACGAGGTCCGGGAGCATCTGGGCGCGCTGCCGGAGCAGTTCGAACGGATGGCGCGACGGCAGCCCTTCGACATCCGTTACGTCGACCGGCTCCGCTGGACGACCGAGGACATCCAGGACGCCGAGCCGCGCAGTGCCGTGTGGATGCGCGCGGTCGGGCCGCTGGGCGACGACCCGCTCGTACACACCTGCGCGCTGACCTACGCCAGCGACATGACGCTGCTGGACGCCGTACGCATCCCGGTGGAGCCGTTGTGGGGTCCGCGGGGCTTCGACATGGCTTCCCTGGACCACGCCATGTGGTTCCACCGTCCGTTCCGCGCGGACGAGTGGTTCCTGTACGACCAGGAGTCGCCGATCGCCACGGGAGGACGCGGTCTGGCCCGCGGCCGGATCTACGACGCCGAGGGCCGTCTGCTGGTGTCCGTCGTCCAGGAAGGCCTGTTCCGGGCCTTGTAGTGCGCTCCGGCAGCCGGACTCAGTGGATGGGCCGGGTAGCAGGGCGCGCTGCCTGCTTCTGCGCCGCAGGCGGCCCAGCAGGCCGCGGGAGCGTTCCGGCGCGTGCGCCGGACGGTTCCTCGCGGGTGGCGAGCAGGTGGCACTGGCAGCAGCCGGGCTCGGTGCGTGACCGGGGCCGACGTCCCGGTGGGCCCGGTGGGCCCGGTGGGCCGCCGGACGGTGTTCTCGTGCGATGTCGGCCAGCCGGGCCAGCTCCGAACGGAGCCAGTGGATCTCGTCCGGGTCGGCCGCCGTCATGATCTCCTCGGCGAGCTGGGCGGTGGGTGACTCGGGCAAGCCGTGGATCACCGGGACCGGGCGGAACCGCTGGAGGTGGGAGCGCTCGTCCGGATCGCGTACCACGGCCGCGATCTCGACCGGCTCGAGCAGGGACGCCACGGCCGCGGCCCGGGCCCACGGATCGTCGGTCTGCCGGAGCAGGAAACCCAGATACCGGCCCCGCCAGTTGCGCGGGCGCAGGTCCTGGCCTTCCTTCAGCTGGGTCCGCAACCGCTCGGGAGCGGGGCCCGTCAGCAGGCCGGCGTTGCTCTCGTCGGTCGCGAACTGCCGCAGTTCGTCGGCGAGGTACAGCCAGACCACGGCACGGTAGCGGTTGACATAGACCTTCACGGGCACCAGCAGTCCCAGCCGGGCCAGTCGGGAGAACCGGGACCTGGACACTTTCATGAGGGCGGCGCCCTCCGTCGTCGCCACGGTCCGCACGCTCTCCCGCAGTGACTCGGGAAAGCCCTCTCGCTCACGGACCCGTTCGATCTCGGCCCAGGTGACGCACGGTCCGCCTCCTCCTTCGTCGGGCACGGTGCGGATTAGGCCGAGACCGACCGCGATGTCGAACTCGCTGCGTTGCAAGTCGAGTTCGCGTGCCGCGCGCCCTGGTGCGAGCCTGCTGCTCCGCGTGGCGGCGGGATGGTCGGCGGTGGGCGTCGCCCGAGGCGTGAGGATGTTTCCGGACATGCTCGTCTCCCCCGTGGAGTGTGCACGGACCGCGCCCGGTGCGCGGCTCGTCCGAAAAAAACCGTAGCCGTTCGCCCGGCTTCCCGTTCGAGGCTGTGGACAACTCCGCTGCGGACAACTCCACTGTGGACGACTCCGCTGTGGACAACTCCGCGGACGGCTCCAGAGCGAGGCGGAACCAGCAGGTCAGGGCTCGATGGCAGAGGTCGGTTCGGGGTGCCGGGCATCGATGTGGAGGTGCTCGCCGACCCGGTTCACCAGTAAGGTCATCTCGTAGGCGATCTGGCCGATGTCGGCCTCCGCGCCGCTCAGTACGCACAGGCAGCTGCCGGAGCCGGCCGCGGTGACGAACAGGACCGCGTCGTCGAACTCGACCATCGTCTGCCGGACCCGCCCGGCGCCGAAGTGACGGCCCGATCCTTTCGCGAGGCTGTGCAGGCCGGACGAGACGGCGGCGAGGTGCTCCGCGTCCTCGCGCCGCAGGCCGGTACTGGCTCCGGTCACCAGGCCGTCGTTGGACAGCAGCATCGCGTGCCGCACATGTTCGACGCGCCCGGTCAGATCGTCCAGCATCCAGCCGAGTCCCTGGTTCTGCGCCATGATCCCGTCGCCCCCTGTGCTCCCCGTGCGATGTCTCCCCCTGGCCGGAGGGTTGCCCCGCCAGCCTTCCCCACGGTGGGGCTGCGGGCAAGCAGGATGGGGCCATGGCACAGAAGATGACCGACGAGGAATGGCGGGCCTTCGTCTCGGACGGCACCCGCACCCTGAAACTCTGCACCGTCCGCGCGGACGGCGCCCCGCATGTGGCGCCGGTGTGGTTCCTGCTCGACGGGGACGAGATCGTGTTCAACACCGGCAAGGAGACCGTCAAGGGACGCAATCTGCTCCGGGACGGCCGGGTCGCCCTGTGCGTGGACGACGACCGGCCGCCGTTCGACTACGTCGTGCTCCAGGGGCGCGCCTTGATCTCGGAGGAGCCGGACGAACTCCGGCACTGGGCGGCCCGTATCGGCGCCCGGTACATGGGCGAGGACCGTGCCGAGGAGTTCGGTGCCCGTAACGGTGTTCCGGGTGAGCTGCTGGTGCGGGTGACCGTGGACAAGGTGCTGGCACAGAAGGCCGTGGCGGACTGAGTGCGGTCCGGGCTGGGCCGCTCGCGGTCAGCCCACCGAGTCGAGCAGCCGGGCGGTGTGCATCCGCCCGGCGTACTCGACGAGCCGGATCAGCACCTCCTTCCCCGAGGCGCGCTCGCGCGCGTCGCACAGGACGACCGGCGTGCCCTGGTCGAGGTCGAGGGCGTGCGCGATGTCCTGGGGGCCGTACCGGTCGGCATCCGTGAAGCAGTTGACGGCCACCACGAACGGGATGCGCCGGTGCTCGAAGAAGTCGATCGCCGAGAAGCAGTCCGCGAGGCGCCGGGTGTCCGCGAGGACCACCGCGCCGATGGCTCCTCGTGCCAGGTCGTCCCACAGGAACCAGTAGCGGTCCTGTCCCGGCGTGCCGAACAGGTAGAGGAAGAGGTCGGACCGGATGGTGATGCGGCCGAAGTCCATGGCGACGGTCGTGGTCGCCTTCTCCCCGACGCTCTCGGTGTCGTCCACCGGACGGCCCGCCTCGCTGAGCGGTTCCTCCGTGCGCAGCGGTCTGATCTCGCTGACGGCTCCGACCAGCGTCGTCTTGCCCACGCCGAACCCGCCGGCGATCAGTATCTTCAGCGTCAGAGCGGCCGTCTCGCCGTCTGCGGCATCCGCGTACTCGGAGGCCATGGATCACTTCTCTCGGGAGTGCCGGTGACGCCCCGGCGCGGGGTGACAGGGAGCGGGCATCGACGCCGCCCGCCCGGATGCTTCCGAGCGGCACGGGCCAGGTGCCCCATGGCCCTGGAACGCTAGTGGGGGCACTGGTGCGCGCGGGGTCTCTTCCGAGAAGTGCCGGGATGTGTCCCGAAAGTGCGCTGGAACGACCAGGCCACGCTCGAACATGTGCGCTGGAATGTCAGCGGCGTCCTCCCCGGCCATACGGAATCATGCGGAGCATGAGCCACGACCACACGCACGTCCAGGAGTTCTTCGCCGCCCGTGCCGCGGACTGGGACAGCCGCTTCCCCGACGACGGTCCGGCCTACGCGGCGGGGGTCGCCGAGCTGGGCCTGCGCCCGGGAGACCGGGTGCTCGACGCGGGGTGCGGCACCGGTCGTGCCCTGGCGCCGCTGCGTGCGGCCGTGGGCGCCTCGGGGGTGGTCATCGGGGCCGATCTCACCCCGGCCATGCTGCGAGCCGCCCGGCGGGCCGGCCGGGACCGGGAGGGGCGGCTGTTGCTGACCGACGTCGCCAGACTGCCGCTGCGGTCTCGAACGCTCGACGCCGTGTTCGCCGCGGGACTCATCGCCCACCTGCCCGACCCGGGTGAGAATCTCCGCGAGCTGGCGCGCGTGGTGCGGCCGGACGGCGTACTCGCCCTGTTCCATCCGATCGGCCGGGCGGCGCTGGCCGCCCGGCAGGGCCGCCGGCTCACCCCGGACGACCTGCGCGCGGAACCGAACCTCCGACGCCTGCTGGCAGCTTCGGGCTGGCACCTGACGTCGTACGCGGACGAGGACGCCCGCTTCCTCGCCCTGGCCGTCCGCCAGGGCTGACCGCGGCTTGAGACCATCGCTCCCGCCCCGCACCAGCGAACAGCCGGCGTCCGGAGTGCCCCGTCCGCCCCCTTCTGTTGGGGAAGCGGCATCTCTACGTTGAACAGGAAGGCATACGCGCGGCCGGCCGTGACGACCGCGCAGGGGGATGGTGGTCAACTTGTTCGGCAGGGTACGCAAGGTCTGGGACAGACTGCTCAGTTCGGTGAGCGTGGCGGAGGGACCCGGAGGCGACAGCCGCGGACACAACCTCTTCGAGGCGGCCGCCGCCTATGTGTCGGCCTACGTGGAGGACGACCAGGAGCGGATGGACGAAGCGGCGGGCCGGGTGTCGCCGGAGGCGCTGTCGTTCGGGTTGAACGAGTTGGCCTGCCGGGCCGTCGTCGCTCTGGCGCGGGAGCGCGACGAGTCGCCGCGGACAGTGGCTCGTGCGCTTCTCGGGCTGCCGGCGTCCTGACGGAACGCCGGTCTCCGATGGTCGTTTTGGACCCGTCCAGCCGGAAACATGCAGCTCGGATGCGTCGAGGACTCGTGACAACCGGCTTCCGGTCGCACTAGGGTGCCCGCCGTTGGTCGAACCGATGGGGAGGCTGGAATGGCCGGGACGGACGAGGACACCGTCGCCGCCGAGGACGACGCGCTCTATGTGCTCACGGCGGTGCTGCTGACACCGGCGAAGTTCCCGAGCGTGCTGGGCGACGACTACCCGGAGGCGTGCTCGGCGCTCGGTCTCCCTCCGCTGGCGGACGGTTACGGCCTGGTACTCGGTCAGGACGGTACCGGGGCTCGATGGACGGTCGTGATCGACGATGTCTCGTTGGTCGCGGTGGCCATAGCTTCCTGGGACTGCGGTATGGAGCACGAGCTGTCCCCGGACGAGCGGACCGTCGTCACGGCGCTGCCCGGCTGGCCCCTCGCGGTCGCCGTGGCGGCTCCGGGCATCCCCGCGCCGCACGACCCCGCCCCCGAGGCCGACGACCGGCCCCCGCTGTCACCTCCCGACACGACCACCTGGGGACCTGCCCAGCGACGCCTGGGAGCCGATGAGATCGCTCTGCAGTGGGCCCAGTGGCGGGAGCAGGTGGACGATTCCGAATTCGCGCCCGCGGCGGACGCGGCAGCCGGAGCGGCCTGGGCGCCGGAGGAACATGTGGCAGAACTGGAGGACGCGGACCCGGATGAGGACTGGGGCGGGGACAAGGACAGGGACGGGGACGGAGACCAGGGAGGGAACGGGCATGAGGACCAGGTCCGTGTCAGGGAGCCCGCCGAGGAAGGTTCCCCGGGCGGGGAAGCGGCGCAGGGGCCGAGCGGCGTCCGGCGGGTGCTCGCGGAAGCCCGTGCGTACATCGACACGCCGCCGCCGCTCGGGCGAGTCCGGTCGTCGTTCGCGGCGGGCGACGCCCGGACCCTGCGGGCCGACGGGCCTGGCTGGTCGCTCGTGGCACGGACCGACGACATCGCCTTCGTCCTGCTGGACGACGAGCCCGGCGAGGTTCTGCCGGTGGGCCGGGGGCCGGAACTTCCGGGCCTGCTGAAGGCGCTCGACGAAATGGCCGTACGTCCCCTCTGAGCCGCGGCCGAGTCGTCCTGGAGGGCCGGTCCTCCCGGCGACTCGGCGCGTCCCGACCCCTGGCGTCAGCGCGTCAGCGACCCAGTTCCTTACGGCTGACCCGGCGCAGTCGGCGCCGCTGGGACGGGTCCAGCGCGAGGTACGCGGCGGCGGGGACTCCCAGGACTATCAGAAGGGCGGCCCACCAGGGCAGCCAGATCCACAGGATGAGCCCGACCGCCACGCCCCCTGCGGCGATCTTGGCGTTCTTCGACATGATGTCGCCTCCTCCGCGGCCAGTGCCGCTCTCTGTTCTGAAAACGGGCTCGCGCCCGCCGCGGTTCCGATCGCGACCCTGAGCCGTCCCTGAGACAGGACCCTGACTCTTCCCTGAGAGCCGTAGCCGCACCAGGGAATCCGGAGGTCTTGCCCCGCCCAGCCAGCCTGTCCGCCTGCCTGCTTGTCCGCCTTCTTGCATGGTGTCCCACGTCACAGTCGAACGCACCCGGTCGGCGGCGCATTCCTGTACCATCGGCGCCGCATCCCTCGCTAGTCAAACTTGAGGAGTCATCATTCCCGATCAGTCGGTTCCCCCGGCCGTTCTGCTGCCCGAGGCGTCTCCGGCCGGCCCCGACGCCTGGCGGGTGGGGCCGCTGCGATGCCGTGGAACTCGCCGACGACGAGGTCACCGAGCTCCTCGGCAGTGGAGCCCGGGCACTGGCTTGCGCCGGAGTCGACGTGCACTGCCTCTCCGGGAGACATCCCGTGACCTGATCTGCCGCGCGGAGGTCGGTCCCTGGGACCGGCAGGATCTCAAGGTCACTCCTGTCGACGCGCTCGCCACGGCCCTCACCGGCTCTGTCGAGATCGGCGGAGAGCGGGTCCCGCTACGGCCCACGGGGTGGCCGGCCCGGCTGCGGGAGCGGCTCACCGAACCGGAGGGCCAGGAGCCCGTCAAGCCAGCATGTTGAGTCGTTGCGGTCCGGCATCCGAGCCGCACACGGCGGCGGAGGCACCACCCAACTCGCCGCGTCGCACAACCGGATCACGGCGGCCGCCGGTGTCCGCATTCGGAATGCAGGCCACCCCCGTCCCGGCCTGGGACGCGACCACGCACCTTTCGCATGGATTCACGATTCACTGCCTTCCCGTGCACGGGAAAGTATCACCGGCATTCAAGGGAAACGACGGAATGCATGACGCGCGAAGTGCGGTCAGCCGTAAGGACATAGACGCAACAAGTAAGTCAAGACTTACCTTCAGGGAACGTTGGCCGTAGGGTGCGGCTCGAATCGAAGGAGTCCCTTGTTGTCAAACATGAATGATTCTGCCGTGCGTGCGGTTGAATCGGAGCAAGGTTATGTGTCCTCTTTGTATGAGCTGCTCACCGAGCGGCTTTCCGAGGCGCGAGCGAACCGGGCGAGCGCGCTGAAGGCCCCGGCGGACGACGCCGGCGAGGCGTACGAGAGAGAGATCGCCGTCGAGCGTCTGACCAAGGAGATCGGTCGGCTGGAAGGCGCCGAGAAGGGGCTGGTCTTCGGGCGCATCGACTGGACGGACGGCACGGCCCTGCGCATCGGTCGGATCGGACTGCACACGGAGGAGGACGAACTGCCGCTGCTCGTGGACTGGCGCGCGAACGCGGCGCGGCCCTTCTACGAGGCGACACCGGTCCACCCGATGGACCTGCGCCGGCGCCGGCACCTGCGCCTCGACGAGCGCACGGTCATCTCGCTGAGCGACGAACTGCTCGACGGGACCGCCCCGACCGACGAAGACGTCGTGGGGGACGGCCCGTTGGCCGAGGCTCTGTCGGCACGGCGTACGGGCCGGATGCACGCGGCCGTCGCGACACTGCAGGCCGAGCAGGACGAGATCGTCCGCTCCTCCCACCGCGGGGTGACCGTGGTGCAGGGCGGGCCCGGCACCGGAAAGACGGTGGTAGCCCTGCACCGGGCGGCCTACGTCCTGTACGCGTTCCCGCGCGCCGCGGAGGAAGGTGTCCTGGTGGTGGGCCCCAACGCCCGTTTCCTCGACTACATCTCCCAGGTCCTTCCCTCGCTCGGCGAGAACGACGTCGAGCTGGCGACCTGCCAGGAACTGGCCGGAGTGTCTCCGGACGCGGTGGACCCGTTCGACACGGCACGTCTCAAGGGCGGCCTGTACCTCGCCGACGCCCTGGCCGGCCTGCTGCGAGACCACCAGGCCCCCTCCGGTGACTTCACCGTCCGGGTTGGGCAGGAACTGGTCCACCTGTCCGAGAAGGAGGTCGCCACCGCACGCGCCGCCGCCCTGGCAGCCGCGTCCGGCCACAACCCCGCGCGCCAAGCGTTCAAGGAACTCCTGGTCGACGCCGTCACCGACGCGATGCAACGAGACATGGGCGACCTCCTGGAGCAGATCGACGCCGATACCGAAAGAGTGACGGGCCTGAACCTCGACCGGTTCACGGGAGTCGCCCAGCGCCGTGCCGAGGGCGCCGCCGACCCGGGTCCGGTCCACGAACTGGACCTGGAGGCCATGGGGGCCGATCTCCTCGACGACGCCGGAGTAGACCGAGCGGTCGAGGCGCTGTGGCCGCGGCTGGTGCCCGGCGACCTTGTGAAGGCGCTGCTGACGGATGCCGACGCCCTGGCCGAGCGCCTGCCGACCCTGACCCCGCAGGAGCGGTCCCTTCTCCTGCGTGCCCCGGACGCCCCGTGGACCGATGCGGACGTGCCGTTGCTGGACGAGGCGGCGAGCCTGGTCGACGGCCCGCGCGGGCGGACGTACGGGCACGTAGTCGTCGACGAGGCGCAGGAATTGACCGCTATGCAGTGGCGGATGATCGTCCGCCGCTGCCCGGCCAGGGCGATGACGCTGGTGGGTGACTTCGCCCAGTCGGGCCCGGCCACGACGGCACGCGGCTGGACGGAAGCCCTGAGCCCTCATGTCGGGACGCGGTTCAAACTGCACAACCTGACCGTCAGTTACCGCACCACGCAGGAGATCCTGGAGAGTGTCCGGGACCTGCTCACGCGGATCGCTCCGGACCAGAAGCCCACACGGTCACTGCGCAGCGGTCAGAGCCCGCGCACCGTAACCACGCACGGGGACGGATTGGTCACCGCCGTCGTGGAGGAACTGCGCGCCCAGCGCACCTCGCAGCCGGACGAACTCCTGGGAGTGATCTGCGCGGACACCCGGGTGCGCCAGTTGACGGCTCACGGCATCGCCGACCACGCACGCATCGTGCCCGCGTCCGAAGCACGTGGCCTTGAGTTCGACGGGGTCGTCGTCCTGAACCCCGAGGAGATCATCACGGCCCGCCCCGGCGGGGAAAGGGACCTGTACGTGGCCCTGACCCGGGCCACCAAACGCCTGTGCACCATCACCACCCAGCCCGCATGATGGCGCGGCGCCCGCGTGGTCGCCGCGAGCGCACAAGTGCTCCGACGCGCCGTCAACGTACGCACTGGTGCAGCCCTGGCCTCCCTGCCCACAAGCCGTGAATAAACCCCGGCGCGAGCTCGCCGTTGCTCGTCGAGGACGCCGATCCTCGAAGCTGTCATTTGCTTGCGGCGTTTCTCAGAATCCCACTGCGCGGGACGGTCGGAGGAATACCCGGGCTGTTCTGCCAGCGGCAGAACATCGGCCGGACCGGGCTCGACGATCAGTACAGTCCAGCCACATGACGATGATTACGACGCGTACGGTCGAGTATCCGGCCGACGGTTTGACGATGCTCGGGCACCTCGCGCTCCCGGCCGGTGTCGACCGTCGGCCCGCGGTACTGCTCGGGCCGGAGGGCGTAGGGCTCAGCGACGTCGAACGCCGCCGGGCCGATGCTCTCGCCGAGCTGGGATACGTGGCGCTGGCCTTCGACCTTCACGGCGGGCGCTATTTGGGTGACCCCGAGGAGATGCTGGCCCGTTGCATGCCGCTGCTCGCTGATCCCGACCGGATGAGAGGCATCGGCCATGCGGCGCTCGACGTGTTGCGCGCCGAACCGCGGACCGACCCCGACCGGATAGCCGCCGTCGGCTACGGCACCGGGGGCGCCGTCGGGCTGGAACTCGGTCGCGACGGCGTCAGCCTGCGCGCGATCGGGACAGTCAACGCACTGACCACGGGGCGACCGGGCGAAGCGGCGCGCATTCGCTGCCCCGTGTGGGCCGGGGTCGGGTCAGAGGACCCGATCATGCCGCCCGCGCAACGGAACGCGTTCACCGCTGAGATGCAGGCGGCGGGCGTCGACTGGCGCCTCACGGTCTACGGCGGCGCCTTGCACGCCTTCCACCACCCGCCGGTCGGTCACCCCCACCCCGTGGTCCCCGGAGTCGGCTACCACCCTCGGCACGCGCAACGAGCCTGGCGCGACGTCGTCGATCTGCTCGCCGAGTGCCTTCCCTTGACGGAGAACCTGGGGGTATGACCCAGGCGAACATGCTGGCGCCAGGACTGGCCGGCGTCAGGGGCTGACAGTTCCCTCCCCCTCCGCGAGGGTCGCCGTCATGCTGCGCGGGGCGGGGCCAGGAAGCGGGGCGCAGGTGCGGGTGCCCGCCATCAACTGGTGTTCGTCGACCGGCTGGGGAGGCCACGCTGATTCGTCTGCGGCACGACTTGCCGCACTCGGCGCTGGGGCTGGCTGGGGTTGGCTGGGGGCTGGCTGGGGCTGCTGTTCGGCGTCGACCGTTCCACCACCACCCGCGTCCGTCCCCGCCACGTCCACCACCCGGCACCTGCTCTGCCGGCCCCGTTCCCCGCACCCCCTCTGCCGGCCCCATTACCCGCACCCGCGCACCGGTCAGCGCGCCATCTCCGCGACCAGGGACGGAAGCAAGGACTCCAGATCGCTCGGGAGTTGACTGGGGAAACCGGACGGCAAGGACGGCAGCTCGGTCGGCAGCCCGCTGGGCAGTCCGGTCGGCAGTCCGGTCGGCAGTCCGGTCGGCAGTCCGGTCGGCAGTCCGGTCGGCAGTCCGGTCGGCAGTCCGGTCGGGATGCCGAAGGATCGGGAGGGAGAGGCAGTCGCGCTGCTCTCGGCGGGCGGGACGTCGTCGGGCGAGTCGTCACCGCCCGAGGCCATGAGCACGATCGCGACCACGGCACCGGCCGCCACGATCAGGGCGAGCACCAGAACCAATGCGTTCCGCCGGTTTCTGGGGCCACGTCCGCCGCCGTCCCCGTGTCCTGGTCCGAAGCCCTCGGTGGGCGGACCGAAGCCGCCCCCCGGTGGCGGCGGGACGCCGGGCGGGCCGGGCGGCCGTGGCGGTGGTGCGGGCGGCATGGCCATACCGTCCAGGGTCTCCTCCGTCCCGCCCCGACGCGACCCTCGTACGAGAAATCGGGACATCCGGTAGGAGAATTGGGACATCCGCACAGCGGCACGAGCGGCCGTCCCGCCCCGCTGCTCCCCCGCCGCACCACCGGGACGATGCGCAGGGCGTCGTCCCGGTACGCGGGCGTGCTCAGCCCCGGGCGCCGAGGAGGTGGTCCATGGCGAGTTGGTCGAGGTGTTCGAAGGCCATGCCGCGGGCGGCGGCGGCCTGCGCGTCGAAGGACTCGTAGGC